>CAZJAD010000019.1:8877-27734 GCA_964543855.1 uncultured Alphaproteobacteria bacterium
TTCAGCGTGGTCAGGACAGGGTTCGGAGCGGTCTGGCCGAGTCCACAGAGCGAGTTGTCCTTCACCTTGTTCGCCAAGTCTTCGAGAAGCGGCAGGTCACTCAGTTTGCCATTGCCCTCGGTGATGCGCGTCAGAATCTCCAGCATTCGTTTCGTGCCGATGCGGCAGAAGGTGCACTTGCCACACGACTCGCGCTGCGTGAAATCCAGGAAGAACTTGGCGACATCCACCATGCAGGTGGTTTCGTCCATGACCACCATGCCTCCGGAGCCCATGATAGCGCCGGTTCGGCTGATGGAGTCGTAATCAATGATGGTATCCTGGAGCTGTGTGGGGATACAGCCGCCGGAAGGTCCGCCGATTTGAACGGCTTTGAAGCGGCGCTTCTCCTTGATGCCGCCGCAGATGCCATCGACGATGTCGTGGATGGTGACCCCCATCGGGACCTCCACCAGCCCGCCTCGCTTGATTTTGCCTGCGAGAGCAAAGACCTTCGTTCCCTTGGAGCGGTCGGTGCCGTATTGGTTGTACGCGTCGGCGCCATTGAGTACGATCCAGGGCACATTGGCGAAGGTTTCGACATTGTTGATACTGGTGGGGAAATCCCAGAGTCCTTTGACGGCCGGAAACGGGGGGCGAATCCGCGGCATTCCACGGCTGCCTTCGATCGATTTCATCAGCGCGGTTTCTTCCCCGCACACGAAAGCTCCGGCCCCTTCCTTTATCTTGATGGTGAAATGGAAGTCCGTGCCGCAGATTTTTTCTCCCAGAAAGCCCTTTGCGTTGGCCTGCTCGATGGCAATCTTCAACCGCTCAATGGCCTTGGGATACTCGGCTCGAACATAAATGTAGCCTTCGTGCGCGCCGATGGCGTAGCCGGCGATGAGCATGCCTTCCAGAACGGAATGCGGGTCGCCTTCCAGAACGCTGCGATCCATGAACGCGCCGGGATCTCCTTCGTCGGCATTGCAGATGATAAACTTGCGGTCGCCTGGGGACAGGCGGGTGAAGCGCCACTTCATCCCGGTGGGGAAGCCGGCTCCCCCACGGCCCCTCAAACCCGAGTCGATCATGACACCAATCAGGGCGTCGGGCGAGAGCTCCTCCATGGCATTCTCGATTGCTTTGTAGCCGCCTTGGGCAACATAATCGTCGATAGATTCCGGATTGATGAAACCGCAGTTGCGAAGTACGATGCGCACCTGCCGGTTCAGAAACTCTCGATCCGACCCCAGACCGTTGTTCGTCCAGACCAGCAGTTCTTCGATGGGGTTGCCTTCCTGGACATGTTGTTTGAGCACGCGGTCGAGGCGTTTTTCATTGACACCGCCGTAGATGTACCGATCTCCACTGTCGGCACGAATCTCCACGAGTGGTTCCTGATAGCACATCCCGATACAACCGGTGATGCCGACCTCGACGGGCAGCTTCTGGGCTTTGACTTTCTCCTTGAGCGCCTGGAGAACGGCTTCGGCGCCGGCGGCGATGCCGCAGGTGGCCAGACCCACGATGGCTTTGGTCATTTCCCGTTCTCCTTCATGAATCGCTTCACGATTCTCTTCACGGATGTTGTCGTGAGGTTTCCGAAGGTCTGATCGTTAATCATGATGACCGGCGCCAGAGAGCAGCATCCGAGGCACGAGACCGTTTCGAGCGTGAAGAGCCGGTCCGGCGTCGTTTCGCCGCCGCCGATGTTCAGAACATCGCTGATGGCGTCCGTGATGCCTTTGGCGTTGGCCACATGGCAGGCGGTTCCGTGACAGACGCGGATGATGTACTTGCCGACGGGTGTGAGCCGGAATTGGGCGTAGAAAGTAGCGACGCCAAAGATCTCACTTGGCGGGATTCCCGTCTCCTTATAGATGGTCTCGATCGCACCCTCGGAGAGGTAGCCTTCTTCCGCCTGAGCCTTCTGCAGGAGCGGAATGAGCACGCCCTCGGCTCCTTCGTAGTGCATTCGGCGGAAATTGAACTTGCGTTCGACCATGGTCGTCTATTTCTCCTGTAACTTCGGAGGCGTTTCAAGGTTCGTGCGGTTGCTGCACGAGCCCTCTTTGCGAACTTGGCCGGTTTATCGATGGACAGGATCGCTGCGCCATCGTCTCAGTAGTTCGGCGTATCGGTGATTTTGTTCAAGAGCTGGATCATCTGGTCCACATCTCCGAACCCGCCCAAGGCGTGACCGGTGCATCCGCGGCGCGTGCAGAAATCCACATGCCCCAACTTCTTGAGTTCCAGAGACGCCAGCGGCGCCTGGCACAGTGGGCATGGTTGGGAGATCAGAAGGCTCTCTTCGCACTTCGGGCAGAGGAACGTGACCAGCGATCCATCGGGGATGTCGAGGTCCGTCTCGAGGCTGTAGTCTCCGAAAATGGCGCTGAGCTTAATGACTCCCCGTGCGCCAGTGCCGGACACAATGCCATCGAGTGGGATACGATCCCCTTCGTTCAAATCCGCCCCACATTTTGGACAGATCACTTCCATTTTGAGTAGCTTCTTGCTCATCGGTTGAGGCTCCTTATTCTCCATGCCGTTTCAGTACGTGAATCCGTGAATATGATGGCGAGGTCAGTCCATGGGCGAAAGGAATCACTTATCGGCTGTCACTCGCCGAGTAGTGGTTGATGGTTTGCGGGTGGCGGCTTCCTCGAGTTCCTTCAATCGCACAAAGACACATTCGGACAGGGTCGCGCGACCGCGGATGACATCGTCGGCGAATGTTTTGCAGTCCGGAGCGCCGCACGCCGCGCAGTCTTTCTTGGGCAATTGCTCGAAGATGGCGGTTCTTTCCTTTGCCTTGGCCGCGCCTTCGGTGATTGTGGCCGCCAGGGGTTGGATGGGTCGCGTTTTGATCTCGCGCTCGAAAGCGAAATAGTGCTCGCGGTACAGGCTGCGCACTTTCTCTTCTTTGACATGGCTTTGGGAAGCCACATGCCGGATGAGGAGCGCGAGGGTATGTTGAGCTTCGTAGCGGCCCGCGACGGTCAGCGGCCCGCTGATGCACCCGTCCGGGCAGAGGTACATTTCCAGGAAGTCCACATTGCGGAACTGGCGGCTGTCGATGCGGTCAAGCACCTCGAGGGTCTTCCGGACGCCGTGGACGGGTAGAACATTTTCGTTGCGCATGCCCGCGATTTCGCCCCCGGACATCGCCCAGCCGATTCCTATGGGACTGAAGCTGTGCTCAACATCGACATGGTCGATTGTCTTCAGAGCTTTCGCAATCGGCCCGAAGACTTCACGGATGGAGATAGCGCCGTTCAGATGCGAATAGGTCACCTCCAGCGGGTCGTTAATCGCCTCGGCTTTCGCGCTGCATGGCGTGATATGGAAAACGCCGATTTCCTCTTCGGCCAGGCCGAGCTCGACAGCCTTCTTGCGTTTCAGGTCACGGGCGGCCAGCTCCCTCGGCGCTATGATGGGGATGAAGTGCTCCACGAGGTCCGGGTATCGAATGGTGATGAGGCGCATGATCGCCGGGCAGGCGGTCGAAATGCGTGGCCAAGGCCCTCGGCACTCGGTCAGATAGGTGTCGATGGCCGCGCTGACCATTTCACACATCCAGGTCTCGTCATAGACATCGTCAAAGCCGATCATCTTCAAGGCTTGCAGCACCTTATCGGGATGAACCTGACGCCCGAATTGGGTGTAAAGGACCGGCGAGGGCATGGCGATTTTGTATTTGAATTTCTCCACCTCGGTGGGACTTGAAGTCAGCGAGATGGCGGCGTCATACCTGCAAACGCGGACACACTCCCCGCAATCGATGCACAGCTCCCACATCGCGGTGGCCAGTCCGTCACGCACGCGAATCGCCCGCGTCGGGCAAGCCTTCGTGCAATCGGTACAGCCGACACATTTCTCTTTATCAAACGCAACGGTATGCGGTCGGTTCTCCAACAGGATGTCCTCCAATTGATTTCAAGTGGGGCGTTGCTTTATGTCCTGTTTATCGTTCATCGTCCGCGACCGGAGGTCGCGGGTAGTAGTGATTTACCATGGAGGTCGCGGCTAGTGATCATTCGCTGAGCTGAACTCTCAATTCTGCCGTAAGTGAGCATGCAAACTAAAACTCCGCACTGACGCCCACAGATGGCAGGATGCCAATGCCGCTGGAGGATTCCACTTTCTGCTCACGCTCGTTCCAGCGATAGGACTGCACATTTTCACGGTCGTAGATGTTCTGTATGTCCACATAGGTAACCAAGTTCCAGCGGCTAAAATTCCAGTGTCGATCCACGCGCACATCGAGGCTATGGAAGTTGGGCAAGCGTCGGCTATTATAAGCCTGCGCGTCCTGCTTTCCCTGAGAATCGTAGGGCGTGTATGGCGTACCTGTGCCAAAGCGGAACTTGCCGCTGAATTCCCATTTCGGATTGGGCTTGTATCCACCGCTGAGGTTCAGGATCACCCGTTGGTCAAACAGTCCCGCCCGCTCGATACCATCCCGTGCCGTGAAATCCGTTTTGGAATAGGCCACGCTGACGATTCCATAGCAGCAGTCCTTCGAGAGGCGTTTCTGCATCAACAACTCCATGCCCCGTGAGAATCCTTCGCCATCACTGGTCAACGGATCAAAGCCAAAACTGGAGAAGCCTTCGTCCGATCCGCCAAAGCCCGCGCCGGTATTTGCCAGCGCAAGATAAGGTCGCTGAACACTCGTGGGATATTGACTGTACCGTTTGACATAAGCTTCCACGCGCAATCTCATGTCCTCGCGCAGCAATCTTTCGATACCTCCCACAATTTGGTCGGCACGCAGGTATTTTAAGCGTCGGTTTATTCCGTTGGAGGCAATCCAAATGTAGGACGGTGCCTGATGGTAGCGACCGACGCTGAGGGTGAGTGTCGTTAGCCGACTCAATTGGAATGCCGCGGACATGCGTGGCGCAACAGCCGTCGGCTCATCGATGCACTCAAAATAGTCGAAGCGACCTCCGAGTATGAAGCGCAAGCGTTGGAGTACTCGCAGGGCAATCTGACTGTAAGCCGCGCCTTTGAACGCCGTGCTTCTCCAGGAGTTGCTGGAAATCATCAGGGAGTCACCAAAACTCGTTTCATAGGGGCGAAGCTGCATGTCTCCAGTTAGGCGAATGGCACTCCCCTTCACTCCTGCCGTGACCTCCACTCCGCTCTTCGTCAGCAAGGTGACATCGGTGCGCAGAGTCGTCTCGCCCTCCTTGGATTGACTTTGGAAGATTGGATTTAGGAGCGAGTCAGACTGTTCGAACCGGTAACGCGTGAAAGTGCGTCCAAGCTTTGTACTGATGAATCCGCGTCGGAAAAGGTGCTGCCAAGAGATACTGGAGAAATACTGTCTCTGCTCATTGCCCAACACGCGTGAGTTGTCAAAGCGCTGATCATTGTCATCGTTATAGAACCGCACATCGTCCAGCGCACCGATGTTCAAGAAGGAGAACTGGTCGCGTGAGCTTGGCCGATAGGTGGCTTTGCCCAAGAAATCCCAGTACTCAGGGACGAAGCCAAAACCGGCCAACCGAAACAGAAAATCCAGATAGCTCCGCCGCGCGGACAGAATGAAAGATCCTTTGTCTCCCAAGGGGCCTTCCGCATTGAGGCCAAATTGGGTGGCCGAAATTGTAGCTTTGCCACCGATGCGATCCGTGCGCCCTTCTTTCAGGTCGATTTGTAGCACGGACGACAAGCGTTCACCATAACGCACGCCAAAGCCGCCGGTTGAGAAGGTCACATCGCGTACGAAATCCAGATTGACGAAGCTCAATGGCCCGCCGGTGGCACCTTGTGTGCCAAAGTGGTTGATATTCGGCACTTCGAGATTGTCAATTAGATACAGGTTCTCCGAAGGGGCACCGCCTCGAACAATCAGGTCATTGCGGCCTTGCGACGCTTGCACGACGCCCGGCAGGACGGCGATGGCCCTCGCAATATCTTCCTGTCCTCCTGGTGCACGGCGGATTTCCTCGTTGGAGAGCGACTGTGAACTTGCCGGCCCTGTCGGACTTGCCTCAAAGTAGTCGGGCTTGATGACCACTTCACCCAGCTCGATGACCGACGGCGCAAGTGCAAAGAGCAGTTCCGTTTGTTTTCCAGAAGCAACGACGACATCCGTCTTGATCTCGGCTTCATGCCCTAACATCGTCACCTGAATGCGGTAGGTGCCGGGCGGCAGATTCAGGATTTCGAAGTTCCCGTTCTCGTCTGTAGATTTTCCAAAGTTCGTACCGAGCAAGACAACATTCGCTCCAAGCAGTGGTTCCTGCGTGACCGCATCATGGACATGGCCACGAATGGCGCCGGTTCCAGTAGATGCTGGATTCTGTGCGAAAGACGAGGTGCCTCCAGACATAACCAAAGTCACGAACGCGACGAGAATCAGAATTTGTCGTATCGGTTTCCTCCTCATTTGCACAAACCGCATGGGTCACCATGTATCTTGCAGGGTTTATTTCAACAACACCAGTTTCCGCGTGTGTTCGAAGCCCGGAGCCTCCATTTGGCAGAGGTAAATCCCCGAAGGCAAGCCTGACGCATCCCACGAAATCGTATGCGCGCCCGCCTGAATCGTCCCGTGAACGAGCGTGGTGACTTCGCGGCCCAAAATGTCGAAGACTTTGAGCGAGACAAGGCCGGTTTGTTTCACATCATAACGAATCACGGTCGTCGGATTGAAGGGATTGGGATAGTTCTGGTAAAGGGCGAACTCCGTAGGAAGCTGAACAGCTTCGCCGGATATGGCCGAAGCCACGCTGGTGAAGCTCCAAGTTTGATTCGAGAAAGTTCCGTTATCTTGCGTATCGAAGGCCTTGACTCGCCACCAATAAGTCTGGCCATCCACCAGGTCATCCCAGGCCAATTCGGCTGTGCCGACTTCCTGGCTGTCGAGTCCCGTACTGAACGCGGAATCGAGCGCCAAGTAGACTCGGTAAAAGGCGATGCTGTCTCCCGGATCCGGATCGCTGCTGGTTTCCCAAATAAAGACGACCGCCAGCGTGTCGACCGTATCTCCGTTGGCCGGTGACAGCAGGTTGAAGGGTGACGGTGGATTACTCTGGAAATAGAAAGCGCCGATGTCCGTGACGGTGCCATCCGGGTCCAATGGCAAATCAGGATCGCCCGCGTCAACACAAGGAGAGCCTGTCAGAAGATGATAGTCGTTGGCGGCCGTGTCGACGAACATCGGATCAAGGAAGATGTTGTAGTAGGTATCACAGGAGTCGCCATTGGCATTCGTCATTGCGAGTTGGCCGATGTCCGCCGGGCCGTGGGACGGGTCATCATCTACGAATCCGATATCCGCCATAGTATTGCCATAAACATCGCAGTATTCGAATAGACATTCCGGGCTGAGATTGAAAAGAATTCCATCACCTTCAGAGAAGCTGACAATGGTGCTGTTGAAGGTTGGTGAAGAGCTGGCACAATACACGCCGCCGCCTTCGCCGGATGCGTTGCCGCTGATGGTGCAATGGGTGAAAGTCGTTGATGTATCGCTCCTGATAAACACTCCCCCGCCGCCATGGACAGATGCGTTGTCAGTTATTGTGCACTCGGTGAAAGTCAGCGAACAATACGTACCATAGACTCCACCGCCTTCGTCGCCCGACGAGTTGTCACTGATATTGCCGCCGACGAAGCTGGATGAAGAATGACTACCAAAGAATCCACCCCCGTCGTTGCCCGTTGTGTTGTCGTGAATGGTGCAACTTTCGAGGTATGGTGAAGCGTTACCCGTGCACTGCAATCCTCCGCCATGGTCGATGGCTGAGTTGCCGCTGATCGTGCAGCCTGTAAAGGTCGGTGTAGACGAAGCACCATAGAGACAGATTCCGCCACCGTCGGATCCTGCCGAGTTGCCGCTGACCGTGCAATTGGTGAGGATCGGCGAAGCACTGGAACAATACAGACCGCCGGCATCGCCGGATGCTGAATTGTCACTGATAGTGCAGTTTAAAAAACTGGGCGAAGAAGAACCTCCGGCACAATAAACTCCACCACCAAAATGGTCTGACACATTGTCGCTAATCGCGCAATAGGTGAAGGTCGGCGATGGTTGGTTGTTGCAATACACGCCACCGCCGTCCTCCGCCCAGTTGTCG
The DNA here is from genome assembly GCA_964543855.1 of uncultured Alphaproteobacteria bacterium. Taxonomy (GTDB): domain Bacteria; phylum Electryoneota; class RPQS01; order RPQS01; family DYHQ01; genus CAZJAD01. The sequence goes on from CAZJAD010000019.1 coordinate 16,956, forward strand.
CGGATCGTGCAATAGGCAAAGGCAGGCGAGGAACTTTCACAAAAGACTCCGCCGCCCGGTCCATCCGGATACTGTCCCTCTGCTCTGCCGTATTCAATCACACAGTATTCCAAACGGCACGAATCGTGAGCGTTTGGGAAGCGGATTCCTCCCCAACGGTCGGGATTGAACAGAGTGTCACAGGTGAAATATATCGAATCCTGTTCGGTTCCCATTGCCATGAGCAGACCATTGACGATGAATTGACAATAGCTGTCGAAAATCACCTCAACACCTGCGTCGATCACAAGCGTATCATCCTCCTCAACTGTTATGGTGCCCGCGACATAATAGGGATTGCAGTCCATGGACAGCGTTCCACTGACAGGCCCATCCAACACATGGCAATCGTAGATGCCGGTTCCGTGGACGATGACGACATCCACTTCATCAAGTCCGGCGAAGGCAATCTGAACGCTGTCCAGATAGGAAATGTTTCGCCGCGGAGTGAAGGTCAGTTCGATTTCGACGCTGTCTTGTGGTGGAATTTGCGCTGAGGTCGGGTTCGCGTGAAAAATGAGGGTGTCCGTCGCCCGAATGCCGGCGGCGCTCAGAATCTCCTGCGTGGGGTTGTGAATCCAGAAACTCAACGTAGAATCTCTGCGATAAAGTACCTCGCCAAAATCCAGTGAATCCGGCGAAAGAGTATAAGAGGGCGGCTCTTGAGGGAAGTAGAATGTCCCGATTTCAACGATCGTACCGTCCGGATCCGGTAACAGAGTCGGATCACCCGCATCAATACAGGGAGAGCCTTCCAATAGATGATAGTCATTCGCCGCCGTATCCACAAACATTGGATCCAACATGATGTTGAGGTAGATATCCGATGAATCGTCGTTCGCATTTGTAGTCACGAGCTCGCCGATACCGGGCGGTCCGTGGGATGGATCGCCATTGGCGAAACCAATGTCCGCTCCGCCATCTGCGAAGATGTTGCAATGGTGTACTTGGCATCCGTCGGCGCTCCAGAACCAAATGCCGTAGTCATCGGAAAATGTGATAGTGGTGCTGTTGAATGTTGGCGTAGCAAACTGACAAAGCACAGCGTCCCCCAGATCATCGGCGGTGTTGTTGGAAATCGTACAGTTCGTAAAAACCGGCGAACCATGTGAGGTAAACACTCCACCGGCATCATCATCCGAGAAATTGTCAAAGATAGCGCAATGAACAAAGTTTGCCGTGGTTTCCCAGCAATGGACTCCGCCGCCTCTCTGTATCGCAATGTTGTCGCTAATCGTGCAGTTCGTGACGAGTGGCGAGGAATCCGTATAGCAATTCAGTCCGCCGCCATCGCGGTCGGAATAGTTGTCGCAAATAGTGCAATTGTCAAAGGTTGGCGAAGAATCCTGGCAAAATACCCCGCCGCCATCCTGATCAGCCCTGTTGGCATCGATCGAACAATTCGTAAAGTTCGTCGAAGAAGAATAGCAAAACACTCCACCACCATTGTAATAGCAATAGTTGCTGTCTATTGTACAAGTTGTGAAGGTTGCTGAAGAATACCTGCAACACATCCCGCCGCCATACTGGTTATCCGCTGAGTTACTGTTAATCGCACAATCGGTAAAAGTCGGCGCAGAATTCTCGCAAAACACCCCGCCACCGTAATGAGAGGCTGAATTGTCATTGATGTCGCAATTCGTGAAGGTCGGCGAAGAATCACTCTGACAAGAAATCCCGCCACCATCGCTAACGGCTGTATTGTCGCTAATCGTGCAATTTGTGAAGGTGGGTGATAAGGAATTCACACAATGCACCCCACCTCCATCATCACCGGACATATTGTCGCTGATGATGCAGTCCGTCAAGGTCGCTGTGGACGAATTGAAAAGCACACCACCGCCATCGTTCCCTGACGAGTTGCCGCTGATGGTGCAATTCGTGAAGGTCGCCGACGAGGAAAGGCAATAAACCCCACCGCCGTAATTCGCCTCGTTGTTTCGGATGACACAATGAGTGAATGCCGGAGAAGATTCATAGCAATACGCTCCACCGCCGCTACTGCCCCAACCGCCGGTCGCGTAACCGTATTCGATGAGGCAATAAGCCAATTGGCTGCCGGAACTACCTGCATGATCGAAGAACAAACGGCGCCAGCGGTCAGGATTGGCCGTGGTGTCGGTCGTGAAAATGATGGAATCGGTGTCGGTCCCCACAGCTAAGAGTGTTCCGTAGATGGCGAAAACATAAGCGCTGTCGAAGTGGAAAGTCGTGCCAGGCATGAGCGTCAGAGTGCTGTCCTCTGCAACGGAAATGCTTCCGATGATGTGATAGGTCCCCGGCCCCAGCGTGCCGCTGAGCGGCCCGGAAAGCTGGCCAAAGCTCACCTGCGCGCAGGCGAGGAGAAACAGAATCGTCACGAACTTTTTCATTGCTTGACTCCCCGTAGGTTCTGTTATTGCAGGCCGGTGTTGCGAGACCTGCCCCGATGTGTGCATTTGATCAGCGGTCAAGAACAGATACTGCGCCCATCTGTCGATTGTGGGATGAGGGCACTCATGCGAGCGGTGCTCACGCGCGGTTCATCTTCACCGTGATGTCCAGCCGCGTGCCGACGCCGGGCGTCGACTCGATGTGGAACTCGTCGGAGTTGTCTTTGATGTTGGGCAGGCCCATGCCGAGGCCGAAACCCATGGAGCGCATCCAGTCCGTCGAAGTCGAATAGCCGGGCTGCATCGCCAATTCGATGTCCTCGATGCCCTGTCCTTTATCCTCAAAGATTATATGCACGGTGTCTTCGGTGACGGTGAGTTCAACCGTTCCCTTGTCGGCATACATCACTTGATTCATTTCCGCTTCGAAAGAAGCTCGGGCGACGCGACGAGCTGTGGCACCATCTACGCCGATTTCCATGAGCAGCGTCTTGATCTCGGTTGAGACATCGCCGGCGTTTTCGAAGTCGCCTCCTGTAATCTGGAAGGAGCGCCTGAGAAGTTCTGTCTGGGCCATTTGCCTCGTGAATCGTTTCTCCAAAGAATAATAACTTAATAAATTTCCTGCAATATATCAAGCATCGTCTCGGTAGTCGATTCGCTCTGGATTTGGTGTAACTTACATGTTTTTCATGCCTTCAGACGACCGAGTGCTGCCTGAGAGGTCACCCGGTCTCTCCGGCTATTTCTTGCTTCTTCCGGCTGCTTCTGTTTCTTAGGCGATCTCAGGCGGTGATTCTGGTATTGAGCATCTTATTTCTTTTATCTATTGTCATCACTTTACTTGACTTTTAGACCCTTTTTGTGTAACTTTTCTCAGGGGGTAGCGTAGGGGAGTTTCAAAGAGGTCCTTGGCGGCTTGCCGAGACTTCTTCGGATTGCCGTTGTGAGTTCCAGTTCTTTGTGAGGAGTTCCGGACATGCTGCAAGTCACCTCCGGTAGTGATTACGGGCTCCGAGGGGTCATCTACCTTGCCCTCCGATCGCCCAGGGGCACCATGCTCATCAGTGAGATCGCTTCGGCCGAGGAGATTCCCGAGAGCTATCTGGCCAAGATATTCCAAGGTTTGACGCGGCAGGGGATTCTCCGTTCCACCCGTGGCGTCGGCGGTGGATTCTCGCTGGCTCGGCGGCCCGACCGAATCACCTTGAAGGACATCGTGATGGCCTGCGAGGGGCCCATTCTCGTTGCGCGGTGCCTGCCCGATGCCGAGCAATGCGATAAGAAAGACATCTGTGGGATGTGCTATGTTTGGGAGAAGCTGCAGGATTGTATCGTATCAACACTGGAGCTCACTACGATCCAGGATATCCTCAATGTCATCGCAGAGCGGAAGGCAAAGCAGGAAGTGATGTGAGACATGGAGAATCAGAATTTCTGGAAGACCGTGAAGGATACGGTGCGCGGAAGCATGAAGGAAGTTCAGGAGCGGGGAGAAGCGCTGGCGCATCAGGGTCGACTACGGCTTGACATTTTCAATATGCAGAGGCGTCACGACCGGTTGCTTGAATCCTTAGGGAGGGTTTACGCGAATCGCGTGCAGGAAGGGCGGTCGGTTCTGCCGGACGATGCGGAGATGTCAGCCATGTTGGCCGAAATCCAGAAGACGGAATCGGAACTGGCGGAGCTACGAGAAGAGCTGCGCCAGGCCACTGGTAAAGCGCCGGACTCATAAGCACGCCGGTGCTCTTTGTCTGTCCCTCGTTGTCCTGTCAATCCGCATACAGGCCGTTCACCCAGCCCCCTTGAGACCCTCGAAATCCAGCATTCTCTCCTGCCTTCTGAATTCACCGTTTTTGTCTGACAAATTTGCATCGTGCCATGTTGTTTGCTATATTACTGCGTTTGATCAAATCCGGGAAGTCTTCTGGTGAATTCAGACACGCCGCAGGATTCAATCGTTTCCGACGCTGAAGCGCTGACCTTGCCCAAGGCAGAGGAGGCTCAGACCGACGAATTCGAGACGATCGCCATCATTGGCGTAGGCATGATCGGGGGTTCGATCGGGTTGGCTCTGCGCGAGTCGGGGTTTCGTGGCCAAATCACGGGCCTGGACAAGAAAGAGGTCCTCGACGAAGCGCTGGATCTCGGTGCTATTGACCGGGCGGTTGGAGATCTGGCGGAAGCGGTGCCGTCGGCGGACCTGGTGGTCATGGCAACGCCGGTCCTGGAGACGCTAAAGCTTCTTCCGACCGTTTTGAAGACCGTGCAGTCCGGCAAAATCGTGACCGACACCGGTGGGACGAAAGCGGAAGTCTGTGAGCTGGCATCTCGGACGCAGAATGCTCGCGGCGTCTTCATCGGAGGGCATCCCCTGACCGGTTCGGCGCGCAGCGGACTGAGCAACGCCCGAGCCGAGCTCTTCGCCAGCGCTTACTATGTCCTGACGCCGAACGAAAAGACCGGCGACTATCAGCTCGAATCCTTGAAATGGTGGGTGCGGCGGCTTGGTGCTCTCCCGCTCGTCCTTGATCCTGCGCAGCATGACCGATTAGTGGCCAATATCAGCCATCTCCCATTGCTCGTGGCGCTCGCACTCACCGAAAGCGCTGGAGACATCGCCCACGCTCACCCGGTTCTCTATAGACTGGTCTTGGGTGATTTCCGTGAAATGACGCGGATGTCCGAGAGCACCTATGATGCGTGGGAAGGGTTGCTCCAGACCAACAAAGAGGAAATCCTGAAGGCGATTGCGAGCCTGCGGAAGTCACTGAAAAGCTATGAAGCGCAGCTGAAGCAGAACGACCTGACCGAGAGCTTCCGGCGGGCCCATTCCTTTCGAAGCCGCATGATGCGCCACAGCTTCGGTCTTTGGGACGCCCGCTGCGAACTTATTGTCACAGCTCCCGATCGGCCGGGCACCTTCGCCCGCATCACCGGCTTGCTTGCGGATCATGACATCACCATCCGTGACCTGCGCGTGATTTTTGTGCGAGAGACTCATGGAGGAACCGTGCGCCTCGTCGTTGCGTCTCCGTCGGAAGCCGAGCTGGCGCTAAAGCTTCTCAAAGAAGATGGGTTCGATGCGCACCTGAGGGAATGAAGTGGCTGCCCGCAGGAGCACACTACCTGCGGCCTGTTTTTCGTTAGCATGCGGAAGTGCTGGAGGAGCTTAAGAACGCGCGTCGGTTTTTTGCAGACATCGCCTCGTTTTGGGGCTGTCGAGACGAATCGCGAGCAGGTCGAGGAGCTGCTGAGCGGTCAAACGGCGGATTTGTGGATCCTGCCGGAGCTCGCTCTGACGGGCTACGACTTTCTCGATGTTGCGGAGTTGCGCCGGTTCGCCGAGGAAGTTCCGGGTGGCGAGACGACGGCGTGGCTGCGTGAGCTGGCGGCGAAGCACGCTGCCACTTTCGTGATGGGACTGGCGGAAGTCGCGGGCGATCGCGTTTTCAACACCGCCGTCGTTGTGTGCCCAGAGGGTTTCGTCGGGCGCTATCGGAAGCTGCACCTCTTCGACCGCGAAAAAGAGCTTTTTGAGCCGGGTGACGAACCGGTTCCGGTCTTCACGCTTGGAGCCGTTCGGATCGGAGTGATGATCTGCTTCGACTGGATATTTCCCGAGCTCGCCCGGACGCTGGCGTTGCGCGGCGCTCAGATTATCTGCCATCCATCGAATCTCATGCTTCCCTTTTGCCAGAAGGCGATGTTCGCGCGTTCGGTGGAGAACGGCGTTTTCACGATCACCGCCAATCGCGTCGGCGTGGAGAATCGGGCGGGTCGGGAGGTTGTATTCAACGGGGCCAGCCAGATTCTGAGCCCGCAAGGAGACATAATTGCCAAGGCAGGCAGCGACACGGTGGAAGCAAAGGTTGCCGACATCGAGCCCGCAGATGCGCTGCACAAGAAAGTGACGCCACACAACCATCTCTTCCACGACCGCCGCCCGGCATTCTACGGGCTGGATTAGGCCAAGGGAACAGGGGCGGGTAAGGTCAAATGAGTGATTATAGAGGCAGACATCGTATTGTGACAATTGTGCGGTGGATTGCCAGAATCGGGAGTGCGGTGTATCTGGCGATCTTCCTGCTATTCTTTATTAGTTATGCTCTCTTTCCCTCACAGGAGACAAACGCGATGACCTTCCGTGAGGGGGTCGGAATGGTGTTTGTTCTTGTCTATTTGGCGGCTTTGATTCTGGCTTGGAAATGGGAAGGACTGGGAGGTCTGATTGCAGTCGGCTGCACGATTGGTTTCTCCGTGACGATTGAAGAGTATTCCCTGCTGATCGTGATTATGGCTGCGCCAGCCCTCTTGTTTCTTGTCTGCTGGCTTCTGTCGCGTGGTCTCCGCGAGACAAAAGCAACGGGTTGACCTCCTCACGGGCAGATGATGCTCAAGAGGTCGAGTAGCCGGATTGTGAACGCGAGTTCCTCTTAACATAGTCGGAAATCACACTCGATAAACTCAGAAGGATTTTCTATGAAAATCAAAGACATCCTGCGAGAGAAGGGTGCCACGGTGCACACGATTGGCCCGGACCGTTTGATTTCGGAGGCGATTACACGGTTGAACAAATATCACATCGGCGCGTTGATGGTTGTTGATGAAAAAGAGGCTATCCGAGGGATTATCACCGAGCGGGATATCCTGCGCCTCTGTGAAACGCGCGCGGGCGCGCTCGGACACATAACCGTCGGCCAAGAAATGACCCGGGATGTGCTCGTCGGCGTACCCGACGACGACCTGAACTATGTCGTGAATGTCATGACCGAGAATCACATTCGGCACCTTCCTATCGTTTCTGAGGGCCGTCTGGCAGGCATGGTTTCGATCGGCGATGTTCTGAAGGCGAGGCTCGAGCAATCTGAGTTCCACGCCCGCCATCTGCACGACTATATCACGGGGAAATATCCGGGCTAAGGTATGTCGTTCACAATCACGCTGATGTCTTCTCCGTTGAGGCTGACCCGGCCGGAGGGGTTGGCCTCTCCTTTTGTCAATCGGGGCTGTGATGGCCATAGGATTGCCACCAGCATTTGAAGCGCTTTTCGCAGCGGCTGGTCCGGTGCTCCGCTACCGAATCATGCGCGACCTCGCTCGCCGGGATGATACCTTCATCGAGACGCTCCCCTTGCGCCAGGAGGTCGAGAAGCTGCCGGTTGTGCAAAACATCGTGGCGCAACAGCGCAGTGATGGGTCGTGGGGGAATCTGGCCGCGTCAGATGCCGGCGGTCTCGACACGGAACAAGCCGTTCTTACCCTCTGCGAACTGGGACTCGCCAACCACGGAGCCTTGGAGCGTTGCGCTACGCAGAGTCTGTTGCCGCGACTCACGGCTGAGAGAGACGCCATCACCAACCCAGACAAGAGCCGGACTCTCTGTGACAAACTCCTCCGCCTTCTGATGCGGGCTGGTTTTGGGAGTAAGCCGGAGGTGCGGGAGTCAATGACAGAGCTCATCGCAGGATGGAACGATTTCCTCCGTCGCGCCGAGGACGAGTCGCTTTTTGCCGAACGGAACGGCAGCCTTGTTGTGGACCGGGATGTTCGTTTGCCGACGATTGAGGCCTACGACGCGGTCTGTTCTTACCAGTGGCCCGACGAGGATGAAGAGGAGATTCGCGCGGCGGTCACGGGGCTTTTTGCTTGGGCGGAGGACAAGGGTTGGCCGGACAGGTTCTCGGAAGAAGCCGCGTACAAGGGCAGGTTGTTTCGCATTCTGAGTAAGGAGGAATACCTGGCGCGGCCCGAGCGCATGCTTTATGAACTTGAGCTGTCAGCGCGTTTGGGCTTCACGCGCGAGATCGCCGCGACCCGCTGGATGCTCGACGAGTTGGAAATCCGGCAGGACGCCGATGGGTTCTTCCGATTCGCCGCCGCCGAGCGCTCGTCCCTTCCGTGGTATTTTCCATTAGAGGAGGCCAGAGCGCCTTTGGGTCATGCGGTGGAGTGGACCTTTCGCGGTCTGCTGATCTTCGCCTTACTCGAATACGATGTCTGAAGGTTGGGGCCACCGCTCCGGGCGGTTGCGTGAATTATCATTCAGAGGCAAAAAGAAAGGGTGTCCTTTGCGGGCACCCTTTTTTGCTCCTGGGTCTGGCTGTGCCAGGCAGTGCAGCCGATGGTTCAGGCTGAGACGGAACGGCGTGCCTTCACTCGCCCCGTCGCAGGGGGAGTGTTGGATCCGGAGGAGCCGGACTGGAACTGCATACGATTCTCCACCCACTCTTGGAGGGCTTCGCGCGTGAACTTAATCTGCCCCCCCAAGCGGAAATGTGGAATACCCCACCGTTTATAGCCATTCCGTAGCGCTGCGGGTGTCTTTCCCAAGAATTGAGCTGCTTCTTCGATGTTTAGAATCGTCATAAGGAATCACCCCTTGTCAACGATGTTTTCGTTTTTGCGCAATTGCTCGCGACTGTTACCCGTTCATCTTAGGGTTCAAATGTATAACACCCTCTTTGGGAGAAAAGTTCCCGTTCGGCTCAAAAATCATCTCAAATGGTCTTTAAGGTCTTGTTTCACAAAAAACAAGCCCCTGACCCTTAAAAGGGCTAGGGGCTTGGCAGCTATTTGGGGGCAGGGCTACTTGAGGAGCATCATCTTCTTGGTGGCGGTGAAGTCGTTCACCTGCAGCCGGTAGAGATAGACGCCGGTCGGCAGGTTGGACGCATCGAAGCGCACCGCGTAGTGATTGGGACTCTGCTCGAGGTCAACCAGCAGAGCGACCTGGCGACCCAGCAGGTCGAAGATCTCCAGCCGCACACGGCCCTGCTCGTAGACATCGTAGCGAATTTCCGTGACCGCGTTGAACGGGTTGGGATAGCACGCGTAGAGAGCGTAGTCGGTCACAATTACCGCGTCGAGTGACGGTGTGGCGGACACAATCCTATCCTGCACCTCGCGCTCGCCGTTGAAATTGACCGCCGTCAACTGGTAGTCGTAGGTGACCCCGTTGGTGACATCGCTGTCGATGAACCGGTAGTGGCTCTCGGAGGTGGTTGAGCCTGCTCCGGGCTGCTCACCGATTCTCATCCAATCCCCACTCTGCGAGATGCGGCGTGCGATGTCAAAGTGGTCATTGTTCGTCTCGGAAGCCGTGGTCCACGTCAGGCTGATTTCGCCATCGCCGGGGATGGCTTCGAAGGTGGTCAGCTCGACAGGGAGCTGGTCTTCCCAGTGGAGGCAGACGCAACCCCAGTCGCCGGGGGCAAGGTAGAACCTTGTCGTCCAATAGCCCACGCCCGGATAATCCACGCACTCGGCAGTATCCGGTACCACCCACGCCACATCCCAGAAAAGACCATCTGTGATGGGAGCGCAGGTCGTGTCGCACCCAGGAACTTGCCATTCGCAACCCGGCATCCAACTGAAGACAGGCTGCATCCACTCTTCCGTACCGTATGGGCAGCACCAGCAGGCTTCTATGGTGTCACCGTCCTCGAAGAACAGGCAGATGTGCTGGGAGAAATAGTCCAACCACAGACATGGCGGTGGGGGCGGTTCGCAGTCGGTCTCCTCGCCAGGCGTTCCGAAATCACCGGCACTGCCAGGCCAAGGAATCTGGGCCACACACCAGTTGTTCGGATCGTCGTTGTCGAGGTTTATGTCGATGAGCTGGGCCGATGCACCTGAAGCGTAGACCCATGAACCATCGTAGTCGACGCTGTCCTGAACGCGTCCGAGGTTGTCAAGGATGACAATCTCGTCATCACTGTTGGCCAGAGCAAGGCCCCAGTTCGAAGGATAAACATTCTGGACATACTGATAGTCCACGGGAACACCGCCATTGGTCGCGAGGGTCTCGTTGTTACAGAACACGAAATACTCGCCTGAGTTGATGGTCGCCGGCCCTTCGATCGTGTCCGCACCGAAGTTGTCTTTGAGCACCCAGTTGGTCAGGTCGATCGGGCTGTCCATGTTGTTGTAAATCTCGAACCACTCGCCAGCAGCGTCGGGTACGGCGGCTGGATTCGGCATGAACTCGGTAATCGTGACATAGCCTATTTGCACCTGATACATGAACTCAACCGTGTCGGCGTCGGTCATCACATTGCCGTTCATGTCTTCGATGTTGTTCGCCGTGAGCACGTAAGTGACCCAGGATATGAGGGGGCTGACCGTCAGGTGCACGAGAGCGTTGTTCGTGACATCGCGATCTGCCGCCGAAACTGTAATGCCGCCATTAATCGTGTAGTTGCCCGGAGTCTCAGCGGAGGTCTCTTCAACATCCTCATTGAAGAAGGCGTCGACCTGAGTTTCCGACACGGCCGTGGCACTCATAAGTTCGGGCGGCTCGGTGTCGATGACGCCTTCGATGACCCGAACATTGTCAAAGACGATCTCTTCGTCGCCGGATTCGAAG
>CAZJAD010000020.1:0-10609 GCA_964543855.1 uncultured Alphaproteobacteria bacterium
GTCCGCGTCATCAGCATGCTGATTATCGTTTTCTTCTTCTCGTTCTATGTCGGCGCGCAGTTCATTGGAGCGGGGAAGGTGTTGAATGTCACCTTCGGTTTTCCCTATCTCGCTGGGATGATCGTCGGGGCATTCGTCATCATTGTCTACACGATGATGGGCGGTTTCTTCGCCATTTGCCTCACGGATGTCGTGCAAGCGGTCTTGATGATTCTTACCCTCGTGGTGCTGCCCGTTTTGGGTTTGATTCTGATTGCCAATCACGGCCTCGATATCTCCGCGGCGCTTGCGGCGACCCGCAACACGGCAAGCTGGTTCGATGCCAGAACATCATGGCAAGCCGCGGCCTTGGCCATTGGAGGGCTGTCGTGGGGGCTCGGTTACATGGGACAACCGCACCTGATCACGAAGTTCATGGCCATCCACAAGCCCGAACAAATCCGGCAGGGCAAAACCGTCGCCATCGTCTGGACCATTCTGGCGTACGCGGGTGCGGTGTTCATCGGCATCGTGGGCATCGTCATCGTGAAGAACCACCTGGTGCCGGATGCCTCTCTGCTCGATGCGGCCGGGCAGATTGACAAAGAGCGCATCCTGCCGGTGCTCACGAATTTTCTCTTTCCCGCGTGGTTCGCAGGAATTCTGATTTCCGGCGCGGTAGCCGCGATGATGTCAACGGCCGACAGCCAGCTTCTCGTCGCGACATCAACGGTCGTGGAGGATTTCTATTCCCGCGCGCTTGGCAAGAAACTCAGTCCGAGCCGAATGGTTCTCTTCAGCCGTCTGGTGACGGTTATCGTCGGGGTTTTCGGGTTTTTCCTGGCGCTGACAACGAAGGATTTGATCTACAAGATGGTTTCCTACGCGTGGTCAGGCTTGGGCTCGTCCTTCGGTCCCGCGATGCTGCTCTCGCTGCATTGGAAACGAACCAACGCCATCGGAATCATCGCCGGGATGCTGACCGGCTCGCTGACCACAATCATCTGGACCGAGATCCCGGGGCTGAATGAAATGCTGTCGGTGCGCGCCGTCTCGTTTGGCTTGGCTTTCGTCGCCGTCATCGTGGGAAGCCTGCTGGGAAGGACGTCGAGCGAGGTGAAGACTGCTTCTTGAGAATTCTCTTTGTACCGCGGCAGAACGACACGCTGCGCTGCCTGCGCGAGCGACCTGCAAGATCACTCAACCGGATGGAAACATAGGTTTCTTATCACAGATTAGGAGGTGTACCTATGCGTCGATCAATCTCACTCTTCTCGCTAATCCCGGCCCTGCTGTGCATGGGGATCATCGGTGGTTGTGCCGGGACTCCTCAGTCGGAGAAGAACAAACTCATCGTCCAGCGCTTCATCGATGAAATGTGGAGTGCGGGAAATCTTGCCGTGGCCGAGGAGCTGATTGTGCCCGATTATGTCCAACACAGTCAAGCCGGGCCGGCAGTGGAAGTCACGGGAATCGAGGGACTCAAGAAGTACATCGAAGAAAATCGCGCCACATTCCCTGACTACCAGGAGACGATTGAGATCATTTTTGCTGAAGGAGATTATGTTGCACATCTTGACATCATAACGGGCACTCAGGAAGGTGAAATGGGTTCCTTTCCTCCAAGCGGCAAGCAGATGACACTGCACGCCATCTGTATCGAAAGGCTTGAAGAAGGCAAGATTGCCGAGACCTGGGCCGCTTGGGACAATATCACTGTACTGACTCAGCTTGGATTTCTCTCTCCTCCGCAAGAAAGCAAGGAGTAACACGAACGTGTTCGGCCTCTCGAGAAGCAGTTCGGAATGAAAACAATATATTCGCACCAATAGGGAGCAGCGTTTACATCACTTCTTGTCATCATCAAGCGTAGGACGGACAGCAAGGGCGACATGAAAATATTCATTACCGGGGCAACAGGCTTCATCGGACAACACGTGGCCAAACGACTGGCCAAGACCGAACACGAGTTGCGCTGCCTCGTCAGAAAGAGCAGTGATGTTCGAGCGCTGAAGGAACAAGGCGCTACCTTGATCACCGGCGATGTCACAGGCAAGGATTCCGTGCTCGAGGGCATGAAAGGTTGTGATTGGGTGATCAACTTGGCCAATGTCTACTCCTTCTGGGAGCCTGACATCCGGATCTACACGACTGTAAACATCGAAGGCACTCGAAACGTCATGGAGTGCGCTCTGGAAACGGGCGTTTCGAAAGTTGTACACGTGAGCACCGTGGGCATCTATGGCAAGCCAGTCGATTGTCCGTTCACCGAGGAAAGCCCGGTCGGACCTGTTCGCTTCTGCGAGTACGCTCGAACCAAGTACGTGGGAGACCTAATTGCCTGGGTACTCCACGAGAAAAAGGGATTGCCTCTGGTTATGATATACCCTTCCGGAGTCCTGGGTGCAGGTGATCCGAAACCCAGTGGCCAATATATCAAGGATCTGATCCGCCGACGGATCCCGGCCACCGTGTTTCACGATTCGATCCTCACATGGGTGCATGTAAGGGATGTTGCCGAAGCCATTGTCCGGGCCGCGGAGAAGGAAGGTAACATCGGTGAGAAATACCTTGTGGGTAAACACCAACTGTCACTCAAACAAACCAACGAGATGGTCCGCGAAATTTCAGGTGTTCCCCTGCCCAGGATGCGGCTTCCCGATCCTCTGGTTATCTTCAACGCCGCGCTCCTGACATGGTTGGCTGATTTGATTAAGAAACCGCCACCGTGGGGTATGTCCAAGGATCAGATGAGAGTCATGAAAGTGGGTTTCGTAGTCGATGGCAGCAAGGTGGAGAGAGAACTGGGGATAACCTATACCCCTGTTCGCGTAGCCCTCGAGGAAGAAATCGAATCATATCGAAAGTGAATTTGCGCAGACAGAACTGGCCGATCGCGAATCCATGAGCGACTACTATGCTGACAGACTCTCTGCCGAGCGACTGAAACGCTGCTACGACATCGCCCCGCCGCGCGTCCGGCAATACCTTACGGCCGAGCTGGAGTATGTTCTGGAGAAAATCCGCCCGGGCGACACCGTTCTGGAACTGGGATGCGGCTACGGGCGAATCCTCCCCGACCTTGCCGGAGAAGCGCAAACCATCGTCGGCATTGACACCTCCTTGGCAAGCCTGCATCTTGGGCGTGAGCAGCTCCTCGGCCTTTCAACCTGTCATCTGGTGAGCATGGACGCAATTCGACTTGGGTTCCGCGACCACATCTTCGATCGCGTCATCTGCATCCAGAACGGAATATCGGCATTCCATGTGAACCAGCGCGATCTTGTCTGTGAAAGCATTCGCGTGACGAAACACGGAGGAACTGTCCTCGTTTCTAGTTATGCCGACAAATTCTGGACAGACCGACTGGAGTGGTTTCGACTTCAATCGGAAGCCGGACTGCTGGGAGAAATCGACGAGGAAAAGACCGGCAACGGTGTGATCGTGTGCAAGGATGGCTTCACCGCAACAACAGTCCGGCCGAGTGAGTTCCTGGCTTTGGTTGCGGAATTTGATGTGGATGCACGCATCGTGGAGGTAGACGAATCGAGCCTGTTCTGCGAAATCACTCCATGCGAAAGCGGAACATCTGCCACAGAATAGAGGATACATCAGAGATCATGACAGGTACGACGTCCATCGCGCTATGACAGAACCTCGTCGGCGCTTTTCATCACTCTCGAGATACGGGAGGAAAAGAATGTGAATATCTCGCAGCGAATTTGGAATATTCTGGCATGCCCGAGTTGCGGAGCGCCTCTATCGCCCATAAAACACGGAGCCAGATGCCCTGACTGCGACGAAGCATATGCCCTCTCGAAGGAAGGCCAGCTTGACCTTCGGCTCCGCCGAAAAGAAACATATCAGGTCGAATTCGAATTGGGAACACCGCTTCTGCCGAACAAAGGCTTTGATTTCAGTGTTCTGAGAATGAACAGAACGCCGGAAGTGGATTTCACTGGCATCAAAGTGCCGCAGCATCTCACACCGGAGTTGTTGAGCTATTTTCCACGCGCAAAGACGCCCGAAAGCCTTGCATTAGATCTTGGATGTGGGAGCACGATTCACCGGGAGGTTTGCCAGCGCGCGGGATTCGAGTATGTCGGGCTCGATTACGATTCGCCCGCCGCCCCAATACTCGGCGATGCGCACGCACTCCCCTTCAAAGACAGTTCTTTTGAATTCGTACTCTCAGTTGCTGTGCTGGAGCACATTCGCTACCCGTTTGTGATGATGAAGGAGACCTACCGAGTGATGAAGAGCGGGGGACGGCTTATAGGCACGGTTGCCGCTTCGGAGCCGTTTCATGAGAACAGTTACTACCATCACACACATTTGGGCATTTTCAATTCTCTGCAAGCGGCGGGGTTCGCTATCGAACATGTCGCCCCAACTGCCCGTTGGTCGGTACTTCACGCGCACGCTGCTGGAAGCCTCTTTCCAAGACTGCCGCGCGCAATTTCAAGGCTTCTCGTTCTACCTGTGGAAGTGCTGCATCGGATCTGGTGGAAGCTTGCCCATCTCGCCACTCGCTCAGACAAGGCAAGCGAATACTATAGGGCTCTGCTTACGACAGGATCATTCTCGTTTGTTGCACGAAAGAAATGAGACAGACGACAGCGAACCATCATCGGAGAGGCGTGGACACATGACTTGCATGAAGAAGACGCGCACTTCGACAACAGAGTCGCCGAATAGCGGAGGTATTGCCGATGACATGCGAAAGAATACGACGAATATGAATAGGGCACACATTCACTGATCGGGAGTACCATGCGAAAACCACTGCTTTCCATCCTTATCCTGATTTCTCTCTTTTTGCTGACCCAAGCTGAACCCATCTCAGCCCAGCCTGAGAATGACAGTACCGAGGCTGCAGCCGCCGGCACAGCGCAAGTCCGCGAACACTCTCAAGTGCAACCTGGCGAATCCGGGGAGGAAGTATCACCAGCCGCTGGTTCGAGTGAGCCAGCAAAGCCAGAACCCGAAAGAAGGACGCCCGGCGTGTTGGATTTCCTCTTAACCGGGAAGTACCTCGCGTTTCTGGTCATGATTCTCGCCGGTGTGACGCTCTTGCTGCGTCGACGGGTGAACCTCTGGGTCCGAATCGGGATGATGGTCGTTGCCTTCGTACTCTTCGGCCTCGATTTCATCTTCCCGCTTCATCCGAGCCCGATGTGCGGCGTAACGAAGCTCTTCATGTTCAAAATCACGATGGGGAAGTTCTTCCCGGCTTTCATCGCCATATTTCTGGCAATTTTCATCCCGAGCCTGGTCGGGCGCAAGCTGTTCTGCGGTTGGGTCTGCCCGCTGGGAGCCCTTCAGGATCTCGTGAACAAGATCCCGTCCAAAATCCGCTGGAAACAGTTCAACTTCACTGTGTTCAACTCGATTCGCATCACCTTGCTTGTCATGTTTATCTTTACTTTCTTCATGGCCCGTGAGCAGTTTACGATGCTCGCGGACCGGGTTGAGGCCGACTTCGCGAGCCGAATCTGGGTTGCATTTTCGGCCTACAACCTTTACGACCCAATCAACTTCTTTGAATTGCTCCACTGGAACATCAATACTCTCTTTTTCATCATGTTTGCGGCTCTGGTGCTGTCAAGCATGGTTCTGTACCGCCCGTTCTGCTACGCAATCTGTCCCGTGGGGGCTCTCACTTGGCTCTGCGAAAAGATCGCGCCCGGAAGAGTCCGGGTGGATCACTCCATCTGCACGAAATGCCTGGACTGTGTCGAAGCCAGCCCCTGTCCGACGATCGCCAAACTCGTTGACGAGAAGACAAAGTCCGCGCCGGACTGCACTTCCTGTGGGGAATGTCTGAACGCCTGTGAGCAGAACGCCATACGATTCAATTTCAGAGGTGACAGTTGATGAAGACAAGAGTACCACCCTTCGTGCATTCGTATCCTGCACCCGCAGTCCTCATCGGATGCGGATCGGTTGCCAAACCCAACATCATCAGCTGTTCGTGGTTTGGAACCGTATGTTCCGAACCTCCAATGGTCAGCGTCTCAGTTCGCAAATCGCGGTTCAGCTATGGCTTGATTCACGAAACTCATGAGTTCACCGCCAACTTACCCCGCCGATCAGAGGTGGAAACGATCGAGTACTGTGGGACGAAGTCGGGTCGCGATGTCAACAAGTTCAAGGAGCTCGGCCTCACTCCGGTTCCTTGTCCGCCCTTGAAAATTGCCCCAATGATAGCGGAGTGTTTTATTGTATTGGGATGCAAAGTGAAACAGGAGCTCGAGCTCGGCTCCCATCATATGTTTATTGCGGAGGTCGTGAGCGTTTATGGCGAGAAGGAGTCGATTCGCCCCACGGGACGCCCCGATCCCCGTCCTGCAGAGCAAGTCGTCTATCTCGACGGAAAATACTGGAGTCTGAAACTGATCGCAGACTGAGGCACAAGCTGCTTGTGAAGTAGCAGACAACTTCTGAGAAACCCCATCACGGCGAGGCATTCGCGATGGGGTTCGTTTTGTGTGAAATGGATGGGCAAGAGCCGTCGCAATCCTGCTCGTCTTTATATGGAGAGCTCGGGACATTTCCAGAGGCGATTCGCGACAAGCGAATTAGCTCCGCGTTTGTCTTTGTGGCCTTCGACAACGACGAGAGGCTGGCCGAAAATGAGATGCCCGAATCGTTCGTAGATTCGAGGGAATACGGTGATATTCAGAAGGCCGGTTTCGTCTTCGAGACTGAAAAAAACCACGGTCTCGCCGGATTTGGTGGGTGGAGTGTGAGGCCGAATGATCCATCCGGCCGCGCGCAGGAGACGCCTGGTGCTGCGGATGCGCTTGATTTCACTATTGGGAAAAACTCCTTGATTCGCCAGAGCTTTGCGCCAGAACTGGAGTGGGTGGGAGGTTGGGCTGAATCCCAAAATGTCCCACTCGTGACTCATGCGTTCGTAAAGCGTGAAATCGGGAATGTTTTCTTCGACCGACTCCGCGCTGGAGATGAGGAAGTTATCCTGTGAAACATTTCTGTGGTAAGTGCCCAGGCTGAAGAGCAATGCTCGCCGGTTGGTTTGAAAGCAATCGAAAGCGCCACAGAGCACGAGGTTTTCGATAACATCGCGACTCACGCTGGCACGCTGCAAGAAATCTCCCCAAGACGCGAATGGTCGTCGTTCAGAAATTGTCGTCAAATCCGATTCCGAAATTCCCTTAACCTGTTTCAGGCCGACGCGGATCGCTCCATTCTCGACGGTGAAATCTTGGTGGCTCTTCTGAATGTGGAGCCCGAGAACTTGAATGCCGCGACATCGAGCCTCGTTGACAATCGTCCCTTCGGAATAGTAGCCCATCGGTTCGTTGTTCAAAATGGCGGCGTAGAATTCAGCCGGGTAGTGTTTGAGGAGGTAGGCCGTGCGGTAGCTCGTGTCGCCAAACGCGGCCGCATGAGCCTCGCAGAAACCGTAACCGGCATAACCTTCGAGCCAACTGAAAACAGTCTGCGCAATTTGCCTTTCGACCCCGTTCGAGACAGCCTGCGCAACAAAAATCTCCCCGAGCTGCTTCATTTTCTCTTCCGAGCGATGATGCGAAATCGTACGCCGGAGTGTATCAGCCTGTCCGGGAGAAAAACCCGCCAACTCGATCGCGATGGAAACAACCTGCTCCTGAAAAAGAACAACACCGTAAGTGTGGCGCAGAATCTTGTCAATCGTCGGGTGAATGCTGGAGATTTTTTCCAGGCCTCTGCGCCGTCGGATAAACGGCTCGACCATTTCTCCTTTGACCGGTCCGGGGCGAATGAGAGCGACACTCGCGACAACATCTTCGTAGGTGCTGGTTTTCAGCCTGGGATGGAGAGACATCTGTGCAGGGCTCTCCAATTGAAAAGCTCCAGCAGATTCGCCGGAGCGGACGAGTTCGAAAGTCGGTTCATCGTCACAAGGGATCCGGTCATAGTCGAAGACGGGATCCCTTTTGGCAATCATTGTGACGGAGTCCTCCACGGCTCCCAACATGCGCAGGCAGAGAAGATCAAGTTTGAGAAGTCGAAGATCTTCGATACCGTCCTTGTCATATTGAACGATTTGGACTCCTTTCGCCGCAATCTGTAGCGGCGAGATTTCCCAAATAGGATCCCCGGTGATGACAACGCCGCCGAGATGAGTGGAGATATGACGAGGGAGGTCATTGATAGTCTCGCAGAGATCAAAAAGAAGTTCGAACTTCCGCTGAGGTATTTTCAGGGCTCGGAGTTCCGGGCGCCTTTCGATGGCTCGGCGGATACCTTTAGCGGAGGTAGCCCAATGCATCGTCTTGGCTATGCGATCGATATCGGTAACCGCGAAACCCAGCGCTTTCGCAACATCGCGTATAGCGCTGCGAGCCCGGAAGCGAGCAAAAGCGCAGACCGTGGCAACATGATCTTTGCCGTATCGCCCGGTCACATACTCCGTGACACGATCCCGGTGGCGCGCGTCGAAATCAATGTCAATATCCGGCAGGTTGAGCCGTCGCTGAGGATTGATGAACCGTTCGAAGCGGAGATTGCGCTGAAAAGCATCAACCTTGGTAATGTCCAGGCAATAGGCGACAGCGGAATCCGCCGCGCTGCCCCGACCGGCATGACGAATCCGATTCCGCTTGGCGAACTGGACCAGATCATGCACGACCAAAAAATAATCGGCAAAGCCTAAGTCGATGATGATGGCTAATTCGTGGTCAAGCCGCGCTTTCAGCTCGGGAGTAATCTCACCATAGCGCTCTTTCGCACCGGCAAAACTAAGAGAACAAAGCTGCCGGCCTGCCGCTTCCCGGCCTGCAAAAGCGAATCGCGGCAAAAAGCGAGGTTCGCTGATGTCATAATCTTCACAGCGCGCAGCGATTTCCCATGTATTCTCGATGGCTTCCGGCAAATCTGCGAAGAGCTCGGCCATTTCTTGGCGGGATTTCAAAAAGAGTTCGCCGTTGATTTTGCGGTCTTCGTGCGGTTCGTCCACTCGAATCAGGTGTCGAATGCAACAAAGAATATCCTGTGCCTCAGCAAGCTCAACACGGGTATAGTGGACATTGTTTGTGGCAATGAGAGGAATACGGAGATCCTTCGCCAGAGAAATCAAGTGGCTGTTTTGGGATTTCGGTTCAAGTGTGCGCTGAAGCTCGATGAAGAAATTGTCACCGAAGCGACTGCGGTAGGCAAGGACCCATGCTCTGGCTTGCTCAAAGCGTTTTCGTCTCAGTAGCTCCGCCAGAGGACTGCGAGCGCACCCGGAAAGAACGATGAGGTCTTCTCCATAGCTAAGTAATTTTGCCTCATCCAGAATAGGCTTTCCGCGCTCGTTTTCAAGGTGTGCCCATGTGAGCAAACGACAAAGAGAGGAAAAACCTTTTCGTGTGCGAGCTAAGACAGTAACATGACCCGTAGACAGAGTCAGCTCAGCACCCAGGATGGGTTTTAGTCCAGCGGTCTGGCACAGGTGAACAAACTCCGGTGCTCCACAAAGGTTATCGTGATCCGTGAGCGCCAGAGCTCTGGCGCCATCCTCTGCGGCACAGCGCACAAGACGCTCCAAAGTCGAGGCACCGTCGAGGAAAGAGAACTCGCTGTGCACATGCAGATGTACAAAGCGTGGCGTGTCAGCGGACTGGCTTTGCATACCATCTGTCTTTCTTTGGATCGAAGCGAAGCACAAACATTCCCCGAATCGTGTGAACGAGAAAGAATTCGCACAAACCTTCCCCTTCCCACCAGCGACCGGACTCCCGCCAGTGATCCACAATCTTATCCACCGAAAAGGTTCGCCGGTTCCATGTCATCTTGGTCGGACGCCCATCTCGCACCGTGACAGGAAGCGTACGCATCAAGGGAGGTGCATCCCTCTCCGAGCGTAGATTAGCTGGGCGAAACGAGGTGGAACCGTCTTGGCGTAGTCGACGCCGCTCTGGACGATCTGAAAGCCGTACTTCCGTTCCAGAATTTCGCGACTCTTTTCGATCGGAATGCGCTTCTCTCGCAATGGGGTTTTGTTTCGCCATAGGTCTATCTGCGGCTGCGGAAGAGGCGTGAGGTCCTCCAGAATAACTCGAATTTCATGCGGCCTCTCCGGTCTTTTCTCACCAACCAATCTCCTGATAAATCTTTCGAGAGTCTCCGCGCTCCCGAGTGGTCGGGTCGGTTTCATCTCCAGCGTTGTCTCGCCTCCAGAACAACAAAAGACTACACGAAACCGTCCAGCCTGCTGATGGCAACGCTCGAGTTCACGCGCGACCTCTTCCGAGAGATAACCAATCGCACGCAGAATCTCCATGTCATCCCCCCAATGGAGATGCTTTCTTGCCTGCACGACCGGTGGCGGAAACAGAGCTTTGACGGATGGTCCTCCACGCTGTAAAAGAAGAGGCCATGCGCCAGCAGGACTGCCCAAATGAATCTGAAAGAAGGAACGCGGCACTTTCATCAGCTCGCCGACACTCCGAACCCCGTATCTCTGCAACTTTTCGCAGAAGTCAGATGACACTCCAAGCCGGCGAATCGAAACTCTTGCAAGAAAAGCTTCTTCATCCGTCGGAGCAATCCAACGATCCTCGCCACAGGATAATCGGGCCAGCCATTTGTCCTGGCCTCCGCCCCAGGTGCCCCGGAGATCCGTTTTGCAGAACACCTC
>CAZJAD010000020.1:10709-27571 GCA_964543855.1 uncultured Alphaproteobacteria bacterium
TGCCTCAAAACTCTCGCCACAAACCGGTCACGCGTCCGATAAGGCGAAATTGAGAAGTGGGAGGGACGGTGATCGCGTCAAAGGCACGATTATCCGGCTGCAAACGAATGTCGTTTGCCTCCCGGTAGAATCGCTTGACCGTCACCTCACCATCCACCTCAACGACGGCAATCTGTCCATTTCGAACTTCGCTTTGCTGTGATACGACGGCAAGATCTCCCTCGTGAAGAGTCGGTTCCATGCTTTCTCCAGTCACGCGGAGCAAAAACTGTCCTTCTTTGGTGCGTCCGGGGACCGGGAACATCTCCGGGGATTCTTCTTCGGTCAGAAGGGGGATGCCCGCGACAATGCGCCCGACAATGGGCAGGTGCGTCTGGGTCATCCAGGCCGGGCGGATGAGCTCGATGCCGCGAGCTTTTCCCCCTCGACGGCGAATAAATCCCTTCTTCTCCAAGGCGTCAAGATGCCGCCGCACTCCAAACGAGCTCCTGAGCTTCATTGCCGTTTGGATTTCACTAATCGTCGGTGGCGACTCTTGCCGCTCGAGGAAGTCAAGAATGGTGCGAAGGACTTCCTGCTGACGATTGGTTAGATTTCGGGCCATCGGGGGCTCCAGATAGTGCTTATTTAGGCACTATAATATACAAAGAAAAAAACCGTTTGTCAAGCCCAAAATCCGATAGCTTCCACTTTCTTTCCATAGTCAAAAGGCCATCCGTTGCCCACCTAATCAGTATTAATTTCATTGACTTAGCCCTCAGCGAGCCCAAAAAGACCGCCAGTCGAGGCGCTCGCTGTCTACACAGCCATCCCTCCATGTGAGCCGGACGCGAGAAAGCCCTCTCTCTTTTCCATTTCATCTGCCCCTGAGCCGTCACCGACAAGAGCACTTGAATCCATTCCGTTTCGTCACAGCCTTCGGTCAATCACTGTGACAACCAACAAAGCAAAAACCTCCAAACACGCTCTCTTTGAGACCGTGATTCTTTTGACGCACCCCTCATCTCGATCAAACTGCAAAGTCGTATATTCGGTCGACACAGCAGTTGCGATGCGAACTCTCTTTCGTTTTGTCCGCGACTCGTGTGCCTTCTCACTACCGCTAAACTGTGGCATTGTTTTTGTGTAATAGTATGATTAAGAGTGTGACGAAATTGTCGCACTTACCGATAATTTCTGGTTGTTGTGCGCCCGTATCAGGTGACGTCAATGGGGGTCCAAAATATGAGGAACCTGAATCCACAAGCCGCCGAACAGATTCGCGCAGAAGAAACAACCAGTAACCCGACCCGCCTCCTTCGTGCAATTCGTGATGTCAATCGGCTCATCGTTCGAGTGAACGATCGGGGCAATCTGCTCAAAGGCGTGTGTGATAACCTCGTCGAGACAGATCGCTACGTGACTGCTTGGATCGCTCTGTTTGATGAGTCAGGAGAGCTTCAGGCGTCCGCCGAATCCGGATTGGGCGAGTCGTTCTTGCCTCTGGCCGGGCGCCTCAGGGGCCGAGACTTGCCCTATTGTGCCCGGAAGGCGTTGGCGCAATCCGGTGCGGTCACCATCAAAGACACGATCCGCACCTGTGGCGACTGCCCCCTTGCGGAAACCTACGATGGCAGAGCGGCGATGACTGCCCGGCTCGAGCATGTTGAGAAAGTCTACGGCATCCTGACTGTCTCCGCTCCTGCGGGCTTCGCTGCACAGCCGGAAGAACAATCACTGCTCAAAGAGCTTGCTGGAGATATCGCCTTTGCCCTGTATAACATG
Organism: uncultured Alphaproteobacteria bacterium; assembly: GCA_964543855.1. Classification (GTDB taxonomy): domain Bacteria; phylum Electryoneota; class RPQS01; order RPQS01; family DYHQ01; genus CAZJAD01. The sequence goes on from CAZJAD010000020.1 coordinate 12,474, forward strand.
AAAAGGGAGCAAGGGCGCAAACGGGCTGAGTGTACGCTTGAAGAAGCGCAGGCATATGCCGAGAGCATCATTGCGACGGTGCGTGAGCCACTGCTGGTGCTGGATGCTGACCTGCGGGTCATCTCGGCCAGTCGTTCCTTCTACCAGACTTTCCAAGTGGCTCCGGAGCAGACCGGGGGCCGGGTGATCTACGAGCTGGGCAACCACCAGTGGGACATCCCCAAGCTGCGGGACCTGCTGGAACGTATTCTTCCCAAGGACAGCACCTTTGACGACTTTGAGGTGGAGCACGACTTCGAGACCATTGGGCGTCGAGTCATGTTGCTCAATGCTCGACGGATATACACAGAGGGGAACAGGACCCAGATGATCCTGCTGGCTATTGAGGACATCACCGAACGCAAGCGGGTAGAGGAAGACCTCGCGCGGCACAGTGGAAACCTCGAGCAGCTGGTTGATGAACGCACCACAGAACTCGAGAAGACTGATGAGCGCCTCCGTCAGGAGATCAGCGAGCGCAAACACGCGGACGAGGAACTTAGGGCAAGTGAGCCGAAGTTGGCAGCAGCACAACGCCTCGCACATCTTGGTGACTTGACGTGGGATGTGGTGACTGGCGAAGTCACATGGTCGGAGGGAATGTATCATCTGATGGGATATGACCCGAATGAAAGAGACTTAGACTTGGCAAAGGTAAATACAGATATTTATCATCCGGATGACTTACAAAGGGTAACTAAATGGTTGAAAGATTGTCTGGCTTCCGGAACGGAGAAACTTACTCCAAACGAATACCGAGTCGTACGCAAGAATGGAGACGTAATATGGATACACACCGAAGGTACGATTGAGTACGAAGACGGGAAACCGACGAAAGTATTCGGCGCATGTCACGACATCACCGAGCGCAAACAGGCGGTGCGTGCCGTGGAAGCGGCTCGTGAATACGCCGAGAGCATCATTGCGACAGTGCGTGAACCGCTGGTGGTGCTGGACGCTGACCTGCGGGTCATCTCGGCCAGTCGTTCCTTCTACCAGACCTTCCAAGTGGCCCCGGAGGAGACCGAGGGCTGGGGGATCTACGAGCTGGGCAACCGCCAGTGGGACATCCCCAAGCTGCGGGACCTGCTGGAGCGTATTCTTCCCAAGAAGAGCGCCTTTGACGACATCGAGGTGGAGCACGACTTCGAGACCATTGGGCGTCGAATCATGTTGCTCAATGCCCGACGGATTTACAGGGAGGCGAACAGGACGCACATGATCCTGCTGGCTATTGAGGACATCACCGAACGCAAGAAGTCGGAAGAGGAACTCAAAAAGCACCGGGATCACCTTGAAGGACTGGTGGAAATCAGAACCAGGGAGCTATCAGAGGCCATCAAGGAATTGGAATCATTCAACTACTCTGTTTCCCACGATCTCAGAGCGCCCCTCAGGGCAATAAGCGGCTTTTCGGGCATACTGGCTGAGGAGTATTCGACGAAACTTGACGATGAAGGCAAGCGCCTCTTGAATGTGATTCAGGAGAACACCAGGACCATGGAACAGCTCATCGATGGCCTGCTGGTTCTGTCCCACCTGGGCCGCCAGGAAATCAGCTCCTCGCATATCGATATGGAGAAGCTTGCCCAAGTAGTCTTTGAAGAACTCGAAAGCGACACTCCCGGTCCAAAACCACATTTGACAATCAGGGAGCTGCCACCGGCCTATGGTGACCCGGCGATGATCCGACAGGTCTTCACCAATCTCCTGTCCAATGCCGTGAAATTCACCACAGGCAAAACGGAACCGGAGATCGAGATCGGCGGCAAAGAGGAAGAGCACACCGTCGTCTACTCAGTGAAGGACAATGGCGTCGGTTTTGACATGGAGTATGTGGACAAACTGTTTGGCGTCTTCCAACGGCTGCATTCCGGTGCAGACTTCAGAGGAAGCGGAATAGGACTGGCGAATGTCAAGCGGATTATCACCCGGCATGGTGGGCAAGTCTGGGCCGAAGGCAGGGTAGGGGAAGGCGCAACATTCTATTTCACGCTGCCAAAATCGGAGGCGTACCACAGGGCGGAGAAGCGTGGCGATTTCGCTCCATCTACATTAGGATGACACACAACACCGGCGAAGGCCACAACCTCGCCGTCAATAAAGAAGGACGTAATCATGAGTGATGAGATAGCTGTTGAAATCCTCCTGGTGGAGGACAATCCCAATGATGTCGAGCTGACACTGAGAGCATTGAAGAGACACAATCTTACTAACAGGGTTCATGTGGTGACTGACGGTGCAGAAGCGCTCGATTTTATCTTCGCCAGCGGAACCTACACAGAACGCGACACCAGCAAACTGCCCAGGGTGATCTTCCTCGACCTGAAACTGCCCAAGGTCGATGGGTTGGAGGTGCTGCGGCAAATCAAGGCAAATGAACGAACTAAGACCATTCCGGTTGTTGCATTGACTTCCTCAAAGGAAGAGCGCGACATGGTCGAGAGCTATAAGCTTGGCGTGAACAGCTATATCACGAAACCCGTCGACTTTCCAAAGTTTGTTGACGCGGTTGCGGAACTTGGGCTCTATTGGCTGTTGCTCAACAAATCGCCGGAATACTCGCATGATCCGGAACTTCTCCGCACGGATACGACCGCACATTAGAGCGACGATAACAAGGGGGGCCAACACATGGAAGAGGGAGTTCGCATCCTGATACTCGAAGATAATCCGGCAGACGCGGAACTGATGGTGCATGAGCTGCGAAACGACAAGCTGGAATTCTCCTCAAGATGCGTGGATACGAAAGAAGCGTTTCTCAGAGAGCTGGAAGACTTCTCGCCAGACCTGATTCTCGCAGACTATGCGCTTCCTGGTTTCGATGCGATGCGGGCTCTGAGACTGGTCAATGAGAACGCTCCCAATACCCCTCTGATCATCGTCACCGGCTCCATAAGCGAGGAGGTCGCCGTCGAGTGCATGAAGGCAGGCGCAACGGACTATGTCCTCAAAGATCATCTCATCCGTCTGACCCCTGCCGTCCGAGCCGGGCTCGACAAGAAACAGGCACGAGACCAAAAGGAACGTGCCGAGCAGGCGTTGCGGGAGAGCGAAAGCCGCTTCCGAGATATCGCCATGAGCACATCCGATTGGTTCTGGGAAGTGGACGCACAGGGGGTCTACACCTATTGTTCAGAGAAAGTCGAGAAGGTCCTCGGATACCCCGCTCAGGAAATGGTCGGACGCACCCCGTTCGACCTCATGCTCCCGCAGGAAGCCGAGATAATCGGCCCACTTTTCCAAGAAATGGCCACTCGGAAAGCTCCCATCGTCGACCTCGAAAACTGGAATCTGCACAAGGACGGCCACGCGGTCTGTCTTCTAACCAACGGAGTCCCTATTTTGGACGCCCAGGGCAATCTTGTCGGATATCGCGGTGCGGACAAAGACATCACCGAACGCAAAAAGGCCGAGGAAGCGCTGCAGCGGGAGAAGGACACCACCCAGATGTATCTCGATATGGCCGGAACCATGCTCATGGCCGTTGGCGCTGACCGAAAGATTTCACTGATGAACAGGAAGGGTTGTCAGATCTTGGGCTACTGTGAAGAGGAGCTCATCGGCAAGAACTGGTTCCAGACTTGCGTCCCGCAAAGGCTCCGAGGTGAGGTTGAAGCCGTCTTTGTCAAGCTCCTCGCTGGAGAAATCGAGCCGGTTGAGTACTATGAGAATCCCGTCGTGACCAAGAGCGGCGATGAGAGAATCATCGCATGGCACAATACGCTTCTGAGTGATGAAACGGGCAAGCCTATTGGCACTCTCAGTTCCGGGGAAGATGTCACACAGCGCAAACGAACCGAGGAGGAGCTTGCGAAATATCGCGAACACCTCGAACAATTGGTGGAAGAGCGTACTGCAGCACTGGCAAAGGCCAATGCGCAATTCAAGCAGGAGCTGTTCGAGCGAAATCAAGTCGAGGCCGCACTCTGCGAGTTGAACGAACACAACGAGCAGCTCTGGTCTTCGCTACCGTCGATACTGATCGGCGTGGATCCATCCGGACGTGTCTCACACTGGAACCCTGCAGCGGCGACCGCTTTCGACATTCCAGCTCACAATGTCATCGGACGGCCATTTCCCGATTGCGGAATTCAATGGAATGAGCGCGAAATCCCCGTGCGCATCGTCGACCTCAGCACAAGAAATGAAGTGATCCATCTGCGTGATGTCCAATATACGCGGCCTGGCGGAGACAAGGGCATTCTCAACATCACCGTCAGTCCCTTCGTTATCTCAAACTCTGAGAGGCGTAGTCTGCTCGTGCTGGGCGAGGATGTCACGGAGCGTCGAGCTCTTGAAAACCAGCTTGCCCAAGCACAGAAGTTGGAGTCCATCGGCCGCCTGGCCGCAGGAATTGCTCACGAAATCAACACGCCCACGCAGTATGTCGGCGATAACACGCGTTTTCTGCAGGATGCATTTAGTGATCTGAACCCGCTTCTCGCGAAGTACGCGGAGTTGCTGAAAGCAATTAGACAGGAAAAGACCATCTCGCAGGACAATGAGGTCGTTCGAGAAGTCGACGCGATTGCCACGCGGGCTGACATAGAATATTTCACCAAGGAAATCCCGAAGGCTATTGAACAGAGCTTGGGGGGTGTGGAGCACGTGGCGAAAATTGTGCGGGCGATGAAGAACTTCTCGCACCCGGATGCGGGCGAGAAGACCGATGTTGATGTCAACAAAGCCATTGAGAGTACGATCACCATCGCCCGAAATGAATGGAAATATGTGGCGGGAATGATAATGGATCTCGATCCATCCCTCCCCAGGGTCTCCTGCATGGAAGGAGATATCAATCAGGTGGTTCTGAATCTGGTTATCAACGCCGCCCAGGCCATTGCCGAGGTCGTGGGAGACGGACCCCGGGAGAGAGGAACGATCACGGTCAGAACGCGGCGAAGCGGGGATTGGGCCGAGATCCGAATCTCGGACACGGGGCCGGGCATTCCTGAGGCTGTGAGAGACAAAGTCTTCGATCCGTTCTTCACGACCAAAGAGACCGGCAAGGGTTCAGGCCAGGGACTCGCTATCGCACACTCCACAATCGTAAACCGAAACGGCGGAACCATCTCCTTCGAGACGGAGGAGCGCAGAGGAACGACATTCATCGTTCGCCTGCCCATTGTGGACGGGCCAGCTCGCGAGGCTATGCGATGAAGCCACGCATCCTTTTCGTCGATGACGAACCAAGAGTACTCAAAGGTCTGCAGCGACTGCTCTATCATCGAACCAAATTGTGGGATATGGTTTTCGCCAAGACTGCCGCAGAAGCCGCCAACCTGTTGGCCCGAGAGACTTTCGATGCCGTCGTGCTCGATATTAACATGCCGGGCCGAAATGGTTTTGAGCTCTTGGTCGAGATCAAAGCAAATCCGCGAACGCGGGATACGGAGGTCGTTGTACTCACCGGCCTTCAGGATCACAGCCTGAAGCACGAGGCGCTCGAATTGGGTGCCAACGATCTGCTCAGCAAGCCTGTCCAAAGAGAAGAACTGATCACGCGTTTGAATAGTGCGCTGCGCATGAAGTCCTACCAGGACGAGCTTCGAGTGCACAATACCCTGCTGGAGCAGCAGCTGATTCGGTCTCAAAAAATGGAAGTCGTCGGAATGCTCGCCGCAGGTGTCATGCACGACCTCAGCAACATCTTCACGGTCATCATGGGCTATGGTGATCGCGCCTCTCGATACTTGGGCGATGATTCACCAACTCTCGAAGACCTGAAAGTAATCATGAGTGCTACCGATCATGCTCAGAGAATCGCCCGGCAGATTCTGCGGTTCGCCGAGGGGGCAAAGGCGCCGCGTGAAATGTGCAGCTTGGGTGACATCCTCGACGAAGTGTTGGAACTGCTCAAGATATCGGTGCCGAAAGGTGTTCACATCGAGTTGACCCGAGCCGGAACCCTGCCTCAGATTCAGGCCGATCCGACGCAGATCTACCAGCTCTTGATGAACCTCTGCATGAACGCGACCAAAACCATGAAAGAGAACGATCGATTGAAAATCTCCCTGAGTGTGCGAGAACTGAATAAAGATTGGATGTCGACTGTTGGGGATATCTCTCCGGGAAAATACGCTAAAGTGGAAGTGATTGCCACAGTCGGAGGCCGAGAGCAAATCACCGAAGAACACATCTTCGATCCCGCTTCCGCTGCCGGAGAATCGCAGAAGGAAATTGACATCGGTCTCCTTGTCGCCCATCGGATTGCCAGAGACCATTGCGGTCTGATGACGGTCAGAGGGAACGCTGGCGAAGAAGCCGCCTTCGGGGTGTATTTCCCGGCCGCCATAACAGAGCAACTGTCGAAAACCTCCAAGAGCGAGTTCCTCGCCGATGTCCGATAGGAAGCGAATTCTGTTCGTTGACGATGAACAGAGAGTACTGGATGGTCTTTCACGCATGCTACACAGAATGCGTCCGGAGTGGGACATGGTGTTTACGACCAGTGGACAGGAAGCCTTGGAGATCCTGGCCCGATTTCCCGTCGACGTAGTCGTGTCCGATATGCGAATGCCAAACATGGATGGTCCCCAATTACTCACGGAGATCATGAAACGGTTTCCCCGAATCGTGCGAATTGCTCTCTCGGGGCAGGCTGACAGGGAAATGACTCTGAAGTCGGTGGGCCCAACACACCAGTACCTTTCGAAGCCGTGCAGTGCCAAAACACTCAAAGAGACCATCCGGCGCGCCTGTGTTACCCGTGATCTGCTCTCAGAGGACGCCCTCGTCCGACTCGTGTCACAGGCGCAATCCGTACCCAGCCATCCCGCCAACTACGATGAGATGATGAGAAAACTGGCAGCACCGGCTACCTCGATCAAAACGATAGGCGACATCATATCTCGGGATATTGGCATGGCGGCAAAGGTTCTACAATTGGTCAACACAGCCTTCTTCGGCCTGCCTCAACGCATGTCGAATCCCGCCGAGGCGGCCGTCTTTCTGGGCTTGGATACAATTCGGGCATTGGCGATTACTATGCATACATTCTCGCGGTTCGACCAGGCCACACTGAAAATGTTCGGCATAGATACGCTCTGGAATCACAGCCTCCTCACCGGTGCCCTTGCCCGACGAATCGCCATCGCGGAGAGTCAGGACTGTAGTGTAGTCGATAATGCTTTCGTGGCTGGTTTCCTCCATGACATAGGGAAACTCCTGCTCTCTGCCGGGTTGCCTGAGGACTACCGACAGGTGGTTGACAGGGCCGCCCAAGACAAGAGAGATCCGGTCGAAGTTGAAATCGAGACTCTCGGCGCGACGCATGCGGACATCAGCGCCTATCTGCTGGCGCTCTGGAGCCTCCCGATCCCCGTGGTCGAGGCGGTTCGTTTTCATCATTTCCCACAGAAGTCTGCAGACCGGGAATTCACACCGTTGACCGCCACACATGTTGCCAATGCTCTGGAAAACGAAACTCGTGCACCCGATCCCATAGGGTCGGCCTCACAAATCGACCTCCACTATCTGGCCATGACCGGCACGGCGGATCGTTTGCCTCTGTGGAGGGAACTCTGGACTGAGATAAGACAAAACGGGGGACACCATGAGTGAGAAAATCCTCATCGTCGATGACGAACCCAATGTTCTGGAGGCCTTCAAGCGGCAGCTTACAAGGCAATTCCGCGGCCAGAGTCAGAGCATTGAAATCGATACCGCTCTCAGCGGTGAAGACGGACTGGAGATGGTGAAGTCAAGGGGCCCGTATGCCGTCATCGTCTCCGATATGAAAATGCCCAACATGGATGGCGTCAGATTCCTGTCGCACGTGCGCGAACTCGCACCCAACACCGTGCGCGTCATGATTACAGGCAAACCGACCATGGGCATGGCCATGAATGCCGTCAACGAGGGGAATGTCTTCAGTTTTCTCACAAAACCATGTTCACCCGAAACCCTGGCCGGTACCCTGATGCTCGGAATCGAACAATTCCGAGTCACGACGACCGGGCGAGAAGATCTGGAAAAAGCCCTGAGCGGGAGTGTCGGCGTCATGGCCGATATTCTCGACGGTCGCGGAACCTCCCGAAAGCATGCGACTGTGTCAACGCCTGAGGTCCAGACAGTGCCGGCTGAATTCGCCCTGCATCCAGGCACTCCAGACCTCCTCCAGGACAGGACGACGATTCGCTATGATGTGAAGGAGCCGGGCTCCGTCACGGTGAGAGTCTTCGACCTCTTCGGCCGCACGATAGCGACCCTCGTGGACGGCACGGTCGCCGCCGGTTCGCACGAGGTTGCCTGGGATGCGACAGACTTGCCGGCGGGAATCTATCTGTGCATGATGGAAGCGGAAGGGTTTGCTCAGGTGAGGCGGCTTCTTGTGGCGAAATAGACGAGGGTTCTCTGTCTCAGCATCCAACCTCCCGGTGTCAACGCGCCCTTTGCATTCCTAAAGATCTCCTCAATAGCCCGCCGTCAGCAACAACAGTCAACATGCCGGGCCTGCTTGACTTATCGAGCTGTTCCGCTTAAATTATTGGGTGATTCCCCAAAAGGCGCCGCAGCGCGGCGAGGTCTCCGTTGCTGCCCCCTGAACCCTACTGTCTCACTTTCACCCGAGATTGAACCCATATGACCGAGAAATCATCGAACGCCGAATCACCTGACCACGAAGCAATCACTGACAAGAATGCCGCGAGGATGACCGCCGCCGATGCCGCAACCTCCCTCGATTTCATCCGGAGTATCATCGCGCAGGACTTGAAAGCCAACAAGAACGATGGCCGGGTTCACACTCGATTTCCGCCCGAACCGAACGGCTACCTGCACATCGGACATGCCAAATCCATCTGTCTCAATTTCGGCATCGCCGCCGAACACGACGGCGGCCTGTGCAACCTGCGGTTCGACGACACCAATCCCAGTAAAGAGGATGTCGAATATGTCGAATCGATCATGGAAGACGTTCGGTGGCTCGGATTTGACTGGGAGGATCGCCTGTACTACGCGTCGGATTACTTTGAGAAGCTCTATGACTATGCGGTGCAGTTGATCAAGAAAGGCAAAGCCTATGTCTGCGACCTGAGCCCGGAGCAAATCAGAGAATACCGCGGCACGCTGACCGAGCCCGGCAAAGACAGCCCCTATCGCACGCGTTCGGTAGACGAGAACCTGGACCTCTTCCAGCGCATGAAGGCAGGCGAATTCAAAGATGGTTCCCGCGTGCTGCGCGCCAAGATTGACATGGCATCGGGAAACTTGAATATGCGCGATCCGGTCATCTATCGCATCCTGAGGGCACCGCATCACCGAACAGGCAACAAGTGGTCCATCTACCCGATGTATGACTTCACGCACTGTCTGTCTGATTCCATCGAAGGCATCACGCACTCCATCTGTACCCTCGAGTTCGAGAACAATCGCCCTCTCTATGACTGGTTCCTTGACGAGCTGGAAGTCTATCATCCCCAGCAAATCGAGTTCGCTCGCTTGAATCTCAGCTACACGGTACTGAGCAAGCGAAAGCTCCTGGAACTGGTGCAAGAAGGGCATGTCACCGGCTGGGACGATCCACGCATGCCCACGATATCCGGCTTGCGCAGGCGCGGTTACACCCCAGAGTCGATCCGGAATTTCTGCGACCGCATCGGCGTGTCCAAGAGAGACAGTATCGTCGATATTGCGCTGCTCGAGCACAGCATCCGTGAAGACTTGAACAAGCGGGTACCGCGAGTCATGGCGGTCCTGCGTCCGCTTCGAGTGGTCATCGACAACTATCCCGAAGGTCAGGTGGAAGAACTGGACGCGGTGAACAATCCGGAAGATCCATCGATGGGAACGCGAAAGGTCCCCTTCTCACGCGTCCTGTTTATCGAACAAGACGACTTCAGAGAGGACCCCCCGAAAAAGTTCTTCCGTCTGGCACCCGGTCGTGAAGTACGGTTGCGCTGCGGATACTTCATCAAGTGCGAGAGAGTCATAAAGGACGAACAAACCGGCGAGGTGGTCGAGCTGCACTGCTCCTACGACCCGGAAACGCGAGACGGCTTCGCTCCGGACCGACGGAAGGTCAAAGCAACATTGCACTGGGTCTCCGCCTCCCACTCGCTGCCGGCGGAGGTCCGCTTGTACGATCATCTCTTCGTGAATCCCGACCCGGTCGGCGAAGACGATGGCTCCGATTTCAAGAGCTTTCTGAATCCCCATTCGCTCGAAACCTTGACATCGTGCCGCGTTGAGCCGGGTCTCGCAGGCGCCGCTCCGGGAAGTCACTACCAGTTCGAACGATTGGGCTATTTCTGCGTCGATCCCGTGGGTTCCTCGGATGGAGCACTTGTGTTCAATCGGACAGCAACGCTACGCGACACATGGGCCAAGATCGACAAAACACAGAAGGCGGCGGACAAACCATGACCCTCGATTCTCCCCTTGGCGCTTGAGACTCAGGCACCGTAATCCTTTGAAGATAATAAGGATAGAATTCCAATAACAGACCCCAAACGGCGGCCGGTAGAAAACACAGCTGACCCAGAGTCATTTCCGATTCGCAGCTTCCTGTGAGCGGGCATTTTGCGCCAGCCGAACAGACAAAAAGGCCGATTCCTTAACGGAACCGGCCTTTCGCATGCTTGCTGGAGAGCAGGGATTCGAACCCCGATTGGCGGATCCAGAGTCCGCTGTCTTGCCAATTAGACGACTCCCCAAACGCGGCGAGCAACTCGCCGCAAGACAATATAATAATGTGATGGCATTTTCGCAAGCCCGATTTCATCCCGCTGGCGGGCTTGGCCAGACTTTTGCACCGTCTTCCTCAAGACACTTGTTTTTGAATGATTATCCCCTTCAAGGAGGGAAAGTCGTGCCGCCTAATCTTGATTCTCCGCCTGCCCGATCCCTGCCGTTGACCTCGCCCAACTTCGAGCAGGTTCTCGATGCGGTGCCAGGAATCGTCTATGTCGTGGACGAAGATTTTCGAATCCGTGCCGCTAATCGTGCCTGGGACACATCCGCCCAGAAGCATGGGCCGGAGGGTGTCTCCCGGCCGGATATCATTGGAAAGCCGCTGCTCGATGTCATCGACGACAAAGCGTTGCGCATTTTCTACGAGCAGGTGATGCACAGCATACTACAGGGAGAGGTCGAGGAGTACTCGCAGGTCATCGATGCGGGTCCCGGGCAAGATGAGCCTGAACATCTGCGCCTCGAGATTCGTCCCATGCGACGGGCAGGGGAGGTCCGAGGCCTGCTCTTCCAGATTACCGACTATTCCGCTGAACGCCGTGCCCAGCTCGAACTCATGGAAAAGGACCGAAAGCTCCTCGAACTCGAGACATACGCGGATAGTTGCGGCCGCGAGTCACAGTTTTTTGAGCGACTCTGGCGGACAGTCGCATGGCCTGGCGAACCGGAGGAGATATACCAGCAAGTCTTGGATGACTTATGTGATGTCTTCGGCATCGAGTACGGTGCAGTCTACGTGGCTCAGGAGGGCAGCCTCCGTATGGAAGCGTCATGCGGCTTTTTCGCAGAGCACGCGGCATCACTCGGTCTTCTCACAGGTGGAGAAGTGACCCTCTTCGATGAGCCTGTGATCGAGCGCTTTCCGTTTGAAAAGACCGTGTGCAGTCTGACCCAGCGACTCGAGCCCCTCGGTGTGCAAGCGCTCATAGCCGTCCCCATCACCTGTCAAGGCGAACGCTATGGTATGCTCTTTCTGGCATCGGTCAATGGCGGAAAATTCCGGAAGGCGGACCTGGGTCTCCTGAAATTGACCGGCAGCGCCGTGGCGAGTGTCCTTAGGCTTCAACGCACAACCCAGAGCCTTCGAGCAGCCTCGGAGCATCAGACCCAGTTGGCTGAGATCAGCACCGAGTTCTCCGCTCACTCAACAAAGCCCGAATTGCTTCACCAGTTGATTCCTCGGCGACTCGGCGAGGCGGCCCAGGCCGTGATGTCCGTTCTGTACCTTGCCGATGAAAGCGAGCAGACGATCTGTGCCACAACCCATTGGAATGCTCCAGAGGTCGTTGACACCCTCATCGGCACCGATGTCGGTGTCATGAAAATGGGAGAATCCCCCGGCGGTATCTGTGTGATGGAAAGAAAGCCCATGCACTTCGAGAATCTCCTCCAGAACGATACCTATGTCCCGTGGAGTCACTTTGCGCGTGAACTCGGATACAACAGCGTCTGGGCGTTTCCTCTGACAGTCGACAATCATATCGTTGGTGCGGTGAATCTCTATTATGCCGAGATAGCCCATCCGTTAGAACCCGAGCTCATGGGCTATCTTGAGGTGCTGGCGGGTCGCGCTGCAGCGGCGCTTCGACTGGCACAATCGGGCATATCGGATGGGGAGGAGGCCACGCACTCTCCAGTTGCCATCCTGGAAAATCTCTTCGCCGGCGGCGTCTCCTTCAGTGTGCGCACGCCCGAGGGGACAGCGGAATACGAATGTCAATCGACGCCCAATGCCACCGACGGCGCCGACTCCCGTTCGTGGACCCTCGAGATCCGTCAGCGACCGGAAGATCGACCCGACAGGCAGTCGCGATACGGTGACGAGTTGAACCTCATGGAGAAATTCGCCGACTCGCTGGGCCATGATTTCAACGACCTGCTGACAGGTATCTTGGGCCGCGCATCTCTGCTCGGCGACCAACTGGAACCGGAGCATCCGTCACAGACCGACGTCAAGGGTCTGATTGAAGCCGCCGAGGGCGCATCGGACCTGATACAGGAACTCGTGGGATTCGCCCACCCGGAACGAACGACTTTTCACCCTCTCGACTTCGACAGCATTCTGAGCGCTGCCCTCTCGGAGCAAGCTCCTCTCCCTAATGGGATCGATCCAGTTTGCCGCTGCGAAGTTGAAGATTCAAAAGTTCTGGGAGACAGTCTACAGATGCGCCGTCTGCTTCGTCATCTGATAACCAACGCTTGCCATGCACTACCCGACGGAGGCCGCATCGATGTGTCCGCTGAGCGGGTTCATGTGGACGAGACTCCTCCAGACGCGCTGCTGTCGGCGAAGCCAGGCGATTATGTGCGCCTGCGAGTTCGCGACGACGGCGTTGGCATTCGCAGTGATCACCGTGCCCAGGTTTTCGAACCCTTCTTCTCGGCTTGGAAGCACGGCAGACGCCCCGGTCTCGGCCTCGCCTCGGTCTATGCCATCACACAGCGCCATGGAGGATGGCTTCACCTGCAAAGCCAGGAAGGCGAGGGCACGACAGTAGATATATATCTTCCGGTAGAGTTGACACAAATCGCGCCCGATAACGAGGAGGTTTCCGCACTGCACTATCAGGTGTGATAAACTAACTCCACAATCATTTGGTTGCGTTGGCAGTCCTCTTCGGCGATGAACTGCCGACCGTGCACGTCCAGATTCACGATAAGGCCACAGAAGAAGCTGCGGGCCTCAAAAAAGCCTCATTCCGTGAAAAGCGCGGAGCCAAGATCATATCCTCATTTCTCGATCCAGTATTCCCCTTCCCAGTCAGTCGTGTACTCCGTCTTTGAAGTGAATTGTCCCTTGTAAGTGCCGCTCCCTCGGATGTTCTGAAACTTGCCCGTCCCGGTCGTGTAGGAGTAAGTTCCCTCGAATGAAACGAGAGGACCTTCCTTCGTTGAGACCGTCGTCACCCGGCCTTTCCACTGGGCGATGACCGTACCGTCTGCATGGATAAGCTTGACATAGCCGTGATGAGGTCCAACTCCATTGGTGAGTTCGGATGATGCCACATTCACAAGCTGCGCTCCATCCATGAACCTATTCTCACCGGTACTGGCGTTCGTTCCCTCGTACTTGCTCAGGGAGAAAATGTGTCCTTCGACATCTCCAATAGCGATTGTATCCTGTCTCGTCTCGGCTGATGTCATCTTTCCAGCGATTTTGAACTTCTCCTGTGCGGCAGAAGGTGCCACGACAACCGCAATAATCACGGCGACACTGGCAAACAGTGCTACCAACCGTCTGGATGTGTGCATCTGCATAGGTTTTACCTCCTCTTCTGGTCATGACAACTTGAGATTTGTCTGGCCCGCAGCTTCTCTTGTGGCCTTATTGTCAACCCTGAAATCGTGCTCCACTACAGCATCTCGAAAGTGGAGGGCAGTGTAGCCGAAGATGAAATCCACCCTCTTATTTGGCTCAGTCAACGGAGATCCCGCCCCGCCTCCGTCTTGACGGTGACAGTAAGTCGCCGATTGTAGCTTGTGACGGGGTAGGTTTGCGGAAGGCCACCGGGGATGTGAAGGGTCAGATACCCCGGTCGCGTTCCAGAAAGGCCCCCGAAGTACTGCACGAGGCTGTGCTGGCTGGTGGTGCCTTTTCCACCTTGAATCTGACGAATCTGACGGCGCCCGCCTTGCTCCAGCTCGACAATCATGCCGATCGCGGCCCGATTGCCCACCATATCGATCACTTTAATTTCCAGCCACCCGCGCGGATTCGTCTCGTTGCGAAAGAGTCGAACGCCGGAACCAGACCCGACGGCAAGATCGAGGTCGCCGTCGCCATCATAGTCGGAGAATGCACAACCCCACCCGTTGAAAGTGCGCACGCCCGCCAGGTAAGTCCCATCTCTGAAATGCCCACGGTCATTCAGATACAGGAATGACGGACAATCGGGATAGATGGAGGTCAGGAAGAGGTCGAGATCGCCGTCACCATCCACATCACCCCACGCAGGATCGGAGTGAGTTTCCGCGAACTTAATCCCCCGAAGCTCCCGCTCGTCCTGCCAGGCCGTCAAGGTGTCGCCGGGATTGACATGCAGCATCGTCTTGTTGGAAAATTCGAGGTAGCGCGGATGAGCCAGATTCGCACAGATAAGATCGAAGTCGCCGTCATTGTCAAAATCTCCCCATTCCGACCCGATCGTGTGACCAAACCAGCCATCCACCTCTTCGCCGTTCAAATGCCGCATCGGCGCAGCATTGGTGAACCCTCCATGCGAGTCGTTCTCGAAGAGCAGATTCTCCTGGAGGCGATAGTTGGACACATGGCAATCATCATCCCCGTCGCGGTCGTAGTCGCACCATGCCACACCGCGACCACACAGCACGCGATCCCACGGCGGCTTCATGCCGCGCTCAGC
>CAZJAD010000021.1:0-4133 GCA_964543855.1 uncultured Alphaproteobacteria bacterium
TTAGAATTCGCCGAGTTCGCGCAGGAGGATGGCTAAACCGACCGTTGCCGCTGTTCCGGAGCGCAGTCGGCGGTTGCCGAGAGAGAGCGAGGAGAAGCGGTTGCGGAGGGCGAGCGCATTTTCCTCTTCGGTGAGACCTCCCTCCGGCCCTACCAGCAGGACACCGCCGTCCACGATTCCTGTCTCGTGTGTGTTCTCAACTGAGACGAAGCTGGAAGGTGAGTCGAGGGGATGAGCGACATAGGTAGCGCGGCGGTTGCGAAAGCGTTCAACCGCTTCGAGGAGACTGGCCGCTTTTTCAATCGTTGGCACTCGGGAGCGGCCGCACTGCTTGGCGGCTGACCGCGCAATGCGGCGGTGACGCGAGAGCTTGGCATCAGTCAGGCTGCCGACGACATGTTCCGTTGGAACCCAGACGATGGCAGTCACACCCATCTGCGTCGCTCGGTCGACGACATCGTCCATCGCGGGCTCTTTCAGAATCGCCTGCAAGAGAGTGACGGGCGCACGCGTCTCGCCGCGCTCGGGAAGGTGCCGTACGACCCGCAACGCGACCTCGCCATCGGTGTTTTCGATGTCACAGATGTAGTAGTGCCCTTCGCCATCCATGACTCCCACGCGGTCACCGACACGCTTTCTCAGAACGCGCACCAAGTGATGCGCCTCACTGCCTTCCAGCACAATCCGGTCACTTTGCAGGGCTGAAGGCGGCGCATAAAAGGTTTCGCCCCACTCTCGTACAGCTACCATCTGACGGCCACTCCGATCTCCCCCATCACAAGCCAGCGGTCTTGTCGACCCAGTTCCAATTGTCGCACCACCTGCCCTCCGCCGTTGACGGTCCAATCCGTCCTGAAGCGATGATACAACCTCCAGAGCGGTCCGTAGGTCTGCAAATCCTGAAAAGTCTCCTTGACATCGAACTCGGTGCTGGGGAAGCGGATACCACGACGATGATTCCACAGACCGCCGAGGGCGATTTCGGTCTGGCGGCCAATGCGCCAAGGGACTTCGAGGGTGCTGTGGAACGCGGTTACTTCGTCCGAGCGCTCTTCCTGGAATTCGTGCCAGAAGAGTCGCCCGAGTTCTTCGCGCTGAAAGGTGAACCTCAGCACAACCGAAAACGCCCTCCCCAATGCGAGCGCGAGGCTGTCTCCGGCCACCAATTTACGAAAGACTGTGCTGCGCACCTGGCGCGGGTCCGGTTCGAAGTCGAAGGCCTGGTAGTTCGCGCTCACTTCAAAAGCGAAGGTCTGCGCGAAGGCAGATGTCGGGCGGTGACGCAGCCTCGACCCCAGGAGGATGAAACGCGTCCAGTGGTTGTTCGCCGAGCGCTCTTTGAAGAGGTAGACGAGATGATCCAGGGCCACTCGTGCCCACGCCTCCCAGCCAAGAGAGGGACTCCATGCACCGACACCACCGGCGGAAAAAGCGAAACGCAGCTCGTCTCGGTCGTCATTGTTCTGCGGGCTACGCGTGTCGAGCTGGTATTTGCTGACCTCGAAAGCGCCGAAGAGGGAATCGCGGCGAGTAGCACGATAACCGACTCCCAGACTCACATCGGTCTGGCGTCCCTGCAGGATGTCGCCGTCGATGGTCTGTGTGATGCCTTGAACGCCGACATCGAGGTTTCCGGAAAGGCGCCGCGCACGGCGCACCAATCGAGCGTTGAGCACGGCGCGCGCTTCTTTGAGCGAGCTTGTACGCGTCTCCTGGGCAATCTCGGTCTTCGCATTGAGGAGCTCGCCGTCGATTTCGAGGGCGAGATCCGGACGCATGGCATAAGTCAGGCGGTCGGCGAAGCGAGCCCGAGTCTCTTTGCGGGTTGCCAGACGACTGGAGGGGTCGAGGTAGTAGCTTCGGCGAACCTCCGAAGCGGAGACTTCCGCGCGATTGTCCGTGCCGGGTGCGAACTCGCGACGGGCTTCGTAGCGCGCATGGAGGTCGCGGTTGCGATGACAGCCGGGGTTCTCTCCGCTCGCTTCGAGCGTGAGGGTCTGGAGGTAACCGCTGACATCCCAGTCGGTGACCTTTCCGGTTGCTTCCCAGAGCGGCCCGGGAGAAACATGACCGAAGCGGCGATCCTCGATAACTCCCCAGCCACCGACGAGCTCCGTGTGGGAGATCGGTTGCATCTGGACACCGCCTGCGGCTCGCAGAATGCGAATTGTCGTCGGCGAAATGCCGTACGCTGGAAGAAGAGATGTCGCCGTCCGCCAGTCTTCCGGAACGACTTCGTGCGGTGGCGAGACCGGTTCGTCGGGCTGTGGTCTGCGGTCATCGAAGAACTCACCCTGAGTCGCGAGCCAGAAAGCGACATCCGGCTTCCACCGGTGTCGGCCCGAGAGGTGCCAGCGACCATCCTGGCGACGTCGTTCGGCTTCGCCACCGACCTGATCCCAGTCGCTCTTCCAGGAGGCAGTCAATCTCAAGTCGGTCAGAGCCGCGACGGTCTTCGACCATGCGAGGTTTTCTCTCTGACGCGTCAGCTCCACGCCGCGCGTGGTGCGGAGCGCCAGGCTGTCTTCACCACTGGGCACCATGAAGACGCCACGCTGGGCTGCCGCTTGCGGCACCAGGAAAAAGACGACGGTGACGAATGCAACCAGATGTAAGCGGGCAGGCATCTTTCGGATGAGGAGAGTTCAGGAGCAAAAAGTGACGGCTCTGGCGCCGTCACTCCGGAACACTCTGGCCGAGCGATTTCAGGCGCTAATCTTCCGGTCTGCGAGGATGTAGCGAGGCGGGTGTCGCTCGCGCACCGCCTCAGGCGTGATGACGACCTCGATGATATCCTTACGGCTGGGAATCTCATAGAGGATGTTCGTCATGACCTCTTCCAGAATGGAGCGAAGCGCTCTCGCGCCTGTCTTGCGCTTGATGGCGAGCTCGGCAACCGCTTCGAGAGTTCCCTCAGCGAAGGTCAGTGTCACGCCTTCCATTTCGAAAAGATATTTGTATTGCTTGACGAGTGAATTCTTCGGCTCGAGGAGGATGCGGACGAGGGTCGCCTGATCGAGGTCGGAGAACGCGGATATTACGGGCAAGCGTCCGATGAGCTCGGGAATGAGACCGAATTGCAGGAGATCCTCGTAGCTCGTTTGCGCGAGCAACTCATAGGAGGAGAACTCCACTCCTGCCGCGCCTTCCGCTCCGAAACCCATCGGCCTCTTCGCAACGCGAGATCTTACGATCTTGTCCAAGCCTACGAAAGCCCCTCCGCAGATGAAGAGGATGTTGTGCGTATTGAGCGGGATGAGCTTCTGTTCGGGATGTTTGCGGCCACCCTGGGGCGGCAGCGACGCCACGGTTCCCTCGAGGATTTTCAGGAGCGCCTGCTGCACTCCTTCTCCGGAGACATCGCGCGTGATTGAGACATTCTGTTCCTTGCGGGCGATTTTGTCGGTTTCATCGATGTAGACGATACCGATTTCGGCGCGTTCAATTTCGTAGTCGGCCGCCTGCAGAAGACGCACGAGGACATTTTCGACATCCTCACCGACATAGCCGGCTTCGGTCAGGGTCGTTGCGTCGGCAATCGCGAACGGGACTTGCAGGAAACGCGCGAGCGTCTGCGCCATCAGAGTTTTTCCGGTGCCGGTGGGGCCAATGAGCAGGATATTCGATTTTTCGAGCTCCACCGCCGACGGTTCGATCCGGGCGTTGATACGCTTGTAGTGATTGTAGACTGCGACAGCGACACGCCGTTTCGCTTCCTCCTGACCGATGACATACTTGTCCAATTGCTTCTTGATGTCTTCGGGGATTGGGAACGAGTCGATGGTCAGGCGGCGGCGGTCGGGACGGCTCAAGCGCGCAATCTGGTGAGCCTGTTCAGCGCAGGTATCGCAAATCGCTGCGCCGCTGGGGAATTTCAGCAGCGTGTGCACCTGCCGTTCCGAGCGGCCACACAGGGAGCAGGTTTCGGTCTCCTTGGGAATCATGGGAGTCCTTTGGGGCGTCGCCGGTTATTTCGACTTCTTTTTCCCGTCCGGGCCGAGCTTCGGTTCGATGATTTCGTCGATAATGCCGTATTCCTTCGCCTCTTGAGCGGACATGAAGTAATTACGGTCCGTGTCCTTCTCGACCTGGGCGACTTGGCGACCGGTGTGCCGCGCGATAATCTCATTGAT
>CAZJAD010000021.1:4233-25399 GCA_964543855.1 uncultured Alphaproteobacteria bacterium
CTGATGTCCTTATCGGGGTCTTCGGCCGCGAGGAAAATGAGCTGCGCGATAACCAGACTGGCGACATAGTCGTCAATGGCCATCCCGATAAAGATGATTCTCTCTTTGAGCAACCGCGAGAAGATGTCGAAGGCGCGCTCTCCTCGACCGGTCTGCTCAATGACCATTGGAACGAGTGTCATGAAGTGTCTCTCTCCTTTCCTTCCCTATGACAATTCTCATCACTGGCTGTGAATTGGGCCCGTCCATGAAGAAGTTAAGACGGGGTGACAATCGGGCTTGGGCCGCGTCCCTCGAAGGTCGCCAAGTCCACGGGGACCGGAATCACTGTCGCCTGCTGCTCAAGGAAGCTGAAGACCTTCCGATCGGTGATGCTGCTGACCAAATCGTCTCGCTTCTCCTTCGCCGCGTAGAATGCTCTTACCTCGGTGGAGGGCTTGCCGGTCACCTTGGCGAGGATCTCGAATTCGCGGTCGAGGTCCTCATCGGTCGCTTTGAGGTCGTGGGCGGCGATGAGTTTTTCTCGCAGCAGGAACCATCGGATGTTGCGAATGCCGAGGGCACGATATTCCTCTTTGAGCTCTTTGATTCTCTCGGGGCTCATCGAATCGTCGCCCTCTTTGGCCCCCGCCATGTCATGGATCAAGCGGTGAAGGTAGTCGTCGAGCATCCTCGGTGGTGCGGCGAAATCGACCTTGCGCAGGAGATTGTCAATCAGGCGGTTGTGCATTTTGCGCCGGGCGGATTCGGCTGCGCGCGCCCCGAGATGGCGATGCACATCTTCTCGGAGGGCGTCCGCGGTTGGTGTGTTGGGATTGACCGAGGCGGCAAAATCATCATCAAATACCGGCAGCTCCTTCCGGCGCACCGATTTCACGACGACCTCCAGGCTGACGGTTGCCCCTTCCCGCTCCGGACGGTCGCCTGCCTTCAGTGTCAGTCGGACATGTGCGCCTTCTTTGGCCCCTTTCACCTGATCTGCAAAATCCTTACCAAGGGGATTGCGGCGCATGTCAATCTGGGTGTCCCGTTGCACCCTGCCGATAATGGGCAATCCCGTTGGATCGAGCTCCTGGATGTCCACGACGAGCACGGAATCGTCGTCGATGGGTTCACCCGTGGGTGTGAGCACCGCCTGTTGCTCTCGAAGCCGGTCGATGGCTTCGAGTACATCCTCGTCGGACACCTGTGGCTGCTCCAACTCCACTGAAATGTCGGAGAAATCGGGGAGCTCGAAATCGGGCGCTTTTTCCAGTTTGACCTTGAAGACGAGCGGCTCTCCTTTCTTGAAGGAGACATCCTCCATCTTTCCGGGTGCGACCGGATCGATTTGGACTTCCTTGAGGGCGGCGCGATAATACTCCTGAAGCGATTCTTCGACGGTCTCGGCGGTGATGGCGTCCTTGTAGCGTTGCCAGACCACATTCCGTGGAACGCGACCCTTCCGGAAGCCGGGCATTTCCACTTTCCCAGCGACTCGGCGCAGCGTCTCCTCGACGCGCTCGGCCATCTCGTCGGCGGGCACCTGGACAACGAGCTCGACTTCAATCGGGCTTATCTCGGTCTTTTCAACTTGCAATGGTCACTCCTCGAAGAAGACGGGCATTGTGCCCGGGAGTGCGAGAAGGGGGATTCGAACCCCCATGCCCTCTCGGGCACCAGATCCTAAATCTGGCGCGTATACCAGTTCCGCCATTCCCGCTTATCTTGATAATATACGACTTTCTACTTCCGAAATCAAACCATGCGTTCGCGCCTCTGGACAGGCTCGAAACCACTGGGCACAAAAAACCCCGGCAATAAGCCGGGTTTCCGAAAGCATGAACCGCTCTTGCCTGTGTCTGACTCGCCACGACTACTGTTGCGCCGTCACATAGTAGAAATAGGGAGACGGCCGATTGGGAGCATCCGGGTCCGTCCAGGTCGTGCCGGTCGTCGAGTCGAGGAGAGTCCCCTGGGCAAAGGGCTCGGGGGAACCGTAGATGTTGTAGAAGACCGCGAAGGAGGGCCAGTTTACAACGACTTCTCCGGCGGTAATGGACATCACCAAATGGCGAACTGGACGAGCGAGCCAATGCTCGTGGGCGCCGATGTCCGGCAATGAGCCGGGTGGATTCGGGCGTGGGTTGCCGTCCTTGTCTCTCGGCGGCGCACTGGCGGAGTCGGCGGCGCCGAGGCATGGGCTGTAGTCGGTCAGGTGGAAATCTCCCCCCTGCGCGTCTGCAAACAGGGGATCGAGGAGGATGTTCTTGTACTGGTCGCACGAGTCGCCGTTTGCGTTCGTGGTTGAAAGCTGACCGATGCCGGGTGGTCCGTGGGAAGGATTGTCGAATTGAAAAGTGATGTCGCCGCCGCTGTTTCCGAACACATCGCAGTGCGAAACCTGCGTTCCGGAGCTGGCATTGAAGTGGATTCCCTCGCCGTCTGTAAAAGCAACGATGGTGTTGTTGACCAAGACTTGCGACTGGTCGCAAAAAACGCCGCCGCCATAGCCATCGGTTGCATTGCCGCTGAAGACACAATGGGTCAAGGTGGGAGCGGAGCAATTGTAGCTGTAGAATCCGCCTCCCCAGTCACCGGCCCAGTTGTCGGTGATGATACAATTCGTCAGTACGGAGGACGAAGCGTAATGGAGATGAATGGCGCCGCCGTAGTACTCTGCCGAGTTGTCGCTGATCGTGCAATTCGTGAAGTTCGGCGAGGAAAACCAGCAGTAGACGCCGGCACCATCGAACTGAGCCGAGTTGTCGATGATCGCGCAATCAGTGAAGTTGGGTGATGAATAGAAACAAGAAACACCAGCGCCGCCGTTTGCCAAGTTGCCTCGGATCGTGCAGTACCTGAGAGTTGGAGAAGAATGATCACAATACAGGCCGCCACCGTGGAAGTCGGGAAAATCTCCCTCCGCCCTGCCCCACTCGATCACACAATATTCCAACCGGCAGGAGTCGTGGGCGTACAGGAACCGGATTCCCCACCAGCGGTCGGGATTGGCCAGCGTGTCGGTGGTGAACCGGATGGAATCCGCCTGCGTGCCGACCGCTTGCATCAGACCGCTTACAACAAACTTGTAGTGGCCGGAAAAATAGACTACGACACCCGGGCCGATGAGAAGCGTATCGCCGTCGTCAACGGTCACAGTGCCCTGATGAATCATGTACGGACTGCCCGCAACGGTCCAGTTGCCGGAGATATTCCCTGCCGGCACCCAGGTCGTGTCTGCCGAGGCGGAGCCTGCCAAGACCAGCAGGCTGATAACCAGAATCCATCCGAGCGGTCTCATTGGTTCTCACTCATGTGGACAAGGGTCAAATGATGCGCAACATGTATTAACGACGGTGACCCATCCCTCCTTACTGCGCTTTAGTAATTTACTCGAGAAAGCTGTGAATGTCAATACGCTCAGCACAGAAGTCTGACTTTTCCTGCAAGTGCGGCCATAGGATCGTGAATCCCAGGTGATACAGCAGATGATGAAAACGCGATGACGACGAGCCGAAGAGAGGACGAAGGCGGATCGTGCCCGCTGGTGGCTATCGAGGATTCGCTCTCGTTCAGATTAGAAAAAAAGTCGCCGGAGGCACAAAGGTCTCCGGCGCGGGAAGTCACAATGGCGCGCGGCAAAAACGCCCAAAACGGTCTCCTCAGGGCATTCTATCCGTACTTCTGGATGAACTCATCGACCTTGTCCACGTCTTCTTTGGAGCCGATGAAGAGCGGGACGCGCTGGTGAAGGTCGGTGGGTTGAATGTCCAAGATGTCTTTTTCGCCGTCTGACGCGCGGCCTCCGGCGTGCTCAGCGACCATCGCCAAGGGTGCGGCTTCGTATAGGAGGCGCAATTTGCCACTCCGTTTCTTGGGATCCTTGGTGTCCTTCGGGTAGAGGAAGATCCCGCCGTAGACCAGCGTGCGATGGAAATCGGCGACCAGTGAGCCGATGTACCGCATCGTGTAGGGGCGCTGGCTCGCCTTGTCTTCTTCTTCGAGGTAGTTCACATACTTCTTAATTCCCTCGGTCCAGTAGCGACTGTTGCCGGTATTGATGCTGTAGATCTTGCCCTTCGGGGGAATACGAATGTTCTCGTGGGAGAGCAGGAACTCACCGACGGTTGTGTCCAAGGTGAAGCCGTGCACGCCCTGACCGGTCGTATAGACGAGCATGGTTGACGAGCCGTACATGACATAGCCCGCGGCGACCTGTTTGCGTCCGGACTGCAACAGATCCTCCTCCGTCCCGCGGCCGCTCGGGGTGACGCGGCGGTGCGCGGAGAAAATGGTGCCCACATTCACATTGGCGTCGATATTGGATGAGCCGTCGAGGGGATCAAAGGCAAGAGTGTATTTCCCGACTTCGAACTCCGAAGGGATCGGGATCAGGTCCTTGGTCTCTTCGGAAGCCATGACGCAAACGGCGCCACAATGGTCGAAGGCGTTGTACATTGTCTGGTAGGCGAGGTCATCAAGCTTCATCACTTCTTCGTCCTGCACATTGAGCTCGCCGGTGGTGCCGAGGATATTCAGGAGCCCGGCGCGCCGGACACTGCGGTTGATAATCTTGGCCGCATAGGCAATCTGATACAGAAGGTCACTGAGCTCGCCGGTGGCGCCGGGATACTTGCGCTCCTGTTCGACGATGTGCCTTTCCATAGTAATGATTCCAGGCGTTGCCATTCCTCCTCCTTCCTTTTCTATTGTGATGCCAAACCGATGTAGCCAAGCAGTTCATCATGACGATCGAGGATGATATCCGCCTCGGTCAAATACTCGCGTGGGAGCGTCAGTGTCAGAGCTACGACTTTGATGCCCGCCGCTTTGGCGGACTCAATGCCGCGCGGCGCATTCTCGACGACCACGCATTCCTTCCCGGGAAGCCCGAGTGACTCAAGCGCTGTCAGATAGGGTTCCGCGTGGGGCTTTCCGCGATGGTACATTTCCGCCGTAACAACGGGATTGAAAAGAGCAATCTCCTCTTCGGTCAAAACGGTGGCCATATTCGCGCGGACGGATCCCGTGACGATACCGCAGCGAATTCCTGCCGCGCGCAACTTCTCGACGGTTCGTCGCGCTCCTGGAATGAGGCCGCGCGGGGCGGTTTTGCGATAGAGCTGCCTCTTGCGTTCGATAAGTTCCGACACTTCAGAATCGCTCATCTCTTGCCCATGTTCCCCCAAGAGTTCGCGAATCGTCGCTTCCGCCTTTTCGCCTTCGTGCAACCGAAGATAGAGAGGGTCGAGTTGAATTCCAATTTCATTCAACACCTGGCGCCAGGATTGCTCGTGAATGGGCATGGAGTCAATCAGAACGCCATCGAGGTCGAAGAGAATCGCGCGCACCGAACTCATAAGGCTCACTCGCCCCTCTCCATTGGCATATTGTGCACCTTTCGCAGAAGCAAATCCAAAGTGCGGTCAGGCAACAGACGGCGCATCGCGTAGAGGAATTTTGCGCGAGGCGTCACGAGATAACGAGGACGGGGGCGACGATCTTCGACGGCGCGGACAATGACACGCGCGCAGGCTTCCGCGGACCGCTCGCCGGGGCGCGGCCAGCCTTCCCTCCAACGCACCAGCATGGGTTCGGCCCAAGGCCTGTAGGGAGATTCCTCCAACTTCGAGATGAATGACTGAACCGAGCGACCTGCGGTCCGAGGGAACTCGCTTTTGATGGGACCGGGCAGAACCAGCACGACCTGAATGCCGAAGGGCTCGACTTCGATCCGCAGGGCATCGGTCAAACCTTCAACGGCGAATTTGCTGGCGGAATAGATACCACCCATCGGCAGGGAAACCTTGCCCACTATCGAGGAGATGTTGACAATTCTCCCGTGCTTGCGAGCACGCATGCCCGGCAGGACAAGCTGGCACATCGCAACGAGGCCGAGGACATTCACCTCGAATTGTCCCCGGACAAGCTTTAGGGGCACTTCTTCGACCGGCCCCATTTGCCCGTAGCCGGCATTGTTGATCAGGATATCCACACCGCCGAGTTTTTCCTCGGCGAAACGGAAAGCGGCGCGGCGGGAGTCGTCGTCGGTTACATCAAGCTGCGTGGTGTGAAGCGATAGGTTGCCTTCACCGGCCGTTTCCTCGAGCGGCGTCAGCGTTTCGATGCGGCGAGCCGTGGCGACGACGGCCATTCCCCTCTGTGCGAGGACTAAGGCCGACGCTGCGCCGATGCCTGTCGAGCAGCCGGTGATGAGGACGCGGTTCGACATCGCTATCTCTGCATTACTCATTCTTTCTACGTAATGTCACGGAACATCTATGTGAGCAATGCCCGGAGACCCGCAATAACAAAGTAAATGAGTGTGATTGCACCGAGCAATGTTAGGATGCCTGCCACGATATTGAGCGATTTGGGGTATTGGCGCTGGAGAAGTACCTGATGTAGCCGGGCGAATCCGTCATCATGCTTGACTTCTCCGATGATATCCTGATAGGTAAGAGGTGGAGAATATAGATATGAAATGGTCACCTGCTCCCTTGGCACAAGTTGGTCAATTATGATCTCGTCGCCACCATCGGGTAGATGGTTGATTTCGTAATCCGTTGAAGGAAAAACATTGAACTGATCCGGGAGAATGCGATGACCGATTCTGACATTCTTTGCGGTTCTCCTCCCCGTATTCCGAAGCACAATACTGTGGGCGAAGATCCAAAACTCTTCACCAAGCTCAGTGTTCCGCTGACGAAAACCGGATGCGTGGCTAATGAAGTAGATGACATGCGGTTTACGTTCAAACAGCCGAGTCAAAAACCCACCAATTACAAGCAGAATCGTCCCGCCAACAACCTGTACTGCAAGGGTCCAGTCAATTCTCATGTGTGATCTCCCCCGATAGTCACTGGCTTATGGTACGGCCACGGGCTTGTCATTTAGTCGGCGACAAGCACTCTGTAGTCGTGAATGCTTTTAAAGGGCAGGTCTAGGTAAGTGAAGTCAACCAATTCACCCTTGATTAACGTTTCATGATGCCGAGATTCTCGCTGCATCAAGAAGTGTTTTCAAGGTGTGTTGCTCTCTTTGATGCCATTGCGGGTCTGGAGACCCACAACGGCGAGCTCGTAGCGCGAGGGGTGAGGGCACCCACTCGCGGCGATCAATCAGGCACGACGACGATAGTCTCGGCAATCCATGGTGCGGTCGAAGAAACCGAATTCGACGAGGTCGCGGCGCAGGGTCGCGAAATCTTCGAAGCGCGATTTCAGCTTGAGATTGACTTCCAGCTCCCGATAGTCTTTGTTCAATTCGAACATGGAGGCAAGATTTGCCAGGACGACGAGTTTTTTCTTGTTCTGCGACGGATAGCTGTGCAGTGGGCCGTCCGGGCCTTCTTTGAAGAAAGCACGAAGGATGTTTCGTTGTTCGGCGACAGAAATTTCGTCCAGTTTTGGTTGCAGCATCTATATCTCCTCCATGCGGCAGGTGAAATGGCGCAGCACGGGGGCTTCGTAGACGATACGCAGCCCTCGCATCTTCTCGCGTTCTCGGTAGATTTTCAGGATCGATTCGGCAACATAGTGCACGTGCATTGTCGTGTAAACGCGGCGGGGAATCGCGAGGCGCACGAGTTCCAAGCCCGGATAGCGAATCTCGCCGGTTTCGGGATCTTCCTCCGCGAACATGAGGGATCCGATTTCGACGCCACGAATGCCCGCTTCGCGATACATTGCGACGACAAGCGCCTGAGCGGGGAATCGCTCCTGCGGGATGTGTGGAGCGAATCTGCGACCGTCGATGAAAACGGCGTGACCTCCGATGGGTTTGACCAGCGGCACACCGCCGCGATCGAGGCTGTCTCCCAGGTATTTCACCTGCGCGGTTCGGTAGTGCAGGTAGTCTTCATCGAGGCCTTCCAGAAGGCCGCGAGCCACGGCTTCGAGGTCGCGACCGGCCAAACCGCCGTAGGTGGGAAATCCTTCGATGAGAATGAGCTTCTGCTTCAAGCGGGTGGCAAGGTCTTCGTCGTTCA
Source organism: uncultured Alphaproteobacteria bacterium (assembly GCA_964543855.1). Taxonomy (GTDB): domain Bacteria; phylum Electryoneota; class RPQS01; order RPQS01; family DYHQ01; genus CAZJAD01. Next base: position 12,206 of record CAZJAD010000021.1, read on the forward strand.
TCGCGAGGAAACCGCCGATGTTGACCAGAGCGTCTTTTTTGGCGGACATCCAGCAGCCGTCGGCATAGGAGAACATCTCGCGGGCAATCTCTTTGACCGATTTCTCCTTATAGCCCGGCTCGCGCTGTCGGATGAAATAGGCGTTCTCGGCATAGCGCGCGCAATCGAAGAAGAACGGAACAGACCAGCGCTTGCAGACCTCCGAGATGGCGCGGATGTTTTCCATCGAAACGGGTTGACCGCCTGCGCTGTTGTTGGTCACCGTGCAAGTGACCATCGGGACCTTGTCGCGGTCAGTCCGAAGCAAGTTTTCGAGCGCAGCGACATTCATGTTCCCTTTGAACGGATGCTCGATCTCGGGACGCAGTGCCTCGGCAATCGGCAGATCCATGGCGTGGGCATTGTTCGCTTTCACATTGGCACGCGTCGTATCGAAATGTGTGTTGTTTGGGATAATATGACCCGGCTGACAAATCGTTGAGAAGAGCAGATTCTCGGCAACGCGGCCCTGGTGCGTTGGAATAACGAACTGGTAACCGGTGAGGTCGCGAACCGTGTCTTCCAGGTGGTAGAAGTTTCGTGAGCCCGCGTAAGATTCGTCGCCGATCATGAGACCCGCCCACTGATTGTCGGACATGGCCGCCGTGCCGCTGTCCGTCAGCAAATCCACATAGATCGCTTCGGCGGGGATGTTGAAGATATTGTATCCGGCTTCTTTCAGCAGGCGTTCGCGCGTCTCACGGGTCGTTGTTCTGATGCGTTCGACGACTTTTATTTTGAAGGGTTCGGCGGGGAATTTCATCGGGATGTCCTGTGTTCTAATACGAAAAGCACCGTCGTTCTTACTTCAGCAAATCGCGGAGGGGTTCGAAATTCATGAAATCAGCATGGTGGACGATGGCCGATGCGGGTGTGCGGAAACCGCCATCGCCTTCGTGGGCGTGTGTGGCGATGATGTGCTGGACTTCGTCGGGGAGTCCGTGTTTCACCGCGAGGCCTGCGCCGGAAAAGGGATGACGCATCACTTTGCCGTAGGCACTCTTTCGGAAACCCTGCGGCGTCTCTTCGAATTCGAGGAGCTTGCCTACATCATGCAGAATCGCTCCAGACAGCAGGATGTCGCGGTTAATCTGGAGGTGATCCTTGTAGAAACCTCCGAAGACCTCGGCGGCTTTCAGCGCGACTGCCGTCACCGCCCTCGTGTGCGCAAGGAGACTGACCGGGTTGTTGGAGATAAGCAGCGTGAAGGGAATGCGGTCAAGGTCGGCGACTTTCCATCCGCCGGTCGTAAGGGCGTCAATGAACGCAGCGATCGTTTTCTCGCGGATGTCTTTGTCGTGAATCTCACTGAGTTCGGGGATTTTTTTGAGAAGCTCTTCTTTCATGGGATTATCTCGTTTCGTTGACACTGCGGCCAATGAGTCTGCGTGGTTGTCCGCGACCGGAGGTCGCGGCTAGTACAAAACGGGGGCGACGGGAAGTCGCGGGTACAAAACGAATCTTCACAGTCGTCCGCGACCGGAGGTCGCGGCTAGTACAAAACGGGGGCGACGGGAAGTCGCGGGTAGTATAGCATATGAAACGCGACTGTGGCATGCAGTCGCTGGGCGATTTCAATAGGGGCGCATGGCCTTGAGGTACTCTTCCAAAGCGCGATCCCACCCGACCCGTAGCGCTCTGAGCCAGATTTCCGGCCCGGGATAGATTTCTTCAATTCCCTCGATTTCCAGAAGCGGCCTTGTCAGATGGGGATAGAGAGCTCCCATCACGGCGACGCGCAGTCCGAACTTGTGGGCGGCAAGAATCGCCGTCGAAAGGCGTGCCAGTTCGTCTTCGGCATCGCGAGGTGTGGGCGCCTGCGCGTAAGGTGTCGACGAAAAGACAACCCAGCGCATCCCGGCTCGCGCCACTTTCTTGACCGCTCCCGGTTCGGCCTCGACGAGTGCACCGAGATGGGTGGCGTCGGTCACTTCCTTGGTGAATTTCTCGAAGTCATCGACATCTTTGAGCGCCCCGCCGTAGTCGCCGACGACGAAGAAGCGGTCGGCTGGCGGCGGCGACTGCATGACGGTCGCAAACTCGCCCTCGCGCACTTTCAGCACGAACAGCGGCAATCCCGGCCGCGCGAGGAGGGCGAAATCCCTCGGATCCAGTTTGCCGTCGGGCGCCATCAGCATTTGCGCGCCCGCCGAGCCTGCCGCATAGGCGAAATCGAGAAGATCGAGCGGCAAATCCGTCCAAAGGTGCGCCAGATCCGTTAGGGGTTCAAGGTCAATTCCCAAGCGCACATGTGTCATTCCGTATCCCCTTCCTTACTGAAAAAAGTCGTATCCATCATTGCTGCGACCATGAGCTCTTTCAAACGCTCCACTCTCTGTGGAGCCGGATCGTGGGCCATGAACTCCTGCGCCGCCCGTCGTGCCTCGGCTGAGTCGTTTTTCATCACATAGAGAATTGCGAGGGATTCGCGGCTGACATTGAGTTCGGGGTCGAGTCGCAACGCCTCTTTTTGAGCCGCAATGGCTTGATCCAGCTCGCCCATGTTTTCGAAACAGAGTCCCAAGTTGTTGTAGACCGCTGCCCAGCCCGGCTTGAGCTCGAGCGCGCCGCTGTAAGCGCCAAGTGCCGCCGAATACTCCTCGACGCCCATGAGGGCATTGCCATAGCCAAAGAGGGCTTCGGCGGTGGGTGGCCCGAGTCGAAAGGCTCGCTGGTAGGTGCCCACCGCAGCGCTGCAATGATCAGCGAGATAGAAGAAGCGAGCGATTGTGACCTGCGCTTCGAAGCGATTAGGGGCAAGCTCAGCCAGGGCATCCACATGAGGGGCTGCACTGTAGATATCCAGCCGATCCAGGTAATAGACGGCAAGATTGTTGTGAGGCATCCAGGCGGCGGAGTCGAGAGCCGCCGCTTTCAGCGACCAATAGTAAGCCTGCTCTTCGTCGCCGTGGCTCTGATAGGCTTCGCTGAGATTCGTCACGACGGGTTCGAAGGACGGTGCTCGGCGCGCCATGTGAGACCAGAGGGCAAGGTCGGTGGCCAGAATCGGCAGGCGGTTCACGGTCAGAATCGCGAAGACGACCGCGACGGGCACGACGGCAAGCCGGAGACCACGACGGGCGAATTCCTCTCGACGGACCACCGAGGCCAACGCACGAAGCCCGTCGAGAACGAAGAGCCAGAAACCGGGCAAGGCCAGGTACGCGTACAAGTCCGCCACGGGAGCGAACGAACGGTTCAAACCATAAGCAGGAAAGAGAACGAGACCGAACCACAAGCCGCCGGCTGCCCAGAGCTGTCGCTTGCGCAGCCCGAGGACTACCGATGCGATCAACAGCAGGAAGAGCAGCCATCCGAGGTAGAATCCGACACCGCGCTGGGCGGGAAGACTCCAGGTGAGGCCAGAGAAGAAGTTGTAGTGAAGCGGAAGCAACACCGAGACGGCTGACCGCAGGTATTGTTCGGCAAGGAAGGGAACTCCCCTCAGAAGAGTCACAATGCTCACGGATGGCGGCACGACTTCCCCGGAAGCGACTCGGCGAAGCACGAGATAGATTCCCAAGGGGATAACCAATGGAAAGTAGTGCCAGATCGGGCGGCGCGGCGCCTGCTTGACACGGGCAGACTCAGGCGAGCAACGATCCAACGCCCACGCCACGACTGGAGCGACAATCGCGACTTCTTTGGAGGCGAGGGCACCGAGGAATGCTGCTGATGCTGCCACGTGCGGCCAGGCGTTCTTGGCGCGCCTCGCGGCACGAAAAGCCAGAAAAAAGAGCAGGACGAAAAAGGTAGCCCAGAGATCGGTGCGGCCGGAGATCCATCCGACCGATGTGAGAGCTGCCGGGCAAACGGCGGCGAGAGCCGCAATACCGGCGGCCAAGCCCAAGCCGACAAGAGAACGCATCACCACGAAGACGAGCGCCGTATTCGCGAGGTGCACGACCCAGTTTGACAGGTGATAGACGCTTGGCTTGAGTCCTCCGAGACGATATTCGAGCCAATAGGTCAGCGAGACCCAAGGTCGGTAATAGCGCCAGGCATCCGGGTCGTAAGCTGTTCCCCACCAGTAGACTTTGAGAGGCAGGACACGGCAGGCTGTCGGCGTCGCCAGGAGTGGCGCCCTGCTTTCGATGAGCTTGCGATCGTCATTGACGAACCCACCTCGGAGACCGGGGAGAAAAACGGCTCCGACAAACACGAGCAGCAGCAGTGTCCAGAGCCAGGTTTTATTTTTGGGGGAAGCACTCAAGGCGGCCCATCCGGAAACATCTTCTTCAACGCTTCTTCCACGCAGGGTGGAACAAACGGACTGACATCTCCGTGAAGTCGAGCCACTTCACGCACGATATTGCTGTTCAGATAGGTGAACCGCTCGTGGGGCATGAGGAAGACGGTGATAACGCCGGCAGAAAGCTTGCGGTTCGTGAGAGCCATCTGGAACTCATACTCGAAGTCCGATACGGCGCGGAGGCCGCGGATAATCGCGATGGCTCCCCGCGTCTCGGCAAAACGCACGGACAGTCCGTCAAAATCTTCGACCTCGACACCCGGGATATCCTTGACGGCAACGCGGATCAGTTCGCGGCGCTCATCCAAGGGGAAGAGGGGAGCTTTTTCAGGGTTATTGGCCAAGGTGACGATGACCCTGTCAAAGATCACTCGCGCACGGCGGATGACATCAATGTGGCCGTGCGTGATGGGGTCGAAGGTTCCCGGGTAGATGGCAGTTTTCACGATGCCCTCTTCGCTTTGAGCTTCAACATCACGACTTCGGTTCCCGTCTCCCGCGAGTGGATTTCGAGTTTATCCATCAGATGCCGAATCACATGGATACCGCGTCCTGTGTCTTTGTAGATATTTTCGGGGAGAGTGGGATCCGCGAGCGCTTCGGAGTCGAAGCCTTCGCCTTGATCCAGGACGCGGATCTGCAGCCCCGCCGGTTGTGGTTCGAAATGGATGACAATGTTCTTCTGCTCGTCGTAGTGATGGGCATGTATGATGGCATTGTTGACCGCTTCCGTCACCGAGATGGCCACATCGCCTATGGCGCTGTCGTCAAATCCCATGTCACGCGCGATCCGTTCGGTGAGATCATCCACTTGTGCCAGTTCATCGGTCGATGAGCGGATGGTCAGCGTTTCTGGAGGGGTCGCTGTGCTCATTGCCATTTCACGATTGAAAGCGTTAAATCATCCTGAAGGAAATCATCCGACTCAAAGCGCTGCACCTCGCGGCAGATGCGGCGTACCATGTCCATGGCGCCGAGATCCTTGTATGCCCGGACCAGGTCGAGCAATCTGTCCACGCCGAATTCCTCCCCGTGTTCGTTACGCGCCTCGGTCACACCGTCCGTATAGAAGACGATCACATCACCCGGGCGCAGATCCACGCGCGCCTCTTGATATCCCACATTTTGGAAGGAGCCCATGAGCAGCCCGCCGGTATCCAACGGAATCGCCTGGCGAGCTCGCACGATGAACGGGGGATTGTGACCCGCGTTCGAGTAGGTCAGGACTTTGTTGCGCCGATCGATGACTCCGTAGAAAGCGGTGACAAACCTTTCGGGAGATGTGGCATCGAAGAGGAAATCGTTCACTTTTCTCAGAATGGTGGAGATGGCGTAGTTCGACCGCGATTCGAGACGCAGACTGGCCCGGAGGCTGGCCATCAGGATGGCGGCGCCAACGCCTTTGCTTGCGACATCCCCGATGGCGACGCCCAGGTCCGTCGGCGTGATGGGAATGAAATCGTAATAGTCGCCGCCCACTTCGAGGGTCGGGAAATTCATGCCACCCAAATCGAAGGGTTCGAAGTTCGGCATAGTCACCGGAAGGAAGGAAAGCTGGATACGGCGTGCGACGGAGAGCTCCTCTTCCAGGCGTTTCTTGTCCATCATTTCCCGATGGAAGTGCGCGCGGTCCAGCACGACAGAGACGAGGCTTGCGAAGGTGCGCAAGGGACCCAGGTCTCGCTCGCTGAACCTACCGAGCTGATCCGACTCGAGGTTGAGGCATCCAACGACCTCGGTGCCTGAGATAATCGGCACGGCGATTTCGCTGCGTGTGGCGTCCCGCGCTCGAATATAGCGTTCATCGACCGAGACATCGGGCACGACCACGGGTTCGCCGTGTTGGACTACCCATCCCACGAGGCCTTTTCCAATGGGCACACTCGACTTGAATTTCTTCTGCAGCCGCTGGCTATCGGATCGTTCATAGCCGAGGAGGAAATCCTCATCGACGCGGTTTGTCGCGCGGTTGACCAGAAGGATGCCGGCTGCATCATAGTCCACAATCCGGCGGAGTGACTCGACAATCGTGCGCAGGAGTTCATCCGGTTCGAGGGCGCTGGACAGTTTGAGTCCGATGTGAAAGAACGTTTCGTTTTCTTGTCGTTTGCGGTCTGCTTCACTCACAAGCTCGAGCACCGCGGCGCCTTTCAAGGCTTCCCGGGAGACCTCGAGGAGAAGCTGGAGCTGCTCGGGGTTGGCGTGGCCGTCGCGCAAGCTGTCCGCCGTCTGCTGCGAGAGGCGTCCCAGTTCGGCCAGGCGCTCCGCAATCTCCGCGAAATCCGGGGCGCTGTTTGCAGACATCAGAAGCTGGCGACCGCCGCGTCGACGGTATCGTGGGTTTCGAAGACCGTGATGAGCTTGGTGATGATGAGAAGACTCTGGATCTTTTCCGTGGCACGGGCCAGTTTCATCTCGCCGCCCGCATTGCGGAGCGTGGTGAAGCCGCTGATGAGCAGGCCCAGACCGGAGCTGTTCATCCATTCGACTCCACCCAGATCGAGCACCGCTTTCCGCTCACCTTTTGCGATGGCGTCTTTTAGGGCTTGATGAAACTGGGCGGATTCCGGCCCGCCCATGATCTTCCCTTTCAGAGTCATCAAGAAGATATCATCGCGCTTTTCAGTTGACAGTTTCATAAAACTTCCTCCTGCTCATTTGAGGCTTTGCCGTTTCAAAATAGTGTTCTATGGATTGGAAAAAGGGGATTCCCAGAGATTCCGAATCGCTTCTCCGGGGAAACGAGGATCCTGTGGGTTGCGCGGGAAACAGGGCAGCTTGCGCAAAGACCCGGAATAGGTGTGAACCTCATAGTCGATTTCCGGATAGAAGAGCGAGGCGCCATAGTGTACGAAGCATGTGTCGATGTCGGCGTAGCCCAGATAGGACCAGGCCGGTTTCCCGTGCGGCCGTGAGAAGACGAGGTAGACAAGCGGTTCGCCGTTTGTTTTCGCGACTGAATTCCAGCAGATAAGATAATCGGGGCCGCTGGCCCGCACCGCCAAGTCCAAAGGGACCGCCGACTTCGTCGCCTCGAAGAGCGAGGAGACCGTCTGGCTTTCCCCGGGCTGCGCGACGCTTAGGACAAGCACGCATGCAAGACATGGCGCGAGTTTTTTCATGGTCAAAGAATCGTTCATTCTTCCGATTCTGCGATAAGAATGATGCGCTGAACTCCTTGACCGTCGTCCACGAAGGCTCCTTCTACGAGAAGATCGCCGTCCCTGGCGCTAGCAAACGGATGGCTGGCGCTCAGGGCCTGTTTGACACTCTGTTCCAGCGGGAGCAGATGCGGCGGACAGGTGAGGGGCGGCGGAGCCAATCGGAGCGTGCGACGGTCGTTGTCGAAGATTGTCATGATTCCCGGCCGATAGCGCAGGCGCGTGCGAGCGATGACTTCCCAACTGGCCTGCGGATAGCGCTGTTTCAACTCCGGCAAAGAGAGACGGTGAACGTCAGCGCGAAAAGGCTCTCGAGGCAGCAGAAGGTCCTGCGCGAGTTCGTGGGCTGCGTTTTCATCCGAGACGGTGATATGGCGCTCCGCGCTGCCGTGATTCAGGAGCAGGTGGGCCAATTCGTGGCAGAAGGTCCAGTTCATGCGTTCTTCAGAGAGGTCCAGGTCGATGACGATGGTTCTCTCCGGAATCACATACCCTCGCACGCCATCGGAGAGGTGCTTCAAGTGCACCTCGACACTATGGCGGCGGGCCATATCAAACAGGAAGTTCACCGCGCAGGCTGCTTCGATTTTCGGAAATCGAGGAGAGCTTGAATGAAGAATTCTTTCGACGGACGAATGCGGCTATTGAGGCGAATCGAGCGCAGGATATCGACCTCTTCCTCCGTGATGTTCATCAGGATCATCTGGCCCTCATCCTGGAGCAGCTCGGAAAGTCCTTCATACATCGGGGCCTCATCATCGGTGTCGTAGACCAGGTAGCGTCCTCTCTCGCCCAGGATGATGTCTTCCACCCGGAGTCCGATGCCGCCAGCGATTTTCTCGACGAACTCGAAGGTGGGTGAGGATTTTCCATTTTCGACGAGGGAGAGATAGGAGCGATTCACCCGGATCCTGTCGGCGAGAGCTTCCTGCGAGAGCCCCGCGTGTTTGCGCGCCTCACGAATTCTTACGCCAATTTTGGTCATAGACGAACTCCTTGGTTAATTGTGAACAATATACAGAATTCGTCCCACATTGTCAACAGACGGCTGGGCAGTCAAGAAGCTCAAATCGGCCATTCAAAGGGCCGGACGAGGTCTAATCATGGGCACCGTAGTAGTCGAAGATCACCTTGGCAACTTCGGTGTTGTCGATGTACCGACCGCGCACCGGGTCGACCTCGTCGGCGTAGATGTCAAACCGCAGGGCGGCGGCTCCCTTGGCATAAAGCGGGATAAGGCTGTTCGAATGGGTGTCCGAGTAGTACTGGGCGCCGGGCAGATTGCCTGCCCCGTTGTCCACAATCTCGCTGAAGGTGTGAGGCGGCCCGGAGCCCGGACCCCAGAGGTAGCCGCACTCATGGTCGCCGGTGACGATGAGGAGTGTCTCGTCCCAGTTGCTGCTGGCCTTCACCCAAGCGATGACCGCGTCGACGGCGCTGTTGAACTCGGTTTGTTCTTCAATCATGCGGCCGATCTGATTGGCGTGGTCGGCCCAGTCAACCGCTCCACCCTCGATCATGAGCAGGAAGCCGCGCGGGTTCTCGTCAAGGACATTGAGTGCGCCCCGGGTCATCTCCTCAAGTGTGGGCACATCGTTGAGTGGGGCGGTATACGGCAGGGCGCTGCCGTTGGACTCTTCTCCGGCAACGGTCGTGCGTCTCTGTTGGAGGGTCAAGCGACATTGGGGGACGCCGAGGACGCGTGACGGAGGATTCGGGTCCACCATCAACGCCTGAAACTCGTCACAACTGTGGATCAAAGCCCAGTCCGTGTTGCTCGTCAGAAAGTCATTCCACTGTGTTTCACTGCCAACATATCTCCAATCGTTTGGAGCCGATGGAGTGACGGGCTGGTGGTTGTTGTCATAATCAGGGTTGCCGCAGCCCATGATGACGGATGCATCGCCAGCGAGCATTTCCTGTGCGATTTCGGCGTAGTTGCGACGCGAGATGTTGTGAGAAAGGAAGCCCGCGGGTGTGGCATGCGACCAAGGGACGCTTGTGACGACACCCACCGATTTGCCAAGCGCGCTTGCGCGGTCTGTCACGGTGAAGAGCTTGTTGCCCTCCGAATCCACGTTGATGCGACCGTCATAGGTTTTAGCACCGGTCACCATGGCCGTCGTGGTTGCCGCCGACTCCGAAGCACGGAGCAGCATGTAGCCGAAATCTGTCCACGCAAGCGCCGGGTCATACGCCGGATCGGGAGCAGCGTCTTCGATTCCACTCTGAGAATATGTACTCATGAAGAAACAAACCGGGAAGTTCTGATAAGCCTGGCTCTCGACGCCGTGCCAGTAGTTGGTGGCCTTGACATGGTTGATGCTCCAGCCATCAGAGATCATGACGATCACATGCTTCACCGTGTCTTGCTGGGCGGCAGCATCTGCCGGAGTCACAAGCAAAGCGTACAGTCCAATCAATGCAACAATGATTGCAAAGAGCTTATTCATGCGATGGTGTCCTTGCGATGCTTCGCTATATGCGCATGCGCGCGAATTCACACCTGATTTGCACAGATTGATCAGTAACCGAAGGCGGCACCTTCCATGCGGCTGTCGGTGGCGCCGAGGACGAGTCCTCGATCATGATCCACCATGATGGCCGTCGCTCCTCCCCACAGGCCGCCACAGGCGATGGTATGACCTCGCTGTCGAAGTTGACCTGCGATATCCGAGGAAAAGCCGTCTTCGAGATAGAGCTTGTTCGGGAGCCACTGCTGGTGAATTCGAGGGTAATCCATGGCGGCCTGAAGTCCCATGCCGTGGTCGGCGATGTTCACGATGATTTGCAGGACCGTCGTGATGATTCGCGGTCCACCGGGGCTGCCGACTACAAGAAAAGGCTTGCCGTCCGCTGCCACGATTGTTGGAGTCATGCTCGACAGCGGGCGCTTTCCCGGAGCGATTTCGTTTGCTTCCGATCCAACCAGTCCGAAGTAGTTCGGCACATCGGGATTCGTGACGAAGTCGTCCATTTCGTTGTTAAGCAGGATACCTGTTCCGGGCACGACGACGCCGCTGCCGAAGGCCGTGTTGATGGTTGCCGTCAGCGATACGGCGTTGCCGTCCTCGTCCAGGACGCACAGGTGCGTGGTTTGCCCGGCGGAAGTGTCGGCGACCCATCCGGGCGGGATGCCGGGGCCTTCGGGCATGGTATGATACCAGCGTTGGATGCCTGCGCGCAACTGCGCGGCGTACTCCTTCGAGATCAGACCCTCGGCCGGCACATTGGCGAAATCGGGGTCACCGAGATAGGCGGCACGATCCGCAAACGCGCGCGACATCGCTTCGGCCATCGCGTGAGTCGCATCCACCCCACCCGCTCCGAGATAGGCCAGACCGATCTCCTCCAGAATGTTCAGCATTTCAATCAAATGGATTCCGCCCGAGCTTGGAGGCGGCATGGAGAGGATTTGCAGGCCATGATAGGTGCCTTGCACGGGTGTTCGGAGGCGAGGTCGATAGGCGACGAAGTCGTCCGCGCTGAGAATTCCGCCTTCGGCCTTCACATAGTCCACGATCATCTGTGGAAGCGGCCCGCTGTAGAATGTATCCACGCCTCCCTTCTGGACGGCACGCAGCGTGGCCGCCAAGTCTTTCTGTACGAGGCGGTCGCCCCACCCGAGGACGCTGGTGTCGCTGGTGAAAAAGAGGCTCTTGGTCGCGGGGAATTTTGCCAGCTTGTCGCGGTTGAAATCGAGCCGTTCCCAATAGAACATCGAAATCGGGAAACCGGTGTCGGCCAGAGCGATGGCTCCTTCGATGACCTGCGCGAGGGTCAGCCGACCGTAGGTTTTCAAGGCGAGGTCCAGGGCGGCCAGATGGCCAGGGACACCGGCTGCCAGGACTCCTGTTGTCGACAGGTCTGCGGGTGAGAGCGAGTCCCGGGGGATGTACATGCTCCGCGTCGCGCGCGCCGGTGCTATTTCGCGACCATCGACCGCGATGGCTTCCCCCGTGGCCATTCGAATGAGAATGAAGCAGCCGCCTCCAAGGCCACAACTATAACCTTCCGTGACGCCGAGAGCGAGGGCGGTCGCCACGGCGGCATCGACCGCGTTGCCGCCGCGTTTGAGGACGGACAGACCGACCTGAGTCGCGAGTGGCTCGGCACTGACGACCATCGCACGGCGGGCCAGGACCGGACGGCGCGAGGCAGGCGTTGCCACCGAAGTTGCGATCGCTATTATCAGCACCAGAGCGAGTGTTTTCCGCAGCAAGATTGGTTCTCCCAGAAGATTGTGCACGACACGAAAAGAGGCCACAGGGCAAGGAGCCTGTGACCTCTTTAAATAAGAAAGAAATGGCAGAAATGCAAACGGACCGGCGTGCAGCGTCAGTTCGTGGCCACGACGCGATAGAAAGCTTTGAGGTGCGTCTGCGCGGCGCCGACATGGACAAAGTCGGTCTGCCCGGCGCCGACCGTTCCCACCTCTTCAAAGGTTCCGAACGGCTCCACGGCGCGTTCGATGCTATAACCTGTAGCGCCGGAAGAGGGCTGCCAGTACAGGTGGATGTCATCGCCCTCAGAGACGATCACGAGATCGGTCGGTGCTTCCGGTCCGACTCCCGCCGCATAGAGACATACATCATCGACGGCCGCTTCGACGAGTGATCCGGGGCTTTCATCGGAGGCGATAACCCGGAGCTTCACCTGATTGGTCAGCGTGACATAGTCCTCCAGGAAGAAGTAGTCGTCTTTCCAGTATTCCCAATTGGCATTCGTGTTGACCACGCTGACCCAACTGCCTCCGCCATCGGACGAGATATCGATGACGAAATCGTCCTGGCCCGGATTGTTGCCCTCATCGTTGGAATACCAGGTCCAGAGTTCGAGCATGGTGCTGGTGTAGCTCGAGAGATCCCAGACAGGCGAGAAGAGGGTCGTTTTGCCACCGTCGACATCGTAGCTGCCCGAACTGGTTCCCGCCGTGCCGTCCGTGACATAGCAGTTCACACCGGGTGTGGGTGTGTGATCGTCTTCCGGCTGCACAGGGCGGCCATATTCGAAGGTTCCTTCGGGGTCGACTCGTTCCCAGACACCACTCGTGGCGTCATCATCCACATCTCCGACGGTCCATCCCTGCACGGTCTCGAAATCATAGCAGGCCACGATGTCTCCGACAAACGGGCCGGCATAACTGCCTGCGAGAGGATCACGCACCGCGATCTCCGTGCCGACGAAGTAGAAGTAGTAGTCGTGCCTTCCTGTGCCAAGCGTTGTCTCGTAAGTGAAGAGGGCACCGTCCGTGTAGTCCGGATCGATGGTCGTCACGGCGTGGGCCATATCGTCCACATAGACTTCGGCGGTCACGGGCGGGTCATTGGCCAGGTTCGTGTAAACAACCGAGAAGGTGAAGGTCGAGTCGCTCGTACCGAAGGCCGGCGAGACGGATGGATTGGAGAGTGCGAATTCGGGTGGCGGACCCACTTCGATGTTGTCAACATACCAACCTTCGGCCGTGACGCCCTCGTCGGTGAACATGCGGAACCGAATGCGTGCCATTGTGCCACCGCATGCAATGCCTAAGTCAACATCTTCGTGAATCCAACTGCCGGATGCGCCGTTCGCGGGAGTGGCGACCGATACCCAACCTGCACCCGTGTTGATCTCGACATAACCATAGTCGTAACCTGTTTCCAAGCTGTACCAGTGATCCCAGGAGAGCTGCGCGCCTGCCGGAAGAATCAGCGTATCGGACAGGAGCCAACAGTGCATACCGCTGTTGTATTGACCGGT
>CAZJAD010000022.1:0-14210 GCA_964543855.1 uncultured Alphaproteobacteria bacterium
CGATGAGCAGCTTGAGCGCGCCTTCCGAATTGTCGACGCCACGAAGGAAACCGTGCAGCCTGAGATGAGAGGAGGGACGGCATGATCTTCGCTTATCCGGCGTATTTCTGGCTGCTACTTCTGGTGCCGATTTTTGTTTATTCGTATTTCTGGCGAGCGAGTCGACGGGAGTCGGATTTTCGTTATCCGGACCTCAGGCTTCTGGAGGGGATGGGTAGAAGTCTGCGGGTTCAGCTGCGGCATGTTCCGTTTGTGCTGCGGATGGCGGCGATGATTCTGCTCATTGTGGCCCTTGCACGACCTCAAGCGCATGACCGCGAGGAAAAGAAGACAACCGAAGGGATCGACATTGTCCTGTGCCTAGATACTTCAACCTCGATGGCGGCGGAGGACCTGAAGCCGAATCGTCTCGAGGCGGCCAAGGTTGTGGCGGAGGAATTTGTCGAGGGACGGCAGACCGACCGGATTGCTCTTGTCCCGTTCGCGGCTCAGAGTTTCACGCAGTGTCCGTTGACGACGGACTATCCGGTTTTGCTCAGTCTTCTGTCCGATGTACACATGGGGATGGTTGAAGACGGCACGGCCATTGGTATGGCGATGGCTACCGCGATTAACCGGCTGCGGGAATCTACTGCAAAGAGCAAGGTCGTCATTCTTCTGACGGATGGCCAGAACAATCGCGGCGAGCTCGATCCCGTAACGGCGGCTCAAGCGGCGGCCGCGTTGGGTGTAAAAATTTACACGATCGGTGTCGGAACACAAGGACTGGCGCCTTATCCTGTGAAGACGATTTTAGGGACGCGCTACCAGAATGTGCCCGTTGATATCGACGAAGACATGCTGCGGGAAATCGCTCGAGTGACGGGCACCCAGTATTACCGGGCAACGAACGAGGAGAAGCTGCGGGAGATATACCGTCGGATTGACCAGCTTGAGCGCACCAAGGTCGAGGTCGTCGAGTACCGGCATGTGGCCGAGTTGTTTTCGCCCTGGCTCGGAGGCGCGCTTATCTGTCTGTTCCTGCAAATGGGCTTGGCGCTGACACAGTTTCGGAAATTGCCATGATTCGCTTTGCACATCCCGAATGGCTCTGGCTGCTCTTGGCGATCCCACTTTGCGCTGCAATTCTCTGGTGGGCCGAGCGCCGCCGCCGTGCTGCCGCTCGAGCCTTTGTTGCGGTGGAACTTGTCGAAGTCATGGCCCACACTCACAGCGCGTTGAAGATTAGGTGGAAGCGAGCTCTGTGGCTTGCTGCAGTGACACTCGGTATCGTCGGACTTGCCGGCCCCCAGATTGGAACGCGGCTTGAAGAAGTGAAGCGCGAGGGCATTGACATTTTCATTGGACTCGATGTTTCCGCCAGCATGTTGTGTGAGGATGTTCGACCCAGTCGACTGGAGAGTGCGAAGCACGAGATTCTTCGTTTTGTCAACGGACTCGAGGGAGACCGTGTCGGCCTGGTAGCATTCGCGGGGAGCGCCGTGATTCATTGTCCCCTGACGACGGATTATGGAGCTGCGAAGCTGCTGGTGAAGGTGATGTCGCCGGATTTGCTGCCGGAGCCGGGGACGGCGCTGGCAGAAGCCATCGACGCGGCGCGGCGGAGCTTCCGCCGTGAAGAGGGGAAGAGTAAAGTGCTTGTCCTTGTTACCGATGGGGAAGACCACGAAGAGAAGGCTGTGGAGGCTGCCGAAGACGCGGCAAACGAAGGAATCCGTATCTACACCGTCGGATTGGGCACGTCTCGCGGCGCTCCGATTCCATTGTATGACTCCCGGGGTAATCGGGCAGGATTCCGGAAGGACAAGAATGGGGAGGTCATTCTGACTCGAATGAACGATCTGCTGCTTCAGAGGATCGCCGAGGCAGGTGGAGGGCAGTATCTGCGCGGCACTCAGAGTGGAGAGGAGCTTGAAGCCGTTTGGGCCGACATCGCATCGATGGAAAAGAAAGAGCTTGGCGCGAAACAATTCGCGGCGTTCGAGCATCGATTTCAGTACCTCATTCTTCCCGCTCTAATCTTGCTGATAGTTGAATTCTTTCTTTCGGAGCGGCGTGGTCTCGCCTGGACATCGTGGCTGAGACGCCTGACGCGTCGTCCCGAAGGAAATGATGAAGGGTGATTTGCATGCGTGGATGGATTCTGGCCAAGATATGGCTTGTCGGCCTGTTGACTGTTCTGCTTGCGACAAGTCTGTACGGTGAGTCGACTCGAAAGCTTGTTCGGGATGGCAACAAGGCCTATCGTTCGGGCCAGTATGATCAGGCGCTGGCAAAGTACAAAGCTGCGCTGATGGCCGGTGGAGATCCAAGCGTCGTCGCCTATAATCTTGGGAATACTCATTACGCTCTGGGTGAATCCGACGCAGCGCAGCAGGCGTACACGGAGTCGATGCGTCCGGGGAGACCACGAGATCTCTCGGGATCAGTGTACAACCTGGGCAACGCCTACCTTCAGGGCGGGAAGATGTCCGAAGCCATCTCCGCCTATATTGAGGCCTTGAAATTGAATCCGGACGATGAAGATGCGAAATACAACCTTGAACTGGCGCGGCGCATGCTGAATCAGATGCAGCAGAGTCAGCCGGAACAGAGCCCGGATCAACAGGAAAAGGAGCAGCAGCAAGAGCGTGATTCCCAAGAGGAGCAACAGCAGCAGGAGCAGGAGCAGCAGGAGTCGGAGCAGGCTCCTCCTCAACAAGAGCTGGAACAGCGGCAGATGACTCCGGAGGAAGCGGAGAGACTCCTCAATGCGTTGCTCCAAGATGAACAGGATGCCTTGAAGGAAGTGAAGAAAGTGGAGGCCACTGATCGTCCGAAGCGGGAAAAAGACTGGTAACATGCCTCTGGTTTTGCTCATATTACTGCTGTGGGCCGCGTCAGCCAGCGCACAGATTAAGTTTGAGGCGACAGTAGACCGGAACAGCGCACGCGTTGGCGACCAGGTGAAGCTGATCCTGGAGGTTCAGGGTGCTGCCTCTGGAGTGCCGGTTCCCGTGACGCCGTCTTTTGCCGGACTTGACCTCGCGGGCGGACCCTTTCGCTCCAGCGAATTGCAGGTCATCAATGGGAAGATGACCGGCTCGATCAAGTACACCTATATTCTGAGAGCCGAGACACCGGGCACCGGGGCCATTGGGCCGAGCACTCTGACTTTCCGGGGCAAGCAGTATGCAACGCGACCGATTAAGATTGAGATCGTTGGTGCCGGAACAACGGCCCCTCAGGATGCTTCGTCACAGAAGGCGGAAGATGTCTTCGTCAGAGTTCATGCGGATAAGCGACAGGTTTACCGAAACGAGAAGGTGGTTCTGACCTACACGATTTTCTTCCGATCTTCCATCACGAGTCCCGACATTGTTCGCTTGCCGCGAACGGCTGGCTTCTGGGTTGAGGAATTCTCGCTTCCCCGGGACCTTCCCGTGCGTGAACAGGTCGTGAATGGATTGCAATATCGCACGGCGGTTTTTAAGAAGATCGCTCTCTTTCCGACGCAGACGGGAGAGCTGACGGTTGAACCGCTGGTGCTCCGAACGCAGGTTCAGGTCCGGGCGAAGCGGCGCGATCGTTTCGGTCTCTTTGATGATCCTTTCTTTGGGTTAGGCGCGCGAACCGAAACGCGAGAGATTCGTTCTCCCAGCGTGACCGTCCAAGTGAAACCGCTGCCCGAGCGAGGTCGGCCGGCGGATTTCAACGGTGCCGTCGGCGATTTCAAGATTGCGGCGAATCTGGACAGAGAGACCTGTGCGGCCCATGAAGCCGTCACGCTTGCCTGCAAGATTTGGGGTGAGGGAAACATCAAGACCCTGGCCGAACCCACTTTGTCTTTTCCACCGGATATCGAGCATTATGACCCAAAGGTCTCGGACGATATTCGTCGGTCGCGGGACCGGGTGCACGGCTCCAAGACCTTCGAGTATCTGTTGATCCCGAGGGCCGCAGGCGTGCAGCATATCCCACCGGTTTTCTACAGCTGTTTCAATCCAAAGACTGCGCAGTACTACACGCTTTCGACCGGTGAGCTTGTTCTGACAGTTGACAAAGCCGAGGAAACGGGCGGTGGGAGTTTCGGGATTCCCGTCGCCACGAAGCGCGGTGTGGAACAGATTGGCGAGGATATCGCCTATGTGAAGGTGAAGTCGGACATGTTTCGGCGGCGCGGTGTAGCTCCCTACGAGGAAGTGACCTTCTGGTTGGCGCTTTGCGCCCCGTGGGCGGCAGTGGCCGTGGTTTTTACTGAGAGACGCCGCCGCGAGAAGCTGGGGGAAGTGCCACTTCGCGAGCGGAACCTGCGGGCACCGAGTCGCGCACGCAAAGGCTTTGCGCGGGCTCAAAGACTGCTCGCGTCCAGCCAAGAGGAGGCCTTCTACAGTAGCGTCAGCCACACACTCTACGCTTACCTCGCCGCGCGCCTGAATTGGCCCGCCAATGATTTCACATCGCTGGAGCTTGAGAAGGCGTGGCGCGAACAAGATTGGCCTTCTGAAACTCTCGAAAAGGCACTACAAACCTTGGCAGCCTGTGATTTTGCCCGCTTTGCGTCGAGCACTCCGGTTTCCGACGCGCGCGGCGAAATTCTCAAAGAGGCGAGGGAGGTTGTGGAAGCTGTGGAACGCCTGATTTCCACAGGGGGGAGGAAGGCGTGAGAAGCTCTGTCCCGGTTGTTTTCTTTCTGCTTCTCTGTGGGAGCATGTCAGCAGCAGCTCAGACATCTCTGTTCGAGAAGGGAGTTGACGCGTACCGCCGAGGAGATACGCTGCAAGCTCTGCAAGCGTGGGAATCGGCTTTGGAGCAGGGTTACGAGAGCGGCGCGCTGTATTACAATCTGGGCAATGTTCACTATCGTCTTCGGAACACAGCGGAAGCCATTCTGTTTTTTGAGCGTGCGAAACGGCTTTTGCCGCGCGACAGAGATGTCGCCGCGAACCTGAGTTTTGCCAGACTGGCGGTTGTGGATCGCGTTGAGAGACCGCCACGGTTGATTATCTGGAAGTGGGTGGACAGCGTTCGGGATTACTTCTCTCTGGCTGAACTACGGCTGCTTTTTGTCTGGCTGAGCGTGATTTCTGCGGTCTCCGTGATAGTGCTGTTCTTGTTCCCCGGGCGTTTGGCACGCGCCATTCCGACGACGATTATTGTCATATGGCTCCTCAGTGGGGCGCTGTTTGTTTGGCGTGCCGTGCTTGACAGCAAGCCCTACGCGATTATCGCCGTAGCGAAAGTCGATGTCAAGAGCGCGCCGGACGAGGGGTCGAAGGATGTTTTCGCACTTCACGAGGGGTTGAAGGTTCGCGTGAAGGCGAATCTGGCAGATTGGCTCAATATCGAATTAGTGGACGGGCGCCAGGGATGGATCCCGGCCACGGAAGCGGAGCAGATATGAGAGTTATTCTTCCCATTGTTCTCATTCTTGCCGGTCTTGCCGGGCAGGCTTGCATCCGTCCGGTGACGATGGTCAAAAAGGAACCTCCTCCAGCGACGGCGCCGGTTGATACGGCCACTGCGACGGCAGAACCGTTCGACCCGCTTTCTCTCGGCGGCGATGTGTTTGAGAAGGAATTGCCCATCGGGGAAGAGGGACGGAGCAAGGAGGTTTTCGGGTATCGCGTGCAGATCGGGGCGTTCGGCGACGAGTCCTCGGGTCAGCGGCTCAAAGAGCGTGCGACGAAAGACTTCGATGTGCGGGCTTATCTGGTCTACGAAGATCCGTTCTGGTGTGTTCGGCTGGGGGACTTCGAGGCCATCGAGGAGGCCGAGGCGGCCAAGAGTACAGCCCGCACCAAGGGGTACGGTGAGGCTCATGTCGTTCAAGACAAAGTGATTGTTGGAAGGTGAATCTGAGTGGTGTGCGAATCGATTGAGGTGAATAGGGGAGTCACGGTGCGAGTAGAGGGCGAATCGGACGCGTTTTTGCTTGACATTGCGCAGCGGAATGCGTAACTTACAAAGATTTCATGACAATCCCGACCCAACCGGGGCCGGTCGTAAGCGTTATTATACTGAATTACAACGGCTTAGCGTTCCTGCCCCGATGTCTTGAGACCCTCCACGCCACACGCTACCGTCCGCTGGAAATTATCGTCGCGGATAACAACTCCAAGGACGGCAGCTTAGACTATGTTCGCCAGAATTTCCCTGAACTCAGAATCGTTGCTTTTGACACGAATTACGGGTACAGCGGCGCATACAATCGCGTCGTGAAGTCGGCATCGGGCGAGATTCTGGTCTTTCTGAATTTCGATGTGGAGGTTGAGCCGGACTGGCTGGATCAGCCGCTTGAGCTTTTCACGGCGGATCCGCGCCTTGGAGCTTGTCAACCGAAGCTTCGAGGGCTCAAAGACCGCGCTCAATTTGACTATGCGGGTGCCAGCGGCGGCTTCATGGACTGCTACGGTTACCCGTTTGCTCGCGGCCGTGTCTTTGATGTCGTTGAGACCGACAACGGGCAGTACGATAGTGTGCGAGACTGCTTCTGGGCCACCGGGGCGTGCCTCGTAGTTCGGAAATCGGCGTTCCTGGAAGTGGGCGGGCTTGACGACACATTCTTTCTCCACATGGAAGAGATAGACCTGTGCTGGAGATTGCATCTGGGCGGCTGGAAAGTTCTCGTTGCGCCGCGCGGCGTGGTTTATCATTATTCCGGCGCAGCGCTCTCGGCCGAGCGCTACCCGAAGATCTACTTCAACCAGCGAAACAGTCTGATGATGCTGGTGAAGAACTACGGCATGGCGCGATTGCTTCCGGCCCTTGCCGGGCGGTTGTTGCTGGATGTGGTTACAATTCTCACTTCCCCGCTGCGTGGGGAACCTAAACGGTCAGTGGCGGTGATTGCCGCCTATACATGGATTCTTTCCCACCTATGGCCTCTCCTTCGAAAAAGGCGTCAGGTTCAGCGACAAAGGTCGGTTCCGGATCGGCAGGCTCTCAAGGGCGTGCTGCCAAAGAGCCTGGTGATCGCCTACTTTCTCAAGAAAAAGCGGACATTCCAGTCGTTAGTTCCAACGGGGTGGTAAACCCGCTTGCCCACCGCCTGTCCGCGATCTTCGTCTTGGTGGTGGCTCTGGCTACATATCTCATAACATGCGCCAAGACGGTTTCGTTCTGGGATTGCGGTGAGTTCGCCGCGTGTTCTTATACTTTGAGCGTGCCTCATCCACCCGGGTCGCCTCTTTTCCTTCTGGTCGGGCGATTTTTCAGCCTCCTGCCGTTTCCTTCCGATATTGCATTTCGTGTCACGCTTTTCCCGGCGATTGTGAGTGCACTGGCGATATTCTTCCTGTATTTGACGATTGTGATGATCATCCGGCATTGGCGTGGGCCGGAACGAAGCGTCAGCGACCAAATCATCGTGTATGGGAGCGGAATCATTGGCTCGCTCGCCCTCTGTTTCTCTTATAGCATGTGGTTCAACGCGGTCGAGTCCGAGGTTTATGCGGTTTCGCAGTTTTTCACCCATATCATCGTCTGGCTCACCTTGCTTTGGAGCGAGCGGGCTGACGAGCCGGGGAGCGAGCGGATTTTGATTCTGATCGCCTATATCATGGGTCTGGCGACAGGGATTCATCTGCTCATGATTCTGACGATCCCGGCACTGGCCCTGATCATTTATTTTCGGAAGCGTGAATTCAGTTGGGGCAGTTTTTTCTGGATGTGTGTGGCTGCGGGAGCGGCGTTCATCGCGGTCTACCCCGGGATTGTGAAGTGGTTGCCGGGCTCGGCGGCGAAAGTCGGGTACTGGTTGCCGCTTTTGGTTATCGGGTGTGTTGTTATCGCGTTTGTCTGGGCCGCGCGCGCCAAAGCTCATGTCACCGCGACGGTTCTGGCGAGCCTGTTGCTCATCGTCGTAGGTTATTCGACCTACACGATGATCTATATTCGATCGAACATGGATACGCCAATTGACGAGAACGATCCGGAGACTCCCGCCGCGTTTCTGTCGTATCTGAATCGGGAGCAGTATGGGGAGCATTCGGTCGTCGATCGCGCGTGGAACAGCGATCCAAAATACTCCTCCGAGTGGGACTTTTTCTGGCGTTATCAGATTAACAAGATGTACAACCGGTACCTGCTCTGGCAGTTTGTCGGCCGGGAAGGGGCGCCGGATCAGGAATTCCAGGATGCTGGAGTTCAGAACAGCTATATTTTCGCTTTGCCTTTCCTCCTGGGACTTCTGGGCATCGGCTATCTGTTCTATCGTGATAAACGCATGGGGCTAATCGTCCTGGTTCTCTTTTTCATGACGGGGTATGCTGTCATTCTCTATGTAAATCAGGATGATCCACAACCTCGTGAACGGGATTACTCGTATGTCGGCTCTTTCTACGCGTTTGCGATCTGGATAGGTTTGGGGGCCACGGCTTTGCTGGATGGTGTGGCGTCTCTATTTCGCCGACAGCGGGTCCGGCGGGGGGCACTGCTCGCCACGGGTGTTCTCTTGTTCATTCTTGCGCCGGTCATCATGCTGGCCAGGAATTTCCCCATGCAAGACCGGACGGGGAATTATGTGGCGTGGGATTACTCGTACAACATGCTGATGTCGTGCGAGCCCTACGGCATTCTTTTTACGAACGGGGACAACGATACCTTTCCACTGTGGTATTTGCAGGAGGTGGAGGGGGTTCGCAAGGATGTTCGGGTCGCCAATCTGAGCCTTCTGAATACCGGCTGGTACATCAAGCAGCTCAGGGATCGCGAGCCGCGTGTTCCGATAAGTTTCACCGACGCTTACATTGATCGCTACATTGACCGGCGGGATGCCCAGGCGCTCTTGTCGCGCTATTGGCCCAAGGAGCGGCAGCGCATTGAACTGGACACGCCGGAAGGCAAGATGGTCTGGAACATGCCGGCCACGCAGTATGTGCCTTACCGGTCGGAGAGCCGGGATCGAAACTTCCTGCGTGTGCAGGATGTGATGGTTCTGGACATCATTCGGACGAATTATGATCCTCGAAGGACTCGCAATCCACGCCCGATTTATTTCGCGGTGACTGTGGCTACCTCCAACCTCTGCGGTTTGCGCGACTACCTCACGATGGAGGGTCTGGCATTTCGACTGAGTCCGGCCGGAGGCAAGGTGATTGATGCCGATCGGATGCTGCTCAATGTACTGGAGGTGTATGCGGATCATTATCGTGGCTTGAACGATCCGGCGGTGCACTTTGATGACAACATCCAGAAACTTCTTCAGAACTACCGGTCGGGTTTTCTCCAGCTCGCCTATCACTACATGAATCAACCGGAAGACACGCAACGCACGACGCTGACCTATTCGCCGGGCGAGGTGAAGGCCGAGGATTTTGACAAGCTGTCGAATCACGACAAGGCACTATTCCTTCTGGACCACATGGCATCGCTCATGCCCGAAGATGTGAATCCGATTTCGAATCCCGAACTCACCGTCCAGCTTGGGAAGATGTACTACGACCTCGGACAACCTGAGGGACTTCGGGAGCGGCTGGATCGGGTGATGCTTGCCGGCAATCTGTCGAGCTCGACGGCGGCGCGCTACGCGGCGATTTATCACCAGGTCTTTCAAGATTCGGCGAAGGTGCACCAGATTGTGGATCAGATTCTTCTTTCAGGAGATCCAAAACAGATCTCTGATGCGGGGCAGATTTTGTTCAGCGTAAGGGCTTATGCTGAGGCCGCGCGACTTTTTGAGAAGGTTCTGGAGTATGATCCAGAGGACGGCCAGGGTGTCGGCGGTCTTGCACAGTGTTATGAACGAACTCGGCGCTATGAAGACGCGATTGCTCTGATTCGGCGCTGGCTGGCGAAGCATCCCGAAGACGGTGGAGCCGCCGCACGGCTTGAGCAGTTTGAACGGTTATTGGCTGCAACATCAAGTGATTCGGAGGCGCAATGAAGCGACAAATGATACTTGGAGCTTTGCTCTCGCTCGCACTGCTTCTTTCGTTGGGTATTGGGAGGGTGTGGGCCTTCGATGATCCCCACAAATACGGGGTCGAATTCCGGGGCGGTTTCTCTCTTTATCAGGTTTCGGACACGCGAGATGTTCTGGACTATTACGGGAGTTCGGTGTCGGCGACACTGACGGAGAATTATGCCGGTCCTTCCGGCGGTATCTCACTTCTATGGCGGCAGGAGAAGCATTTCCAGTGGAACATCGGTTTCAACTCTCTATTGAATTTCGAGAGCGAAGCTCGATGGCAAGACACGAGCCTCACTTTCTCGGCTCGTGCGACGGAGATATTTGTGCTGGGGAATCTTGTCTTCGAGCCAGTCCGGGGAATTTATGCGTATTTGGGTGGCGGTGTGGATTTCCTGATTGCCAAACAGGACATACTGTGGGAACCGGGGAGTTCCGTGTTTGACGGCACCGGGCGCACCTTCGGCATCATGGCAAATGGAGCGCTGGAGATTCCGCTGGGGCGCCGTGTTGGAGTGAGTTTGGGGGGTGGCTATCGCCAGGCCGCTGTCACTGAGATGATTAATGAGGGTTTCGATGATGTGCGTGCGAAGGTTGTGCATCCGCTGGTGAGTCGAGCTTGGGAAGCGGACTTCAGCGGTCCCTTCGCGACGGTGGGTTTGCGGGTTTATTTCGATCCGATGACGAAACCCATAGACTTCTCCCAGTAGACAAGGGTGTGTTGCCCTTTGGCGGTCTGGACCATCCCACGTATTTAATAACCGTGTGATGGTCTTTTGCTCAAGGAAATGTGAGGGGTAGTTCTTGCCACAAGTCTTCATTTTCATTGGTTCCGAGTCCGACCGTGAATATCTCTCGGGTATAGACGACTACCTGAGTTACTTCGGTATCAGCTACGAGCTGGCGGTCTGCTCGGCACACCGGGATCCCGAGGGGCTTCAAGCGCGATTGGCTGAAGCCGAGAAACAGGGCGGGGAGGTGATTATCGCGGCCGCGGGGATGGCAGCGCATCTGGCCGGCGCTTGTGCCGCGCGCACAATCCTACCTGTCATTGGAGTTCCCTTGCCGGGCTCTTCTTTTGACGGACTCGATGCACTGCTGGCGACCGTGCAAATGCCAGCGGGTGTGCCCGTGGCCACTCTGGCTGTGGGTCGGGCAGGAGCAGTGAATGCGGCCGTATTAGCCGCCCAGATTATCGCTCGGAAGTCCGAGGCGGTGGCTCAGAAACTCAGATCGTTCAAAAGCAGGGGATGCAGACTGTGAGAGGTCTCATTGTCATTCCTACCTACAATGAGTTGGACAATATTGGCCAACTTCTCGACGCCGTGTACGAGCAGAATCTCGGTCTCGACATTCTGATTGTAGATGACAATTCGCCGGATGGTACGGCGGCGTACATCAGGGAGCGCCAGCAGACCGAGCCTCGGTTGAAGCTCATCGAGCGACCCGGTAAACTGGGCCTGGGCACGGCGTATGTGGCGGGATTCAAGTTCGCGATCCGGGAGGGGTACGATTTTGTCTTCGAGATGGACGCGGATTTCTCCCACGATCCTCGCGATGTGCCCCGACTTATGGAGAAAATCGGGGACTATGATTTCGTGATTGGATCGCGCTATGTTGATGGTATTTCTGTCGTCAATTGGCCGCTGAGGCGGCTGATGCTCTCATGTTTTGCAGCGTGGTATACGCGCGTTATCACCGGGATGCCGATCAAGGACCCGACCGGTGGCTTCAAATGCTGGAGCATCAAGACTCTGAAGGCCATCGACCTTGATCAGGTAAAATCCGGTGGCTACTCGTTCCAGATAGAAATGAATTTCAAGGCTTGGAAGAAAGGCTTCCGCTTTTGCGAAATCCCGATTATCTTCGTTGAGCGGAAAGTCGGCACTTCCAAGATGTCGAAGGCGATTGTCAGGGAGGCGGTTTTCATGGTGTGGAGCCTGCGCCTCAGAAGCATATTGGGCAAGATTCGATGACCGATCGCGGGAGCGTCGCCGTCGTCATTGTGAACTACAATGTGCGCGATCTTTTGGATCAGGCACTGCGTTCACTCTATGAGACTGCGCCGACTCTGGTCGGTGAGATCTGGGTCGTGGACAACGCGTCGACGGACGACTCGGTCGAATTCCTCAAGCGCCATTGGCCGCAGGTAAATGTCATCTGCAACGAGGAGAATCGCGGCTTTGGCAGAGCCAATAACCAGGGCATTCTGAAGTCGACCTCCAAGTATATCCTGATCTTGAATCCGGACACCTTGGTGCAGCGTGGCGCTCTGCAGGAGCTTGTGGAATTCATGGAGAGCCGCCCACAGGCGGGAGCGTGTGGTCCAAAGATCGTCAGCCCCGAAGGGCGGTTTCGTCCGGAGTGTCGTCGTGGCTTTCCGACGCCGCTGGCGGCGTTCAGCCGGCTTTTCGGCCTGTCCACGCTCTTTCCGCGCAGTCGCCTGTTCGGGAAGTACCATCTCACTTATCTGGAGCCTGACTACGAAACGCAGGTCGACGCGCTGAGTGGTGCCTGTATGGTCGTGCGGCGCGAGGCCGCTGATCCGGTGGGGTACTTCGACGAAGAGTACTTCCTTTATGGGGAAGATATTGACTGGTGCTGGCGCATGAAGCGTGCGGGGTGGGAGATCTGGTACATCCCGCGGGCATCGATTACCCATGTCAAGGGCGCCAGCATGCGGCGCAGTCCGGGTCGGCCGGATTGGTTTTTCTTCGAGGCCATGCGCGTCTTTGTACGCAAGCATCTTCGCGACCGGTATCCGCCGCCTCTGTTGTGGCTTCTCGATACCGGAATTCGCCTGCGAGGTTGGCTCGGGTTTTTCTTTCCGTGGCTTCGCAAGGCGGGGCGTTCATAGCAGGGAGTTGGCTGTGGCACGTTCACCGGCGGATCTACCTCCAGGTTCAGGGGCTGGGCGGAGCAGCCTGCGCAACGGCTATGTTCTCGATTTCGAGAAGCCGGTCGCCGAGCTGGAACAAAAGATCGCTGAGATGAAGCAGATTACCCGCTCCAGCGGCATGCGTTCGCTTTCGGAAGAAATCCGGCGCATGGAGAAGAAAGCGGCCAAGCTGAAGCAGGAGATCTATCGCAAGCTGTCCCGATGGCAGAAAGTTCAGATGGCGCGGCATCCACAGAGGCCCTACACTCTTGACTACATCGCGCGGATCTGCTCGAGCTGGACAGAATTTCATGGCGACCGGTGCTACGCCGATGACAAAGCCATCGTGGGAGGACTGGCGAAGATTGACGATGTGCCTGTCGTTATTATCGGCCACCAGAAGGGTCGTGGGACGAAAGAGAATCTCAAGCGCAATTTCGGGATGCCGAATCCGGAAGGCTATCGCAAGGCTCTGCGTCTGATGATGCTCTCGGCGAAGTTCAATCGTCCGGTCGTGACTTTCATAGATACCCCGGGGGCTTACCCGGGAGTGGGTGCCGAAGAGCGAGGCCAGGCCGAAGCTATCGCGCACAACCTTTTTGAGATGTCCCGGCTACCTGTTCCGATTGTGACGATTGTCATCGGCGAGGGCGGCAGCGGCGGCGCACTCGCTATCTCGGTCGCCGACCGGATCTATATGCTGGAGCATGCCATTTATTCGGTCATCAGTCCGGAAGGGTGTGCGTCGATTCTCTACCGCGACGCTTCGGAAGCAGAACGGGCTGCGGATGCCTTGAAACTCACCGCTCCGGATCTGCACAGCATGAAGATCATCGACGGGATTCTGGAGGAGCCGCTGGGAGGCGCGCACCGCGATATGGACAAGATGGCTGCACTCATCAAGAAGACGATTCTGTCGACACTGAAGGACCTCGGTCGGCTTCCGAAGGAGGAGCTTATCCGCGCTCGGCACGAGAAATATGCGAGAATCGGTTTCTGGCTGGAATAGGGGTGGTCCGGTTTGTGAAGGGACCACCTCGGTGCGTGTCCGTTACGCCGAGACGGACGCCATGGGGTGGGTCTACTACGGGCGCTATTTCACTTACTTCGAGATCGGGCGCACGGAGCTGATGAGGGAGGCATGGCGCCCATACGCGGACATTGAGAAGGACGGCTACCGTCTACCTGTCGTTTCGACAGGTTGTCGTTTTCTGGCGGGTGCCAGATACGACGACTTTCTGCGGATTGTGACCCGCGTTTCCCTCGCATCGGCCTACCGCCTGCGTTTCGATTACCGAGTCTTTCATGGCGACAAGATGCTCTGTGAAGGTTTCACAGAACACTGTTTCGTGGGGCCGGGAGAGAAGCTGACGAGAGTGCCCGAGGATCTGGCGGACAGGATTCAACGCCCATGAAAGGAACGGTTCTGCTGACGGGAGGCAC
>CAZJAD010000022.1:14310-16229 GCA_964543855.1 uncultured Alphaproteobacteria bacterium
CGGCGTTTCGTCTTCTGTTCATCGCAAGCGGCGGCAGGGCCGGCCACCAATGAGCGACCGCGAGTCGAGGAGGATCGGCCGGAGCCTCTTACGGATTACGGGGCCTCGAAGCTGGAGGGTGAGAAGGCGGTGCGGGAGGCCGACGGGGATTTGGAGTGGGTAGTTCTTCGACCTTCGGCGATCTTCGGCCCTCGCGACAGCCAGTTCCTTCCGATTTTTCGGACGGTCATGAAATTGCGGCGCTACCCGGTTCTCGGCAGTGAGGAGCGACACTACAGTTGGATATATGTCCGCGATTTTGTCGCAGCACTGAGAACTGTTGCCGAAGTGGAAGAAGGTCTCGGCGAGACCTACTTCGTCGCGAGTGAGCAGCCGACGACCTGGCGGGAGGTGTCGCGGGTCACCGCTTCGGTGCGAGGCATTGAGATTCGGCCGTTTCCGACGATTCCTTTGCCCGTCTTGAAAGCGGCGGCTCGCGTTTGTGAGTGGGTGGCGCAGCTTCAGGGCAAAGCCGCCCTTTTCAATCGACAGAAGCTGGCCGAGATTACGGCGCCCGGGTGGGTTGTCAGTTCTGAGAAGATATTTCGGGCACTGGGAATTCGCTGTCAGATTTCCCTTGAGGATGCCGTGACTGAGACGGTCAGGTGGTATGAAGAGCAGGGCTTGTTGTAGCGATGGGGTCGAAGGCGAAATCCAAGAAGCGGAAGAAGCCGAAGCCGCGCGTTCCGCTGCCACGGAAACCTCCGAAAGCGGAGCTTCCGGCCAAAGTCTATCGCCGACGCAAGAAGCACCCTGCCAAGCAAGGGGATGTACCAGACGAGGAAGTGGATGATTCTGAACTTTCTGAGAACGATCGAGCGTGACTCCGATTTCGCGGCATGCCGCATGCACCTGGAGTCGTTTCCGCCGCAATCGGCGCGGTTTCGTGCGCTCGACCCACCACTTCCCGAGGTTTTCAGGAAAGGCCTGGCCGAACTCGACATTCGCGAGCTTTTCTCTCACCAAGCAGATGCCATCGACAAGATTCGAGAGGGCAAGAATGTCGTCGTGGTCACTCCAACGGCAAGCGGCAAGACGCTCTCGTATTTCCTGCCCGTCGCAGAAGAACTTCTTCAGGAGCCGGACAGTGCGGCACTTGTTCTCTTCCCGCTGAAAGCCCTCGAGCAGGATCAGAAGCTCAAGGCCGCCCATTGGCAGAAGGTGCTGGATGGTCATCTGGACCTATCGGTGGAGATCTATGACGGAGACACGCCGGGACCGCTGCGCGCTCGTCTGAAGAAGAAGCCGCCACGACTTCTCTTTTCGAATCCGGACATGCTGCATGCGGGATTCATGGCTTTCCACCAGGGTTGGGAGAAGTTTCTGAAGCGGCTTCGGTTCGTCGTGATTGACGAATTGCACGCGTATCGGGGCATTTTCGGCTCGCATATCTTGCAGGTCTTTCGGCGGCTCTCGAGGTTGCTCGAATACTATGGTGTGCAGCCGCAATTCATTGCTCTTTCAGCGACGATTGCCAATCCTCTGGAGCTCGCGGAGAAGCTGACGGGACGACCGTTTGATCTCGTATCGGAATCCGGTGCGCCGATGGGGACGCGGCACTTTCTTTTTCTCGATCCTCCGCATTCCGTTACGGGTGCGGCAGCCAGACTCTTCGTTGAGGGCATCGAGCACGGATTGAAAACGATTGTGTTCACACGCGCGCGTGTGACGACGGAGATAATTCACCGCACGATTCTCGATACGCGTCCCGATTTGGCGAAGTTCGTCAGTTCCTATCGGGCGGGATTCCTTCCGGAGGAGAGACGCGAGATCGAATCCAGGCTGGCGAGCGGCGAGTTGAAAGGCGTTGTGTCAACGAGCGCACTGGAGTTGGGGATTGACATCGGCGGTTTGGACCTGTGTATCCTTGCCGGTTATCC
>CAZJAD010000022.1:16329-25317 GCA_964543855.1 uncultured Alphaproteobacteria bacterium
ATACTGAGCGCGTGAGGCCGGTCATTCAAGCTCTGGAGCGACAGGGACTTCTTGTGCGGAGTGCCAGCGGCAAGCAGTGGTTTCCCGGTGTGCCGCGCCCTCAGCAGGGCGTCAGCATTCGGCATGTCGGGAATACCTTTGATATTGTTGATCCGGATGAAACGAAGCCAATCGGTGAGATTTCGGGCGCGGCAGTTTTTCGTGAGTGCCATGACGGCGCTATCTACCTCCATCGAGGTCGTCAGTATGAAGTGCAGAAGCTCGATTTGGAGAAGAAGCGTGTAGAAGTCTTGCCGATTTCCGCTGCGATTTATACGATGGTGCGATCGGACAAGCAGACCGAGATTCTGGGAGAAACAGCGCGAAAGAAGGAATTGTCTGCCGTTGTGCACTCGGGGATTGTGAAGGTTACGGAAACCTATCACAGCTACGAACGGCGCCGGTTGTACAGTCAGGAGCTGTTGTCCGTCGAGCCACTTGAACTGCCGCCTCAGAGCTATACGACGCAAGCTGTCTGGTTTGAGATTCCACCTGAGGTGCCGGTGCGGCTTGCCGCTGAGGAACGCCACTTCATGGGTGGGATTCACGCCATTGAGCATGCGGCGATTTCACTGGTTCCGCTTTTTGCACTATGTGACCGGAGCGATGTCGGCGGCATCTCGTACACGATGCATCCACAAGTAGGTAGCGGCGCCGTCTTCATCTACGACGGTTATCCCGGTGGCGCCGGAATTGCCAAGCGTGTCTATGAGGTTATTCTGGAGCTTCTCGAGCGGACGCGCAAGCTAATCTCCGAGTGTCCGTGCGAGGAAGGGTGTCCTTCTTGTATTCATTCGCCGAGATGCGGTGCAGGGAACAAACCGCTGGATAAGATGGCGGCGGTGATGGTGCTGGATGGTTTGCTCGCAACACCGGGCGAGGAGCAATGCGAGACTGCTCCAATCAAGAAAACATTGCGGCAAGAAAAGCAAGCGGCTTTCGTTCCGGGGAGAATTCCCTCCGATCGTCGCATTCTTGTCTTTGACCTTGAGACGCAGCATTCAGCTGAAGAGGTGGGAGGTTGGTCAGCGATTCGCCAGATGCGCTTGGCATTGGGCGGTGTCTATGACAGCCGTGATGAGAAGATTCTTTTCTATGACGAAGCTCATGTCAGTGATCTCATCGCTCATCTGCGGGAAGGTGATCTCGTCGTCGGCTACAATCAGTTGCGTTTCGACTACGAGGTCTTGCGGGGCTACACCTTTGATCGTTTTGATGATTTGCCGTCGTTGGATATGCTGGTCGAGGTGGAAAGGCAGGCCGGCCTGCGACTCAAACTTGATACGCTCGCCAAGGCCACGCTTGGCGTGAAGAAGATGGCCGATGGATTGCAATCCATCGCGTGGTGGAAAGAGGGGCGACTCGACCTAATCGAAGAGTACTGTCGCAAGGACATTGAAATCACGCGTGATTTATTCTTATTTGCATTGGAGAAGGGGTATCTGGTTTACGAGCGAAAGGATTTCGGGGCTGTGCGCATTCCTCTGAGGTGGAACTTGGAGGAGATTATCCGCGCGGGACAGGTCAAGGTGACATGATGTTTCAGAAAGTTCTGGTCGCCAATCGCGGAGAGATTGCCATCCGGGTCATGCGCGCCTGTCGAGAGATGGGTGTCCGATCTGTTGCTGTTTATTCGGAAGCTGATCGGACTGCGCTTCATACTCAGATGGCTGATGAGGCCCATCTCATCGGCGGCGCGGTTGCGGCTGAGAGCTATCTGAATTTTGAGCGGATTCTTGATGCGGCTAAAAGGAGCGGAGCGCAGGCTATTCATCCCGGCTATGGCTTTCTGGCGGAGAACTCGGGGTTTGCCAAGGCGGTGAAAGATGCAGGCCTCATTTTCATTGGGCCGTCTGCAGAGGCGATGAGAGCCATGGGTTCAAAGACCGAAGCGCGTCGCATGATGAAGTCGGCCGGAGTACCGATTATTCCGGGAACGGAAGAGGCTGTCGGTTCGGCATTGGAGGCGAGCAGGGCGGCGGCTCAAATAGGCTATCCGGTGCTTCTGAAAGCGGCTCTCGGCGGCGGCGGCAAGGGCATGCGCATCGTGGAGAAAGAGGCGGATCTCAAAGAGGCGCTCGACGCCGCAACTCGCGAGGCGCGAGGTGCTTTTGGTGATGGCAGCATTTACATTGAGAAATTTCTGGAAGGTCCGCGTCATATCGAGTTTCAGATTCTGGCCGATGAGCACAGTCGTGTTGTCCACTTGGGAGAGCGCGAGTGTTCTATCCAGCGCCGGCACCAGAAGATCATCGAGGAGACGCCTTCTGTGGCGCTGACGCCGGAGCTTCGGGAAGAGATGGGCGCGGCGGCCGTGCGGGCGGCGAGAGCCTGTGGCTACACGAATGCCGGGACGGTTGAGTGCATGCTCGATGCCCGCGGCCGTTTCTACTTTCTTGAGATGAACACGCGGCTTCAAGTGGAACACCCGGTGACAGAGATGGTGACGGGTGTCGACCTTGTCAAGTGGCAGCTGCGTATTGCCGCCGGTGAAAAACTAACGCTGACTCAAAATCAGATCGTGCCTCGCGGGCACGCGATTGAAGCCCGACTATACGCGGAAGATGTCACGGCAGGTTTTCTCCCGACGACCGGCACCATTCACTACCTCCGCATGCCATCGGGGCCGGGGATTCGTGAAGATAGTGGCATTGCGGAAGGGAGCGAGATTTCGAGCTTCTATGATCCGCTGTTCTCCAAGCTTGTCGGATGGGGAGGGAATCGGGCGGAAGCGATGAGCCGTCTGGCTCGAGCGCTGCGCGAGTACCGGATTTCGGGCGTGCGCACGACGATACCATTTTGCCTTTTTGTCATCGAGCACCTGAATTTTCAGAACGGAGATTATGATACGCGCATCGTTGACACGAGGCTCTTGAGCGAGTTTCTCGAGATTCGAGCGAGTGCGGATACGGAACGATCGGTGGCGGCTGCGATCGCTCTTTCCACAAAAGAGAATGGTTCCCTCTCGCCTGACGGCGAGCGAGCCGCCGCGGTTGGGACGAAGAAGAGTGGATGGAAATGGACGGGCCGCCGGGACGCACTGTCGGAGACAAGGATGTGATATGGAAGACAATGCGGTTTATGTTCATTTCGGGCACCACGAGTACAAGGTGATTTTTGGGAAGAATGGAATCACGGTTGATGGGATTCCCGTTCCGGTGGAGTTGCTCCCATCGGCGCACAGGGCTTTCGTGAAAGCTCGCATCCGAGATCAGGTTCTGGATTTTCCGATCGACTTCACCGAGGAAGGAGCACGGTTCCTGTTTTCGGGGCATGAGTATGTTGTTCGGGTCGAAGATTCGCGGCAGCGTATGCTGCGCTCATTCGCGGCGACCGGTGAAGTGCACCGAGCCGCTCTCAGTATCAAGGCTCCGATGCCGGGGCGAGTGGTCAAGATCGAGGCGAAAGTCGGGGAGCAGGTGACCCGCGGTCAGGGAGTCGTCGTTGTGGAAGCAATGAAGATGGAAAACGAAGTGCGAGCTCCCGGAGATGGCACTGTAAAGGACATCCGTGTCAAAGAGGAACAAACCGTGGAAAAAGGCGAGGTGCTCGTTGTCATCGAATAAGTCGGAGCGTCAAGCTTGGGAGAAGGCTGTCGAGAAAGCGCTTGCTCAAACGCCGGAGAGACGGAGCAGCTTTGTGACGCCTTCCGGTATTCCTGTGAAACGGCTCTACGAAAGCGCCGACGCACAGGGAACCTCGGATTATCCCGGTTTTTTCCCGTACACACGGGGCGTGCAGCCGACGATGTATCGCGGGCGTTTTTGGACGATGCGCCAGTATTCCGGGTTTGGCAGCGCCGACGAGTCGAACCGGCGGTATCACTACCTACTCGAGCACGGACAAACGGGACTCTCGGTCGCCCTTGATCTTCCGACGCAAATTGGCTACGACAGTGATCATCCTGCAGCGTCCGGCGAGGTGGGTCGCGTGGGCGTCGCCGTCAGTTCGCTCCGAGATATGGAGGAACTCTTCCGCGGAATTCCTCTTGACAAGATAAGCACATCGATGACCATCAGTGCGACGGCGGCGATTCTGATGGCTTTCTACATTGCTGTTGCTCGCAAAACCGCTTGCCGGGAGAAAGAGCTTGCCGGTACCGTTCAGAACGATATTCTCAAAGAATATGTCGCTCGAGGGACTTACATCTTTCCACCGCGGCCTTCGATGCGTCTGGTCACAGACATTATCGCTTACTGCAAGGACGCGCTTCCCAAGTGGAACAGTATTTCCATTTCGGGCTACCACATCCGCGAGGCAGGTGCCACGGCTGTCCAAGAATTGGCCTTCACTTTCGGCAATGCTCTGGCGTATGTGGACGCCATGCTTGAGCGAGGGTTTGAGATAGACGAGTTCGCGCCGCGTCTCTCATTTTTCTGGGATTGCCACAACTGTTTTTTTGAAGAAGTTGCCAAATTCAGAGCCGCCCGTCGGATTTGGGCTCGGTTGATGAAGCAGCAGTATGGAGCGAAGAATCCTCGCTCGCAGATGCTGCGCTTTCACACGCAGACGGCAGGCTGTTCCTTGACAGCGCAACAACCTGAGAACAACACCGTACGCGTCGCTCTGCAGGCTCTCGCGGCTGTCCTTGGAGGAACACAGAGTCTGCA
The DNA here is from genome assembly GCA_964543855.1 of uncultured Alphaproteobacteria bacterium. GTDB lineage: Bacteria > Electryoneota > RPQS01 > RPQS01 > DYHQ01 > CAZJAD01. Next base: position 20,979 of record CAZJAD010000022.1, read on the forward strand.
CACGAATGCTCGTGACGAGGCTCTTGGATTGCCAACCGCCGAGTCTGCCCGCCTGGCGCTTCGAACGCAGCAGATTATCGCGTATGAATCCGGCGCTGCCGACACGATTGATCCTATGGCGGGCTCGCATTTCGTCGAGGCTCTGACCAGTGAAATCGAAAAGCGCGTCGACGCGTACCTCGAGGAGATTAAGAAACGAGGCGGGGCTGTCGCGGCTGTCGAGGCGCACTACTTCCAGGAAGAAATTGCCCGTGAAGCCTACCAGTATCAGAAAGAAATCGAGTCAAACGAACGGATCGTCGTCGGTGTCAACCGCTTCGGCGAGAAAGAGGATGAAGAGCCGGAGATTCTCAAAGTTGACCCTGCGATTGAGGAAAAACAGCGCCAGAGCCTGCGGGAATTGCGAGCGACGCGAGACAAGGTGAAAGTGGAGAGTGTTCTGCGACGGCTTAAGCGGGAAGCTCAGGGCAACGAGAATCTATTGCCAGTCCTGATCGACTGCGCGCTTTCTGAAGCGACCTTGGGCGAGATTTCCGACACACTGAGGGGAGTCTGGGGCGAATACAAAGAGTAGCCGTGTCCTGGGATAACGCAGAATATGAGCGCGTCCTTGGGACGCGGCGTTTTGGGCGCGAAGTCGTTTTCCTTGAGGAAGTCGACTCGACCAATCGCTGGCTCCTTGAAAACGAAGGACGCTTTTATCTCGCCGGGGCGACCGTTGTTGCCAATCATCAGACGGTGGGTCGTGGAAGACGCGGGCGTCGCTGGCAAGATGTCGCCGGTAAATCTCTTCTCTTTTCCGTACTACTGAGGCCGGACAAGGATAGTGCGCCGCTGGGTTTCCTGCCGCTGATTTCAGGCGTTGCCGTGGCAGAATCAATCTGCCGGTTGTGCGCGTGTTCTGCAGAGCGATTGCGGCTCAAATGGCCCAACGACATCTTGGTTGATGGTTGCAAGGTGGGTGGCATTCTGGCTGAAAGCGTTTCCATGGGCGAGAGAGTCTGCGTTGTTGTCGGCATCGGTATAAATTTGACACAGACAGAAGAAGAACTGCCGCGCGACACGCGGCAGGCGATTTCTTCACTTCATCTGCTTTCGCTCCAGCCTTCTTCCCGGGAATCGCTCTTGGCGAAGATCCTCGAAGAACTGGAGGGACTCTATGATTTGTTTCGAGAGAGCCGGGTTGACGAGATGAAGCGGCGGTGGTCGTCTTTTGCGCAGTCTCGGGGCACTGCTGTTGCCGTGGAGACGGATTCAGGCGTTGCCCGTGGCTCCTACGAGGGAATTGGCGATCAGGGACAACTCATACTGAGAGATCAGAGTAGTGTGACTCGCGAGCTATACAGCGGCGAGATTCTTTCGGAAGCCCGCAATGGATAAAGACAGCACTCTTCTGGCCATTGATGTGGGAAACACTCATACGGTTTTGGGTGTTTTCCGCGGAACGCAGCTCGTGGACAGTTGGCGGATGGCCATGCGTATTGCGCGAACGGCCGACGAGGTGTGGGTCTTGACAGAGCGGTTTCTGGCGTTGGCGAGTATCGAGAGCCGTCAGATCACGGGGATGGCCATTTCGTCCGTCGTTCCAGACATGACCACGGTCTATGCGCAGATTTCGCATCGGCGACTCGGCCTGGAGCCGCTTATTGTGTCGGCAAAGACAGTTCCCTGGGTGAAGATTCATTACAAGAATCCGGGACAGGTTGGGGCCGACCGGCTCTGCAACGCCGTTGCGGCTTTCGAGAAGTATGGTGGTCCCTTGATCATTATTGACTTTGGAACAGCGACGACCTTCGATGTCGTGGCAGAGAATGGAGACTACCTCGGCGGTATCATTGCTCCGGGACTTGAGACTGCCATAGCGAGCTTGCATCATCAGGCGGCGAAGCTGCCCAAGGTCGATCTCGTGTTCCCGGAAGCGCTCATTGGCATCACAACCGAGAGAAGTATCCAGTCCGGCGTTCTGTTCGGAGCAGTGGAAATGGTGGAAGGACTTGTGAGGCGGATTCGCGAGGAGATGAGCGGACACATCAATGTCGTCGCGACGGGAGGGCTGGCTTCCCATGTGCTTTCTCGCTCCAGCCTGGAAGTGAAGATCGAACCGGACCTTGTTCTCGTAGGAATTCGAATCATCTACAATCGCTGGCAGAAATCGTCCACATGAGGTGCCGGACATTTCAACTGGGGGTCGTTCTCATCGGTTTTGTGCTTCCGTTCGTCGTAATGGGTGCGCAGATCGATCTCGTCTATCCTCGGCTGGACGATGGTGATTCGATTTATGTCTATTTGGACACGGTTCGTACCAGTTTTCTGTTTGGCAACATATCTCCCGCGAGCGCCAGGTTGGAGATTAACGGCCGGGAAGTCGAAACGACCTCCAAGGGAGCCTTTTTGGCCTATGTTCCGCTGGACACCGTTCCGGGAACAAAATCGTTTCGATTGACTCTTATAGAGGAGGGGAGGGTGACGGCGGTCGCGGCTCTTTCGTACCGCTTCCTTTGCGAAATGGAGAAGCCGGCGCTGGACACCATTGCGAGAGGCGCTCTGGTCTTTCCGCTGGCTCTGCGGGTTACGGCTGAACACGCCGTGACTCGGACGGCACCCGATGGCACTTACGACCTCTTTCCTCCGCTTGGAACAAACCTCGTTGCCAGCGGGTTTAAGGGGAAGTTTTTCAGAGTCGATCTGGGGGGTGGAGGAGTGACTTACATCGAGGACCGGTTTGTCGCCATTGACAGCAGCACGGCGCTGGACCCTTCGATTGTGGGGGACATTATCGTTGTTTCGTCGCCGGAAGAGAGCCGGGTGACGATACCGGTGAGCGCACGGCGTGCGTTTCGGGCGCAGCTCTCGATGGATTTGCGTGTGCTGACAGTCTCCTTCTACAACAGTGCTTCCAAGATCAACAAGATAACCTCGGCGCCCTGGGAAGGCGGGCTGGACCTTGTGCGGTGGCGACGTGGCGGAGGCAACCGGGTAGATTTGGACATCCGGTGCAGAGAGCCACTGGAGCACGGCTATAGCGTGCGGTATTTGCCCGATGCCTCGGTGGCGGAAGTTTTCATCCGGCACAGCCCGAGTGGACGGCGAGGTTCGTTGCGTGGAAAGACGATTGTTGTGGACCCGGGGCACGGAGGAGAGGCTGACGGGTCCATCGGGCCTTTGCGCACCTTGGAGAAGGATGCGGTGCTCGCTCTGGGGAAGTTGCTGAAAGATGAACTGGAGCGACGCGGCGCGCGAGCTCTCCTTACGCGGGAGAGTGATGTGACGGTGAGCATCTACGACCGCGTAGATTTCGCCCGAGAGCAGGAGGCTGATTTCCTCATCAGCGTGCATGCCAACGCGCTTCACGACGGAGACAATCCATTTCTCCGACACGGCAGCGGCACCTATTACTATCATCCTGGCAGTTATCGTGCGGCCGAGACGGTTCACCGACGCCTGCTCCAAGCGACTAAGCTCCGCGATGATGGCATCTTCTACGACGATCTGGCTCTCGTGCGGCCGACCGAAATTCCGGCGGTGTTGGTCGAAGTAGCTTATATGATGTACCCCGAAGAAGAGGAGCTCTTGCGAGATTCCAAGTTCCTCAAGCGAGTGGCCAGAGGTTTGGCGAAAGGACTACAGGATTATTTCCGGATGAGGTAGGCGTTTTGGATAAGACTTATTTGACACGGGATGGCTTACGCAAACTGGAGGAGGAGCTCCGTTTGTGGAAATACACGCGGCTCCCTGAGATAATAAAGAGAGTGTCCGAGGCTCGCGGGCATGGAGATCTTGCCGAGAATGCGGAATTTCATGCCGCCCGTGAGGAGCTGAGTCGGGCCAACAGCAAGATTTTTCATCTTCAACAGACTCTCTCTCAAGTACACCTTGTAGATGAGGCTTCGATTGACACGGATCAGGTTCGTATTCTCACGACGGTGCGCGTCCGCGACGACAAGCAGAGGCGGGAACGGCGATATACCCTTGTTGCCGCTGAAGAAGCGGATCCGTCGGTTGGGAAGATTTCCATTCATTCGCCCGTGGGACGAGGGTTGATCGGGAAGAAGGCTGGTGACAAGGTGACGATTGAAATTCCTTCGGGAAAAGTCAATTGGACAATCCTTGAAATTCTGCCGCCCGGCAATACAGGAGGATCCAACGATGACGACACCTCGGCAACTTAGGCGTTCGACCTCTCGAGTTATCGGAGGCGTTTGCGGAGGTCTGGCGGAGTACTTTGACATCGATCCTACGATCATACGAGTCGTCTGGCTTGCGCTGACGATTCTGTCCATGGGCGTTGGCGGCGTCATTTTATACCTTCTGGCTTGGGCGATCATGCCGGGGCCGCTGA
>CAZJAD010000023.1:0-25257 GCA_964543855.1 uncultured Alphaproteobacteria bacterium
TCGACATTGCCGATATTGGCAACGATGACCTTCAATTCGCCCCGGTAGTCGGCGTCGATGGTCGCGGGGGAATTCGGCAGCACGAGGCCCTTCTCCAACGCGACACCCGACCGCATCCGCACCTGCCCTTCAAAGCCATTCGGAATGGCCAACGCAAAGCCGGTGGAAATCACCCTGCGCTCCCCCGGTGCGATGACCACCGGAGCCGTCCCGCCAACCCGAATGTCCAGGCCTGCCGCGCCGGGAGAAGCGTAGGTCGGCAAGTCCGACGGCGCTCCGGAGAGGCGTTTTATCTCGACTCGGACTTCCAGTGTCCTACCGAAGCACTTGTTCTACATGCACATAGGGAAGCCCGAACGCCTCGGCCACCCCTTTGTAAACGACTTTTCCGCCAATCACATTGAGCCCAAGGAGTATCTCGCGGTTCTCCTCGGCAGCCTTCACATACCCCTCGTTTGCGATATGGACGGCGTAAGGGAGCGTGGCGTTCGTCAGAGCCAGCGTCGAAGTGAATGGCACCGCTCCCGGCATGTTGGCGACACAGTAATGTACGACATCGTCGACGACATAAGTCGGATTCTCGTGCGTCGTCGGATGGCAAGTCTCCACGCAGCCTCCTTGGTCGACCGCAACATCCACGATGACCGACCGCTTTTTCATGAGCTTCAACATGTCGCGCGTGACCAGATTCGGTGCCTTTGCGCCGGGGATGAGAACCGCTCCAACAACCAAATCCGCTGTTTTGATGGATTCACGGATGTTGTGCGCATTGGATGCGAGCGTCAATACATTCTTTGGCATGATGTCATCCAAATAGCGCAAGCGGTCCAGGGAAATATCGAGGATCGTCACGACAGCCCCGAGTCCCGCCGCCATCTTGGCTGCGTTCATCCCAACAATTCCACCGCCGAGGATGACGACATTTGCCGGCGCCACGCCGGGAACCCCTCCAAGGAGGATACCGCGTCCGCCGGTGCTCTCTTCCAGGAATTTCGCACCCTCTTGAACGGCCATCCGTCCCGCCACTTCACTCATCGGAGTCAGGAGGGGCAGCTCACCGTTGGCCTTCTGCACCGTCTCGTAGGCAATAGCGACGCAACCGGAGTTGATCATCCCTTCGGTGAGCTCGCGGGATGACGCGAAATGAAAGTAGGTGAAGACAATCTGCCCGCGGCGGATAAGACCGTACTCGACAGGCAGAGGTTCTTTGACCTTGACAATCATTTCGGCCTTGGCAAAGATCTCCTCGGCCGCGCTGCTGATTTTCGCACCACTTTTCTCGTACAGTGCGTCTTCGAACCCGCTGCCCGCTCCCGCCGATCTCTCCACCATTACCGTATGCCCTTGCCCGACCAGTGTCTCAACTCCGGCAGGCGTCACCGCAACGCGGTTCTCGTTTGACTTAATTTCCTTCGGTACACCTACAATCACAGATGTTCCTCCTCCCCGCCCTGTTGGTTTCTTGCCTCATTGGTCGGTTCGAGTATCATGGTAATCAGATTATCCTCGGAAAACAATTCGTCCGCCAGATCCTGCACCTGACGACCGGTCACGGCGTCGATGCAACGACCAGTCTCCTCCAAGTCAACAAATCGTCCCAGGTGCAGCTCCATCTTCGCCAACCGGTTCATACGAGTCGCCACGGATTCCAGGGCCAGCATCGTGTTGCCTTTGACCTGAGTCTTCACACCCTGCAGGTCATCGGCGGCAATCGGCGATTCCCTCAGCGCCCGAAGTTCCGCCATGACCAATTCAAAGGCCTTGTCAACGCGCGAACCGTCCGTTGCATAATAGACGCCCGCGACCCCCGTGTCGGAAAGTAGGTCAGCAAACGAGTAAATCGCATAGGCAATACCATGCTTCTCGCGCACATTTTGGAAGAGCCGCGACGACATGCCGCCACCCAATGCGGTGTTGAGCACGAAGATGACATAACGGCGCTCGTCGCTATAGCGGAGCCCTCGACCTCCAACGCATACATGAGCCTGCTGAATCGCTCGCTGCTCCCGAATCTCGCCCGGCTCGAGTGGAGGCGGAACATTCCCATCCGGTCTGGAACCTTCGGATTGCAGTTGCAGTTTGTCCTGCACCAATCGAACCAGCTCCCGATGATTCACTCGCCCGGCCGCCGCAACCAGCACCCGGTCGGGCGCATAGTGAGCCCGAATGAACTGAACCAAATCGTCGCGCGTGAATCGCAGGACATTTTCAGGAGAACCAAGAATCGGGCGTGCCAAGGAGTGAGGCTTGAAAAGAGCGCGGGTGAAGAGCTCGTGACTGAGTTCGTCCGGGCTGTCCTCAAGATCCCGAATCTCATCAAGGATGACCTGTTTCTCCCTGTCCATCTGGGCCGGTTCGAACAGAGAGTTGGCCAAGATGTCCGCAAGAATGTCCATCGCCATCGGTAGCTGCTCGTCCAGAACATGGACATAGAAGCAGGTCAGCTCTTTCCCGGTGAACGCATTAACATAACCGCCACCCTGCTCGATCGCTCGCGCGATGTCGAGAGCGGAGCGATTTCGCGTTCCTTTGAAGGCCATGTGCTCGATGAAATGGGAGATACCGCTGGTGTCTTCCGCCTCGTGACGGGAGCCCACGGTCACCCAGATACCGAGCGCCACCGAACGAACGCCCGGCATTCGTTCGCTGACGACACGCAGCCCCCCCGGAAGCTCAGTCTTTTGGAAAGAAGATGGGGTCGTCAAGGTCTGTTCTTGGGTCGCGATTTTGGAGGATGCGGTCGCTTTCCATCCGATTTCTTAGCGACCTTTTCCGCGCGACCCGGAAAAGGCCGCTGCGTCATTTTGAAGCCGGCTCTCGGCTCGACAAGAGGGCTTTTCGTGATAGATCCAGTTTGCCTTGCGCGTCCACTTTGAGGAGCTTCACCTCCACCTCGTCGCCGATCTGAAGGTGGTCCGTGACCTTCCGGATGCGCTCATTCTCAATCTGCGAAATATGAAGCAGACCTTCTCGGCCCGGGAGAATTTCAACAAACGCGCCGAAATCCATGATCCGCTTGACCGTGCCTCGGTAGACTTTCCCGACCACCGGCACCTCAAGCATCCGGCGAATTGTCTCTGCGGCCGCCGCCGCTTTCTCCATATCTGCGGAAGCGACGCAGACGGTTCCGTCGTCCTCAATATCGATGGTCGCGCCGGTGTGCTCTATGATTTCACGGATGTTCTTTCCGCCGGGGCCGATGATAAGTCCGATCTTCTCCGGATCAATCTTCATGAAGATAATGCGCGGCGCATAAGGAGAAAGCTCGGGCCGAGGCGCGGGAAGCGTCTCCGCCATCTTACCCAGGATGAAATTGATTCCCTCGCGCGCCTGCGCCAGCGCATGACGCATCAGCTCCGAAGAAATCCCCTCAATCTTGATGTCCATCTGGCAGGAGGTAATGCCGTTCCGGGTCCCGGCGACCTTGAAATCCATGTCTCCCAGATGATCTTCATCGCCGAGAATATCGGAGAGAATCGCGGAGTTGTCGCCTTCCTTAATGAGTCCCATGGCAATCCCCGCCACCGGCTCCCGAATCGGCACGCCCGCATCCATCAGAGCGAGCACTCCAGCGCATACCGTCGCCATCGACGACGAGCCATTCGATTCGAGAATATCGGACACGACACGAATCGTGTACGGGAATTCCTCCCAGTCCGGCAGAACGGGATGTATCGCTCGCCAAGCGAGGTTTCCGTGCCCCACCTCCCGACGCGACTGCCCGAGGAACTTTCGAATTTCACCGACCGAGTAGGGTGGGAAATTGTAATGCAGCATATAGGGTCGGGTATAGACACCCTCCAGGCTGTCGATCTTCTGCTCGTCGAATTTTGTGCCGAGAGTGATCATCGCCAGCGCCTGCGTCTGACCCCGCGTGAAGAGCGCAGAGCCGTGAACGCGCGGCAAGAGCCCCACAGAGGACTCGATTTCGCGGATGTTCTTCAAGCCTCGTCCATCCAAACGAATCCCCTCGCTCAACACCTTGGCACGCATCCGTTGCCGAAAATGCTCGTGAATCCAGTTCGAAATATAACCGGCCTGCTCGGGCGATTCCTCGATATATGGAAGAGTCGCTTCTTCCTCCAATTCGCGCAGCTTCGTGCGGCGCTCCTGTTTCTCTGTGACGCTGGCGATTTTCTGCATGCGGTCCCCGAGTTCATCGGCCAGCTTGCGATCGAGTTCCTCGATGCGGACCACCGGCGGAACCTCAAACTTGGGTTTGCCCGCCACTGCCGCCAGGTCTTTTTGCAGAGCGACCAGTTTGCGAATCTCATCGTGAGCTTTGCCGATCGCCTCGATCATCACAGCGTCAGAGACTTCACGAGCCTCTCCCTCGACCATGATGATAGATGTCTCAGTACCTGCCACCACAATATCAAGAAGACTCTCTTCAATCTGCTTGTAAGTGGGATTGATGATGTACTCACCATCCAAGAGGCCGATCCGCACCGAGGCAATCGGTCCCAGGAAGGGGATCTCGGATACCGCGAGAGCGGTTGAAGCGGCAATGGCCCCGAGAACATCGGGATCGGTCTCCCCATCGGAAGACAGGACGCTCACCATGATCTGAATCTCGCTGTGAAAGCCCTCAGGAAAAAGAGGGCGAATAGGCCGATCGATCAGGCGGGCCGAGAGAATTTCCTTCTCGGACGGCCGACCCTCTCGTCGGAAAAAGCCTCCGGGGATCCGGCCTGCCGCAGAGAGTTTTTCTCGATAGTCCACCGACATCGGAAGAAAATCGAGTTCTTGCTGTGTCTCCAGGTTCGCAACCGCCGTCGCCAGGAGAACCGTGTCTCCATGCGTCAGCCAGCACGCCCCGTCGGCTTGCTTGGCAGCGCGACCGACTTCAAGCGTCAGGGGGCGCTGTCCAAGCTCCAGTGTTCTTGTGTGTATCATTCCGTGTGTTTCCTTGCATAAGTAGTTAGCGCCGGATGCCCAGCTCATCCGCGAGGGACCGGTATCGATCGAGATTCACGCGGGAAAGGTAACTGAGCAATCGCTTGCGCCGACCCACCAGAAGCATCAGCCCCCGTCGACAGTGGGTATCCTTCTTGTGAGCCTTCAGATGTTCGGTCAAATGGTTGATGCGCTGCGTGAGCAGAGCAATCTGTACTTCGGGCGAACCAGTGTCGCTCGGTCGACGGGCGTACTTCTCGATAACGCCTCGTTTCGTCTCGGGGTCCCTCCTCATAGTCTCCTCTCGTTCGAGGTTTCGGTCAATTCTCTGTAGAAAAGCACTGAAATCATGTCAACGCTCTCGAAATGTCATCTCGGTGTCTATCTGAATACGAATGCACTGCGAAGGTTTGACTTCCCTCCGCCCGCAGTGCCGGTCACGCCTTGTTCAGGAGCGCATACTCCTCGACCACGGCCAGCGTCTGCTGAACATCCTTCGCGATCTGCCCCGACAGCTCGCTCTCACTCTCGAACTTCTGTTCCTTGCGAAGCCAGCGCACGAATTCAATTTCCACGACCTCACCATAGAGCTCTCCGTCAAAGCCGACCAGATGGGCCTCAACCGCGTAGGGCGATCCGGGAAATGTGGGATTAATGCCGATGGATACGGCTGCCGGGAAAAGCTCATCCTTCCAACGAGCGATGGCACAATAAACGCCATTGGCGGGCACCAGTTTCGCCGCGTCGAACACTTTCAGATTCGCCGTCGGGAACCTCAGCCTCTTGCCGCGCGCCTGACCGCGCACGACTTCCCCCTGCAGCGAGTAGCGGCGACCGAGCAGCTCCGAGGCACGGGCCACATCTCCCCGGCCAAGCAGAGCGCGCACCTTGGAACTTGAGACAATGGTGCCACCTACCTCCACGGGGTTCAGGACATCCATCTGAAAATCCAACTCGCGAGAGAACGCAATCAGGCTCTCGCGATCGCCCCCCCGGTTTTTTCCAAAGGCGTGGTCGTAGCCGATGACGATGCGCTTCAGGCCCATTCGCCCTTTCAATACAACCTGTATGAAGTCCCTGGGAGACAATTCTGACGCCGTCTTATCGAATCGCAGGATGCACAGAAGGTCAATCGGCCACTCCTGGAGGATCCTGACCTTCTCGTCAGTCGGAGTCAGCAATCGTATCGGGCCGCGCTCATCCTCCACGACCAATCGAGGATGAGGCTTGAAAGTGACCACAACACTCCGCAGCCGCTGAGCCTGCGCGCTTTCCACCAACTGCCGCAGAATCTGCTGATGGCCGAGATGGATGCCATCGAACGATCCGACGGTTATCACGGAATCGCGGAAGTCAACAAAGTTTGACCAGGGTCCTTCAAAGATTTCCATCAACAATCCCTAAGCCGCCAACTCTTCCCGCATTTGCTCAATGCGCTCCAATGACAACGCATACTCAGCGGCGTACGGGCCGATGGCGTTGCGGACAAGTCGAGCCACCGCACCACCCCAGCCCAACCGCTTGCCCAAATCACGGGCCAGAGACCTCACATACGTTCCTCTGCTACACAGTATCCGAACATCGATATCGGGTTTCGCCACCTCAAGGAGACTGATTTCGCTGACCTGCACACGGCGCGCCGGAAGCTCGGACTTCTCGCCTCGCCACGCTTTGCGATAGCTTCGCTCCCCACCGACTTTCACCGCCGAAACCATCGGAGGCACCTGCACGATATCTCCTTCAAACTCCCGCAGTGCACTCCTGATGCGCTCCACCGACCAATCGTGAAGGTCACTCTTCCGGAGCACTTCCCCGGTGAGGTCGTCGGTTGAAGTCTCCACGCCAAACCGGATTGTCGTGCGATACTCTTTCGGGAGGTTTTCAAAATCGGCGGCGTATTTCGTGGCCGCGCCGCACAGAACAATCAGAACGCCGCTCGCGGGCGGATCCAAGGTGCCCGCGTGACCAACCTTCTTATACCGCAGAAGGGATCGAACTCGGCGAACCACGTCGAACGAAGTCCAACCGGGCGGCTTGAAAACCGAAAGCAGGAGTTCCCTGTGGGCCATTGCTTCAAGCCGATGCGACCTTCACAGGGGGAACTCCGACCGCCTCCAGGACAGCCGGAAGCAAGCGATCTCGCGCATTCTGCATCGTCCCTCGCATGCGAAGCCCCGCGGCTTTGAAGTGCCCGCCACCCCCGAACCGCGCCGCAAGTTCCCCGACATTGACGGCGTGCTTTGACCGAAGAGAGATCCGGATACGCCCGTCATTCATCTCGCAAAAGAGCAATGCCACCTCGACGCCTTGAATAGACAGCACGAGGTCCACCAAGGCATCCGAATCCTCCATCAGATTCTCTTCGGAAAGGAGAAGTACGCCCACCCGACCGTCTCCGAACATCTCGAGCGTCGCGAGGGCACGCCTCATCGCGTGGACATCGTCCACGGGTAGCTCGAAATAGATTTGATCCGTGATGTAGGCAGGATCCGCTCCAAGTTCCGTGAGCCGTGCAGCGACCTCGAAAACTCGCGATGTCGTGTTCGAAAACCGGAAGCGTCCCGTATCCGTCAGAATACCGGCATAAATACAGGTGGCTTCATCCGGCGTCGGAGTGAACCCGAAATCCGCAAAAATGTCAAAGACAATCTGACTGGTTGCACTGGCGTCAAGGTGAACCAGATTAATCTCCCCAAATTGATTGTTCGATATATGGTGGTCGATATTCACGAGCTTGGCCGTTGGCGCAATGTAATCCTCAACGCACCCGATGCGATTTCGCCCACCGGCATCCAGAATCACGACCGCCTCGTACTTCCGGGACAAAGAGTGCTCGTTCAGGTGTACGACTGTCGAAGCACCCGGCAGAAAACGCAAGCGCTCCGGAATCGGGTCGGCCATGGCCAGAACGGCTTCACGCCCCATCCGGCGGCACAAAAAGCCGAAAGCGAGAAGCGAACTCACCGCATCGCCGTCTGGATGAACATGAGTCGTTAACAGCAGCGGAGAATTCTGGTGCAAGAAATCGTGGAGCGCTTGGAACTGCATGATTATGAATCTCCTCGGCCACCCTCGTCATGGATCTTTTTGAAGAGTGTTTCGATGCGGGCGGCGCGAGCCACGGTTGAATCGGCGACGAAACGAATCTCGGGGTGATATTTGAGTACCAGGCGGCGAGCAAGCTCGTGACGCAGCTCCTTGGCATGTCGAGCAAGCAATCTGGCCACAAGGTCCCAGTCTTCTTCCTGGTCGGTCAGAACGCTGTAGTAGACCTTCGCATGGCGCAAATCAGCAGACACTTCCACATCGGTAACCGTGACCAGATCTCGCGAGGGAAGGTCCGGCAATGAAGCAAGAAGAACCGAAATCTCACGCTCCACGAGTCGCGCAACCCGCCGCGGCCGACGGTTGTCCATCACACCCCCTTGACCACGGAAACCGCTCGCGAACCACTCTCACAGAAAGGCAACATCGTGGGCGATAAGCTCCATTCGCGGGTCTGTACGCAGGATATCTAAGATGCGGGAAAAAGTGCCTTCGATCAGCCGCCCGTCATTGCTCACGCAAGCGGCCGCAAGCTGGATACGCTGCCACTTATCCTGAAAATCAACCTCAGCCAATGAAACATTGAACCGGCGCTGCAACCGCTCTTTAAGCGAACTCAACACCCGGCGCTTGTCCTTGAGAGACTGACTCGCGGGCAGATGGAGCTCAATCGTCAAGAGGCCGACGAGGCAACTCATGGATTGGTCGCAAGTTTCCGCTTCACTTCGACGATATCGAGCACTTCGAGGCTGTCCCCGACAACCACATTGTCAAAATCAGCCAGACCAATACCGCATTCCACACCGGCTTTCACTTCGTGGACATCGTCCTTGAAACGCCGCAGCGACCCAATCGCGCCTTTCCAGACTTCTTTCCCCTCCCGCAGGAGGCGGACCGTGTTGCCGCGTTCGATATGGCCGGAGACGACAAAACACCCGGCGATATTCCCGACCCTCGGAATGCTGAAGACTTCGCGCACTTCGATTAGGCCGACGACCTCCTCTTTCTTCTCCGGTTCCAGAAGTCCTTCAAGCGTGTTGCGGATATCGTCGATCATCTCATAGATGACTTTGTATACGCGAATGTCCACCCTCTCGCGAAGAGCAATTTCGCGCGCCTTGATGTTTGGGTGAACATGGAAACCAAGAATGATGGATCCCGTGGTGGATGCCAGAAGCACATCCGATTCCGACACCATACCAACACCACGATGTAGAATATTGACCGCCACCTCACCGGTCGAGAGCTGCTGCAGAGAGTCGCATATCGCTTCCACGGAACCATCGGCATCCCCTTTGATGATGAGTGGAAGCTCCTTGGCGATGCCGCGCCGAATCTCACTCGACATCTGATCCAGACTCAGCATGCGAATCTGGCGGAAGGTCTGCTCGCGCCTCAGGAGCTGCCGTCGCATGGCGATCTCTTTGGCCTCGCGCTCACTCTTGAAGACCGCGAAGATATCACCGGCCTGGGGTGCGCCGGAAAAACCGACAACCTGTACCGGCTGAGACAGACTCGCGCTCTGGACACGGTTGCCCACCTCGTCCAGCATCGCACGCACCTTCCCGAAGTGCTGACCACAAACGAAATTGTCTCCAATACTGAGAGTCCCGGATTGAATCAGGACCGTCGCAACGACGCCGCGTCCCTGCTCCAAGCGAGACTCAATGACCGCTCCACGCGCTTGTCGTTTGGGATTGGCACGCAGCTCCGCCACCTCGGCAACCACCAGAATCTCCTCGAGCAACTTGTCAATTCCTTCTCCCGTCTTGGAGGAAATCTCGGCGACCTGATACTTCCCACCCCAGTCCTCAACCAGAATGTTGTGCTGAGCCAGTTGTTGCCGAATCGTCTCCGGATTCGCGCTGGCTTTATCGATCTTTGAAATCGCGACCACGATGGGCACATCAGCCGCCCTGGCGTGATCAATGGCCTCGATCGTCTGGGGACGCACCTGGTCATCCGCGGCCACGACGATCACGACGATGTCCGTCACTTGAGCGCCACGAGCACGCATCGCGGTGAATGCCTCGTGGCCGGGTGTGTCGAGGAAAGCGATTCTCTTGTTGTTATACTCCACTTCATAAGCGCCGATGTGCTGCGTGATCCCTCCAGACTCGGAGGCGATAATGGAAGAGCGGCGCAGATAGTCCAGCAGCGAAGTCTTTCCATGATCCACATGGCCCATGACCGTCACAACAGGGGCCCGCTCGACAAGTTCCCCTTCCTCGTCAACCGCTTCCTCTTCCTCCGGCTCCATCTCACTGACGAATTCCGCCCGAAAGCCGTACTCATCAGCCATCAGCTCAATCGTGTCGCGATCCAGCCGCTGATTGATGGACACCAACTTCCCCATGGAAAGGAATTTCGTGATTACTTCACTGACTTGAATCCCCATCAGATTCGCCAATTCCTGCGTGGTAACAAACTCGGTCAGACGGAGAACGGATTCGTCTTCGACCGCCTCAACATCGGCCGCATGCTCGTGACGGCGCCTCCGATGGCGCTTCTCCTCCATGGCCGCCATCGTCGCCTTGATTGTCGCAGCAACTTCAGCGGCATCGACCTTTTTCTTCTTAACCCGCTTGCGCCGGCGAACCGAGACCTCAGGACCGCGTGGACCGGTGGGTTTATATTTCTCTTTTTTCTGAGCGGCAAGCAACCGACGCTGCTTTTCCAGCCGCGCGAGGTCGGCCTTCGTGGGTTTCGGGATTTTGCGCTTCTTCGGTTCGACCTTTTTGGGAGGGCGCGCGGCCGCGATCTTCTGCGCCTCGGGAACCGGACGACGCGCCGGCGGCGCAACGGCTTCCGGCGCAACAGCCGGCTCGGGTTCGGGCTTCGGTGGGGCGGGCTTCTTCCGTGGCGGGGCTTTCTCCTCGACCTCAGGCTCGGCCGGCTTCACTTCTGCCACCGGTGGCGCTTCCGGCTCGACAGCCTTTTTCCGGCGCGCCTTTTTCTTCTCCTCTCGCGCCCGTTTTAAATCCTCCGCCTCACGAATCAGTCGCTCCGCAGCTTCAATCGTCGGGGCCGTGCTTTCATCCAGAATTCGGCGAAGTTGCTCGGTGCGTGCGTGCTCCGCTTCGCGGCGCTTGTCTTCCTCCGCCTCACGAACCTGAGCCTGCTGCTGCTGCTCCCAGCGGATCTGGTCGAACTTCTTCACAGCCTCCTCGTACATCTCGTCGGTCACCGGCGACATGTGCTTGGGCGTCTTGGTGATGGAGAACCCCAGGCCCTCCAGGTATTCGATAATTACCGGGCTGGCAACATTCAGCTCTTTGGCGATCTGAAAGACTTTTCTCTTCTTTGCTACGGGCACGTTCTACGCCTCGGTTTCCTTGGGAGGCTCTTCGTTCCGTTCACTCTCATCCACTTCCTCGAAATAGGATTCGAGGAGGGCCAAAATCTCGTCGGCGCGCTCTTCGCCGATACCCGGAATCTCAATCAGGTGCTCGCGACCCACATCCAGAACGGCGTCTGCGGTTCCAAGCCCGGCGCGCTTCAAAAGATCCATGACTTGTGGCGGTAAATCCTCCACCTCATCAATGGCCAGTTCCGCTGCCGCCGAATACTCCGCCTCCTTGATCGGCTCAATCTGATAACCTGTGAGCCGCGAAGCAAGACGGACATTCTGCCCCTTGCGCCCAATGGCAAACTGGATCATGTCATCCGGGACGATGGCCGTGGCTCTCCCTGCCTCCTCATCCAAGATGACCATCAGCGGGGTCGCCGGTGCCATCGCACGTTTGATGAAGGTCTCAGGATCGGGATGCCAGTGGATGACATCAATCTTCTCATTATTCAATTCCCGGACGACCGCCTGGATGCGCACTCCCTTCATCCCGACACACGCCCCCACCGGATCGATGCGCCGGTCATTGGATGCCACCGCGATCTTCGTCCGATCACCAGGCTCTCGAGCGATATCCTTTATCTCGATGATGTTGTCGTAGATTTCAGGAACCTCCAGCTCGAAGAGCCGCCGAACAAATTCGGGAGCCGCTCGAGAGACAATGATCTCCGGTTCCTTTGTCGTGCGGTTGACCTCTCGGACAATCGCCCGAATCGTCTCCCCTCGCCGATACCTCTCGTTGTAAACCTGCTCCGACTTGGGCAACACGACTTCTGTTCGATCCACATTGATGCGAATCTCGCGGCGATTGATCTGACGAATATCTCCAGAAACAACCTCGCCGATTCGGCCTGAGAACTCCTGATACAGATTCTCTTTCTCGATTTCCTTGATTCTCTGTGTCAG
Organism: uncultured Alphaproteobacteria bacterium; assembly: GCA_964543855.1. GTDB lineage: Bacteria > Electryoneota > RPQS01 > RPQS01 > DYHQ01 > CAZJAD01. The sequence continues at coordinate 12,197 of CAZJAD010000023.1, forward strand.
GTTCTGTCTGGCCGATGTCACCAGTCGACGCCCAAAGGCGTTGTAGTCGACCTGCTCAGCGTAGGTCTCTCCCAACTCCATATCCTCGTCGAGCTCCTTGGCCCGTGACAGCGGAATCTGGGTCACCTCATCCTCGAACTCGTCATCCGAAACCACAAGCTTCTCGCAGAAAATCTCGATATCGCCCTTGTCGAGGTTGAAGATCACATCGAAGTTGTCCGAAGCGCCGTACTTCTTCTTGATCATTGCCAGGAACACACCCTGAATGATCTCCTGGAAAACCTCGCGTTCGATCTTCTTCTCCCGGATGATCTGCGAGATCGCTTCGACGATAGCCGTATTCATCTCTTCTTGCTCTCCCTCGGAAAAGACCGGATCTCGGGCAACACTCGCGCACTCAAAATGTCTCCACGCGCGAAGTGCCGTCGACCGTCGGTGGTCTCGATGTCAAATCCTTCTTCCTCCGCGGCTGCCAACCGACCGTTGATCTCGAGTGGCCCGTGCTCTCCGGGAATCGTGATTTTCAGCAGCCGACCTCGGTTCTTTCGGAACTGCCACATCTGACGCAAAGGGTAACCGATCCCCGGGGAACTCACTTCGAGCCGCCAGTCACCAGCCACCTGGGCATGCTCTCTTAAGTAGTTGCGGAGTTTGCGCGTCAGATAGGCACAATCATCAATCGAAATCTCCTGGTCTCTGCGGTCGACGATGACGCGGAAAACCGGACGGCCTGCCCGCCCCGTTTCGCGGAGTTCGAGAACCTCAACGCCTTCCTCCGCCAGCAGCGGCAGAAGCTCCTTTTCCAAAAAGCTATTCAAACCCCGAGTCCTTCAGCGAAACTCAAAGTGTAAAGAAAAAAGTGGGCACAGGCCCACTTGTTTTCTTAATATACAAAACTTCCCCCGGAAAATCAAGTGGAAAAGTCACCCTACCGGATCTGGGCGACGACCCGCGATGCCCTGCTTGCCAGCGCTGATGATGGGTATTGCCTCTGCAGAAGCAGGTAGGCTTCAACCGCTTTATCCTTTTGATCTGCCCAGAGATAGCACCGTGCCGCCTGAAACACGGCCTCTGGGCTGAAGTAGTGCTTCCGATACTGTCGCGGAATAGACATGTAAGTCTCAGCCGCCTCGGCGTACTTCCCCTGAGCCTCCATGGAAGCAGCCAAACCAGCGATGGCAGCAACATCTAAATAGTTGTCAATATGATAATTATCGACATATTCCCGAAAGGCTGCCTCGGCCCCCGCCTCATCGCCTCGCATGAAAGCGCTCCGCGCCAAATAGAAGAGCGCTTCCCCGGAAGCCCGACCGCCATACCTTTCCCTGATTGCCTGAAACTGCGGCTCCGCCTCTGCCACACGACCGGTCTGGAACATCAGTTTAGCTATTGTTAAATCTAAGGATGCCTCTTCGAAACTGCGCTGCCTGTTGGCTCTTACAAGGAACACCGCGATAACGACAACGAGGACGACGGCAGCACCGGCCCATACCACACTGCGATTTCGGTCGTAGAACCGCTCCATCTTCTGCGCCGTCGCGATGAGCTTGTCCTCCTTCATCTCATGCCGCGATAGTCGCTTCTTCCCTTTGCCGGTACTCTGCGCTACCATGTTCTTCCTTCCACTTGAACCGTTTGAATGATCTCTTGTGCCCCCGAGACGACTCGAACGTCCGACCCGCGGTTTAGGAAACCGCTGCTCTATCCACCTGAGCTACGGGGGCAAGTCAGCTCGGTCTGTTCTCCGATAACTTGAGCCCCCCAATTAGCCTGTTTTCGCCGTCGTCTTTCTCCACTCCAAAGGGCGAATACCGAATGAAAGGGACCCCAAAACCCGAATCGTTAAATATTGCGAATTTTTCACAGCTTGTCAAGCCGCCCCTTCGCCTTCCAACTATCCCCTCATCGTGATAACACCCACCGAATCTGTGAGACACACGGACTGACTGTGTGAGTAATACGAAGGAAATCTCGGAGACATCATGGGCTGGCAAGATGCCAGTCCGTGACTCTTTGAAGAATGCGGCAAGATTTGTCTATCTTGTGAACGCCCTAACGCGCGCCGTTCCAGCCTCGAACTGCGAAGAATTTGACATCGCCGGCGGTCGCGCCTCCGACAATGATCAGCTCGCTCTCGGTGGTTTCACCGACCAGATTACCAAAGCTGCCCTCGGGGTCGTTGTCGCTGTAGACGCGGTAGCCGTAGTTTGTGTCAGAATCCCAACTCAGACGGAGGTCATCTCCTTCCACAACGATGACAAGCCCGGTCGGTACGACGATCTCAGGCAAATCGAGCGCCATAACCAGAACATCATCGACATACCAGCCCTCATTCCTCGTACTGGCATCGCTGCCGAAGCGGAAGCGGAACTGGATCGACTGGCCTACATATGCCTGCAAATCCATGATCTCCTCCACCCAGGTCGGGTCGTTCGCCCAGCACGATTGACCCGGCATGGGACCGGTAGCCGGAGCGCCACCGGTCGTTGTCCAGCGGAAAGTCAACGGGTAGCCACCGATCGTCGTCACCTGCTCAAATGGTCCACCGTCTGCGGAAATCTCAAGAATGCCACCATCGTAAGCCGAATCGGGAAACCCGATTGAAAACTCGCCTTCGATCTCCATCCAGAAACAAAGGCGCGCTTCATTGGGAATATCGGCAATGATGGGCGAGATGAGACGCGCATCAAGGAGGTTGTCGTAATCGCCGTGTCCGGTGTGACCGCACTTCCAGGAGTAATCGCCTCCGTGGGCCCGTTCGGTCGAGAGGTGCCACTGATCACCCCATGGCGGGGGACTGGAATGCGTCCAGCCCGGCGCGCCGCTTTCAAAGTCATCCGAGAATAGAATGATGGCCGGATGCGGCTCCAGATCAATATCCTGGAAGGTCGTGTCGTCCTCGTCAACATAGAGCGCGTGTTGCTGCGCCACATAGCCCCAGAGCGAGTAGCGCACGGTGTAGTTGGAATCTCCCGGCAACGCGAGCACATAATGTCCGGATTCCGAAGCGGTCGTTCGCTGCGTGCCGCCGACAACTTCCACCTCGGCCCGGATCGGCTCGGTTGTGCTGGCGTCACGCACTGTTCCCATGATCCGGCCATACAGCCGAATAACCTCAATCGGCGTAGTGAGCGGAGCACTGTGCCCGTAAATGTCCTTCCCCGCAATTGAGAACTGATAATCACGGACCAAAGCCTCGTCCAAGTCCTCGACCGTTGTCTCGAGTACTTCAAAATCCCAGAGCTCAGGAATCTCCGCGCGCGAGACGGCGGGCGAGTTCATGGTGACATCAGCGGTATCGTAGTATATCCAATAGCTCTCGAAATTTCGGTCCACTGCTTGGGGATTCCACATTAGACCCACACTTCCCGGGCCGACTTGGTCCGCCATCACGATCCACGACGAGTCCGGAGGCACCGTGTCCGGGTGAGCTTCATTGTACGCAAGGGTCGTGTCGATGGCCTCAATTAGCGGGCCATAGAAGGCCAGGGCCTGCTCGAAAGTCGCCATGGTCGCTGGCATAGGACCGGGCAGGAAATCTCTCCACTGAAGGCGATGTTCCAGAGAATCCGGGAACTCATCCAACTCGAAATGAACGAAGTTCTCAGGGTCAACATGGATGTCGTGGTTCTCGTGGCAGACTTCAGCTTGTTTGTTCCCGCCCCAACCCGACAGGTCCTGCGAACTCACCAAGGGGATTGGCGGCTCCGTGCCATAGTAGGCATAGGGCGGAACGCAATAGAGCCCCAGATAGGCATCGATGCGGACATCAAGGTCCGGGAAAATCGGTATCCCACTGACCGGATATTCACCCATGAAATGAACGAAATCCTGATGCTCGGCGCGGTCACGCACGGGGAGGTTCGGCGTTGGATCATACCGAAAAACGGACATCTGCACATCAGGAAGTGGCACATGGGCATCTGTGTCATAGGAATGAGCCTGAAAGGTCAGGGATGGAGCCGTCAGCCCGCCGTGAAGCACCCCGAAGGCGACTTCATGGCAAATTTGGAAAACTGTGCGGGCATTTCTCGACGGATCGCTCAAAGACCGCGAGTTGTCATACGGAGTGTGCGACGAATCCCACGCAACTTCCCGACCTGCGCCTGTAATCATCAGAAGCCGGGCCCCGAGCTGCGTGAAAAGCCGCAAACCCACCGGGTCGGAAAGAAAATCATCATTAGGATGAGGCATCTGGACGATGATTCGGTCGCGTGGAGCGTCTACGCGAAAGACGAAAAGTCCCCACCCGTTCCGGAAACTGCCGACGACATCATCCGTTTCGATCGAATCCACATTGTCATCGAAGTAGGAACTGTCGAGCCGTTCGCGAAGCATGTAGTACTCGATCTCGCCATCGACAAGGTGAACGATGTCGTAATTGAACAGGCTATCGTGCGTCATCAACATCGCATCGACGCCTTCCCAGAGCCCTTCGAAGCAACCGAGGAAAACCTGCTGCCAGACGGTCAAGATTGAATCCCCAAACTCACCCTCTTCGATGACCGTAAACTCTCCAAACCCCGTTGTCTGAGGATCGAGGAACTCGGGGCCATAGTCATTGTAATCCTCTCGAGCGATCCCTTCTGAAATATGGCTGACGAAATTGTCGTAGGCGCAGGTCGGGCAGTCGCCAAGCACGAAACCTTCCAGAGAGCCGGTCTCCTCCACAATCGCCGCATGCGCGAGAGAGCTCCACACACACAGACACAAAACTGTCCACCATCGCTTCGCCATCACATCTCCTCACGAGTCGGGAAAAATCTTGCCCGGATTCAAGAGTCCGAGCGGATCAAGACTCTCTTTTATCCTCTTCAAAACACCAATCTCACTCTGTCCCATTGCAATCGGCAGATATCGCTTCTGAGAATATCCAATGCCATGCTCGCCGGAGATCGTTCCGCCAAGGCGAACCGTAAGCTGGAACATCTCCTCAATCGCCTTGGGCAACACCTCGTTCCAATATGAATCCTCAAGGTCTCTCTTCAGGATGTTGCAGTGGATGTTCCCGTCACCGGCGTGACCGTAGCTGATGATCGAAAGCGACCATCGGTCCGCTATCTCGTGAATCCCCTCGATGAGCGCCGGGAGATTCGCCCGCGGAACGACCGTATCTTCCTCTTTGTACGCGGAAACGGATTTCACAGCCTCTCCGGCACTGCGACGCATGTCCCAGATTTCGTTCTGCTTCGCAGTCGTCTCGGCCAAGAAAACATCGAGCGCGCCCTCTTTCTCGCATTCTTCGGCAATAATCTCCATCTCGCGCTCAAGCTGTGTCTCATCATTCCCGTCGACTTCAATCAGCAGCTGCGCCGCCGCGTCGCTGTGCTGGATTTTCTTGTCAAGATGGGCTTCAATCGACTTGATACACGCCCGCTCCATGAATTCCATCGCGCACGGAACAATCCCACGCCCCATGATCGCCGGAACGGTGCGTGCTGCCGCCGCCATCTCGGGAAACGGAACCAGCAGCGTCTTGCGGTAGCGCGGAAGCGGGATGAGTTTCATGGTGGCCTCGGTGATGACCGCCAGCGTTCCTTCGGAGCCGATGAGAAGCCCGAGGAGATTGTAGCCCGCAACATCCTTCAGTCGCTTGCCACCGAACCGGACAATCTCTCCTTGCGGCATCACCGCTTCGATGCCGTAGACATAATCCTTGGTCACTCCGTATTTCAGAGCGCGAGGGCCGCCCGCTCCCTCCGCGAGGTTGCCTCCAATCGTGCAGGTGCCGCGACTGGCGGGATCCGGCGGATAAAAGAGCCCCTCGGCTTCGACGGTCTCCTGAAAAGTCTGAGTAATGACTCCCGGCTCGAGCCGTGCAAAATAGTTGGCCTTGTCAATCTCCAGAATCCGGTTCATTCGCTCCAAGGACAGCACGACGCCTCCGTGCACGGGCAGAGCGCCTCCGGAAAGACCCGTACCTCCTCCACGCGGTGTGACCGGCACCTTCTCCCGATAACAGAGTGTCAGTATCTTTGAAACCTGCGCGGTCGTTTCCGGCCGGACGACGACATCCGGCAGGAACACAAGGTCTTCCGTTTCGTCAGCGCCGTATTTCTCGAAATCGTCATGGCCTCGCTGCAACACTTGTGCCGGTGTCACAATCGCTTCAAGATCAGGGACAATGTGCTCAAGCGTCCGTGGTGATGTCACATCAGCTTCCATTCGGCCAATCAACCTAACGAAGTGGCGCCTTCAAGAGTCGAATATCGTCAATCCACACGGTTCCCATGCCGTCAATAACCAGGTTGAGCTTCACATAATCGGGGTTCTCGCCCTTCTGCATGAAGAAGGGTATCTCAACCGTGGTCCAATCCGTTGTGCCGGTCAGCGGACTCTGAAGCCCGCGAGAGAAGAACTCGCCCTTGCCCGCAAAGTGGCACAACATCTCCAGGTAAACCTGTCCTTTTACTTCTTCCGTCCGAAGCCGCGCCTCGTAAATCAACCGTGCATCTTCGATCTCAATATCGTTCACTTCGAACAATGTCACCACCGTGGAATCCGTAGCGTCAATCCTCAAAGACCCATTGCCGTCACTCGAAATCTCTTCATCAATTTCCACACCGGACTGCGTAATGATTCCCTCCATGCTGTCCAGCGCAAAGTGACGCAGCTCCGTCGCCTGTCTTGCCTTCCCACCGCAACCCATAATACTGAAGACTACCATACAACCTATGAGTAGAATCACATGCCTCTTGTCCACAGCCCTACCCTCCTTTCTTGTGTCGCCAGTTTCGGTCAATGACTTGAGTACCGCGTATGAAATCCGCTCTTGTCCCCAACCGGTTCGATCCATTCGATCTTGAGATCCGTGACGCGCGCCGTGCGCGGGCCAACCTTCATCGCCTTGATCAGCGCCTCGACCGCCGACCGGTCGCCCTCTATTTCGGCTTCAACATCGCCCGTCGGCAAATTCCTTACCCAGCCCGCAAGCCCGAGTCCGTTGGCCTGCTCGACGGTGAAATAGCGATAGCAGACTCCTTGGACAAGCCCCAAAACAACCACATGTGCACGGACATTGGATTCGGTCATCTATGGATCCAACGAATAACCCCGCGCCTCTCGCCTACGGTTTCAGACGATGCATCATCCGCGGAAACGGAGTCGTCTCTCGTACATGCGGCAATCCGCAAATCCATCCCACGGTGCGCTCCAACCCCAACCCAAAACCTGAATGCGGCACGGTGCCGTATTTCCGCAAATCAAGATACCAATCGAACGCATCCATCGGCAGATCATGCGCCTTGATTTTCTGCACGAGTTTGTCGTGATCGTCCTCGCGCTGTCCGCCGCCGATAATCTCGCCCTTGCCTTCCGGCGCCAGCATGTCGAATCCCAAGACGAGGCGCTCGTCTTCCGGATCGTTCTTCATGTAGAAAGCTTTAATCGCCGTCGGAAAACGATGCACCATCACGGGCGAATCGAACTGCGATGAAACCACCGTCTCTTCGTCTCCTCCCAGATCGTCGCCCCATTCAAACTTGTGCCCCGCCTTCTTCAGGATGTCCACGCATTCGGTATAGGTGATCCGCGGAAACGGCTTCTTGATCTTCTCCAAAGGCGCTGTGTCGCGCTCGATAATCTTCAGCTCTTCCTGGCGATTCTCCAAGACTCGCCGGACAAGGTCAAAGACAAGGTCCTCCGCGAGCACCATGTCGCCATCCAGATCGAGATAAGCGACTTCCGGCTCGACCATCCAGAACTCGGTCAGGTGGCGCCGCGTCTTGCTCTTCTCGGCGCGGAAAGTGGGGCCAAAACAGTAGACTTTGCCCAAAGCCATCGCCCCGGACTCGGCGTACAATTGACCGGACTGAGCGAGATAAGCTTTCTCGCCAAAGTACTCCGTCTCGAAAAGCGTTGAAGTCCCTTCGACGGCCGATGGAGTGAAAATCGGTGTATCAAAAAGAACGAAGTCGCGACTGTCGAAGAAATCACGGATCGCACGGATAATTTCATGTCGGACGCGCAGGATAGCATTCTGGCGACGACTGCGCAGCCACAGGTGCCGGTTCTCCATGAGAAAGGCGGTGCCATGCTCCTTGGGCGATATCGGATAGTCCTCCGACCGACCCACGAGCTCGAGGCCGCTGAGCACAAGTTCGAAACCACCCGGTGCCCTCTTATCCGCGCGTACCTTCCCCGAAACGACGACAGACGACTCCTGCGTCAGCGTGTCAATCAGCTCGAAGGTCTTCTCGCCGACATCCGCTTGTGACGCCACGCACTGAATGATTCCCGTCCCATCACGCACGAGCAGAAAGCGTATGCCTCCACCCGACCGCGCGTTGTAGAGCCACCCCTTTATCGTGACAGTTTTGCCTTCGTGGGCGGCGATTTGCGATACGGAAGTTTCCATACAGTAGCCGATTCTTGCTGGTTAATCTTCTACCTTGAGCTTGCGCAACATGAGTTCTTCCACGGCCTGGCGCGGTGCCTTCCCCTCGAAGAGCACTTCGCAGACGGCCTCGGTGATCGGCATGGAGATGGAATGCTGCCGCGCAAGCTTGCGACCTGCCTGCGCTGTCGGCACACCTTCGGCCACCATGACCATCTCCTTCAGAATATCGTCCAGTTTCTCTCCTCGCGCCAACGCTTCCCCCACATGCCGATTGCGGCTGAGAGGACTCGTGCAGGTCGTAATAAGATCGCCCATTCCCGAGAGACCGGCGAAAGTCACTCGGTTACCGCCGAGAGCTTCACCGAGACGCGCAATCTCCGCCAGACCTCGCGTAATCAATGCACCCTTCGTGTTCATCCCGAGTCCTAGGCCGTCACAGATGCCCGCCGCAAGAGCGATGATGTTCTTCAGTGCTCCGGCCAGTTCAACTCCTACAACATCCTCGCTCGCATAGACCCGCAACGACGCCGTCGAGAACACCTTCTGCATCTGCCGCGCTGTCTTAAGATTCGGAGACGCCACAACGACGGATGTCGGAAGCTTCTTCGCCACTTCCCTGGCGAGGCTTGGCCCGGACAACACCGCGTAGCGCGAGCCTGAAAGCGCGGGCAGTTCCTCGCTGACGATTTCCGAGATGCGCCGAAGAGAGTCTCTCTCGATTCCCTTCACAGCGCTGACGAGATACTGCGCGTCAATCCTATAGGCGGCGGTCTGACGGCAAACCGACCGCACGACTTGACACGGCACGACAAGAAGCACGATGTCTGCGCCGTCGAGGGCTATGCCCAGCTCGTGAGTCACGCTGACAGATGCAGGCAGCGGAACACCGGGCAGGTACACGCGGTTCTCCCGCCGACGCGATGTCTCTTCCGCCAGCTCTCGCCGGTATTCCCACAGATGGATGTCATGCCCCTGATCCGCCAACAAGACGGCCAGGGCCGTGCCCCAGTTGCCGGCTCCCAGACAGGCTATCCTCACCCATCACCTCCCTGCCCCGGCGGCAACTCCTTCCCGGCAAGAAGGCGCGCAATGTTGGCGCGATGCGTGTAGAACAGAAGAAGCACGAAGCAGATACTCGCAATCTTCAGCTCCAACGACCGGCCACCTAACAGCCATACCAGCAGAGGCACGCCGATCGCCGCGGCAAGTGACGCCAGTGAGACAACGCGGAAACCGATGAATACAAAGAGCCAGATGCCCAGACAGATGAGCACGCTCGTCGGATCCAGCGCCAGCATAACGCCCGTTGCCGTTCCGACTCCTTTTCCTCCCCGAAATCCCGAAAAGAGCGTCCAGACATGCCCGATAATTGCCGCCGCGCCAACCAGAACCGTGCCCAGGCTCAGTTGATCGGACGGAATCAGTGCCGGAGCCAGAAAGGCCACGGGCAAGTAGCCCTTCAGAGCATCAATGACGAGTACGAACGAGCCCCATTTCCTCCCGAGAACGCGAGTGACATTGGTCGCTCCCGTGCTGCCGGACCCAAAGCTTCGAGGATCCACACCTCGGACAACCCGGCAGACGATGATGCCGGTGGGAAGGGCTCCAATCAGATAGCCGAGGCAAAGAGCGATAATCAAGCTCACGCAACCACCCGCCCGATACGATAGACCTTCTCGCCCTTGTCTCGCAGCAGTGCGGCGGTCGACTCCTCCGCTTGCTTGCTCACGATCAGAACAAACCCGACTCCGAGGTTGAAGACGCGGCGCATTTCCTCTTCGTCGACCTTTCCCTTCGACGCAATGAGCTCAAAAATCGGCAGCCGCGGCCACGAACGCCAGTCAAACTCGGCGCGCAGACCGTTCGGGACAACACGCTGAACATTGTCAACAACGCCCCCACCCGTGATATGCGCCATCGCGTGCAGAGAACCCTCGCTGAGTAATGGCTTGACGACATTCAAATAACACTTGTGCGGCTTCAGGAGGGCATCAGCTGCCGATTCCCCGAGTGCGGCGTCCGGTCGCGTCAATTCCCCCTTGTCGATTTCGACAGCGAACACCTTGCGCGCCAGACTGTAGCCGTTCGTATGGAGTCCATTCGAAGCAAGACCCAGTAGCACATCTCCGGCGACGACCCGACTCCCGTCAAGAATGTCGTCCTCGCCGACCCAACCAACAATCGTCCCTGCCAGATCGAAATCAGACTTCTGGTACAAATCGGGCATTTCAGCGGTCTCACCACCGACAAGGGCAACACCGTGCGCGCGGCAGCCGCGAGCCAGACTCGCCGCGATGGTCTCCGCCTTGCCACGCTCCAGTTTCCCAAACGCGATGTAGTCCAGGAAAAAGAGCGGCAGTGCGCCACAGGTCAGGATGTCGTTAATGCAGTGGTGAACCAGATCCTCACCGACACCGTCCAGACGGTTCAATCGACCGGCGAGAAGGAGCTTGGTGCCCACGCCATCCGTGCTGGCGACAAGCACGGGCTTCGAAGGCCCCGACTCCGGCAGACGAAAGAAGCCGCCGAAGTGGCCCACATCCCGCAAGACAGATTCGGTGAAAGTGGTTCGCGCGTGTGAGGCGATGGCACGCTTGGCGGCCGCCGCCTCCTCGAGATTTACACCGGATCGGCGATAATCCATCATAACCTTATATCATACAAAATCTTCGGTCAATTGTCAAGGAAAGAATTGCTCGCTTGAATTTGCCTCAAAATATGTTATATTGCCAGGAAGCGATTCCCCGTTTCTCGAGCGCGTCTCTGGCCCGCGGCAAACAACAAAAATGCCCCGCTAAGAGCCAAGCGGGGCACCGGGCCCGTGTGCCGAGGGCCGGACTCGAACCGGCATGGGGCCTAAACCCCGGGAGATTTTGAGTCTCCTGCGTCTACCAATTTCACCACCCCGGCAAACCCACGACAAAAAAAACCACCGGTGAAAAGCGGAGCTTGATAATCGTGGGGGGCCAATTATCAAAGCAAACGCAACCCGGTGGTTTCAAGTTCCATTCTTTCGCAACAAATATACAACACCATAAGCTAAAAATCAAGTCGATTCTCAAGAAACTTTCCGCAACCGTCGACCGCCCCTCAAACAGAGGCGGGAGCTGGTCGGAGGAGGGCATCGTTCCACTGCTTCCATTCACGGAACAGGTTATTATTGAATAATTTATGCATGAAGCCCCAGGCCCTGAGTCCTATTCGTCTTCAGTACCAGCGCATGCATAGTTTATTATAATTGTTATGTTTACTTCCTCAAGCAGGCCCGATTTTCTTCTTCCTAAGGTGTAAGATTCTGGTTTTGATGGTTCCTGAGCTGAACAACGGGCCTGCTTGCCCCATTTTCGCTTCATCACCACAGGAGGCCAAGCAGGTCCAACTGGCGCTTCGAGACCGGGTGGAAATCGCGGCTTTGAGCTCCGCCATCGAGACGGTCGCCGGCGCGGATGTATCATTCAACCAAAGCTCGAGCTGGGGCATCGGCGGCGTGGTCGTCTGTGACGCGAGGACCTTCAAGGTCATCGATCAAGCCAGTTTCCAGGGCAAACTGTCTTTTCCGTATGTTCCCGGCTACCTCAGTTTCCGGGAGCTCCCCCTGCTCGTCCCTGCCTTTGAGAGACTCGTCAGCATGCCCGATCTGGTGCTGTGCGACGGTCAGGGGCTGGCACATCCCCGACGGTTTGGTCTCGCCTGTCACGTGGGGGTCGCTCTGGATTGCCCCACCATCGGATGCGCAAAGAGTCGACTTGTCGGCGAGCACACGGAGCCGGATACGGAGCGAGGCGCGAGAGTCCCGCTGACTCTCGAAGGTGAAGAAATCGGTGCCGTGTTACGCACGCGCTCCGGTGTGGCACCGGTGTATGTGTCCATCGGCCACAAGATCACACTGGACGAGGCGGTCGATTGGACGCTGCAAACCAGCGCCCGCTTTCGGCTGCCCGAACCCATCCGCTGGGCTCACAAGTTGGTCAATCGGATTCGCGAAGAGGTGGGACAGTAAATCATGGCTCTCCGTGTTCTTCTCGCCGGACACAATGTCGATGTGAATGCGCTTCGCGAAGTCCGCGAGGTCTTGGAGCACATCCTCAAGGACGCGGATCCGAGAACACTCGAGGGCTTGGGCCTGAACGAAACGCGTCGCCTCCTCTCCGAACTCTATCGGTTGGCCGACGAGTGCTCCTCGAAGCAAGCGCTGACACCCGAGGTGCTTTCCGCCGCTTACGCGCGCATCAGCCGCGATCCAAAGTCGGTGCCGGAGCTCCGCCGCGCAGCGCGAGCAGGAATCGCCCGCGCGCGAAAGAGCAACGAGGCCATCATCTTCGGGCTCGGTCACGCGTCAGTGGCTGAACACGCAACATTCAACTTCGACATCCTTGGTCTCTCTCGCCTCGCCGCTGAAGAGCTTCAATCACATCGTCTCCTCTCCTTCACAGAGAAATCGCAACGCTACATCACCGCTTCCGACGAGTATGTCGTGCCCGAGGAACTGACCGGAGGACCTTGGGAAAGCCGGTTCAGATCGGAAGTTCAGACCCTCTTCTCCGAGTACCGCAGCTTCTTCGAGGTTCTTCTGAAGAGGATCATCGAAAGCGAGGGAGAAGGCTCAGACAGCACGACGCGCCGCGACCGGGAAAACCGGGCGAAAGAAGACGCGCGCTATCTCCTGCCGTTGGCCACGGCAACTCAGATGGGTGTGACAGTCAATGCGCGCAATCTGGAATAT
>CAZJAD010000024.1:0-24887 GCA_964543855.1 uncultured Alphaproteobacteria bacterium
TGGGCGGCCCATGGACCGCAGACACCTACTACCAGGATCTTGCTTTCTGTCTGACAGGCGAAGGCGAGCTGTTGGGTGCGTGCTGCGATCCGTACACGGGCGAGTGCACGGACGATGTGAATGTTTCTGACTGTCCGGATCCGCTCCTTTTCTATGCGAATCAGCTTTGTGCCAATCTCGATCCTGCGTGCGGCATGGGTGCATGCTGTAACGACGAGACGGGCGAGTGCATGGTGACGAGCTATGCCGATTGCCAGGAGCCTGGCTTCACCTGGATGCCGGGTCTCGACTGCGATCCGAATCCTTGCCCGCAGCCGTGTGGCGACTACGAGATTTCCGTGGATTGCACGGGCTTCTCCGCGACGAGCACAACCTGCGGTGCTGGTGACGACTGTGCAACGCGTGCCGGTGAGGACGAAATCTGGGAGATCCACATTCTCGAGGATGCCCTGTACACCTTCTCGCTTTGCAACAGCCCGGATTGGGATACCTACATCTATCTCGATTACGAGTGCTGCGGCGCAACGCATATCACTTACAATGATGATAGTCAGAACTGCGACTACTCGCTTCTGTCGGAAATCACGTGCTGGCCGCTGATGGCTGGCGAGACCGTGTATCTGCTTGTCGAGCCCTACAGCTCGGGGAATTGCAATGACTATCAGCTTGATATTTCCTGTTGCGTGCCGTGCGAACTCACTTGTCCTGAGGGTGGCATACCGGAAGGTGAGCCGACCTGCGAGGATGAGTACGACGACATGTACAACGGCGGCTGCAACAGTGATCCGTTCGTCTTCTCGCCGATCAGTTGCGGTGATATTATCTGCGGCGAGGCCGGGACCTTCCTGTTCGGTGGCTCGCAGTACCGTGATACTGACTGGTACGAGATAACGTTTGACCAGGCACAGGATGTCACCTTTAAGGTTGTGGCGGAATTTGCTCTTCAGGTCTTAATCATCAATGGTGGTTCAGGCGACTGCGTTGACTACTCGATTGTCGCCAGTGCCACTGCGGGTGATTGCGACACGATTTCGCTGTCGTGGACCTGTCCTGCGGGTCTGTGGTGGTTCTGGGTTGGCCCATCGGTCTTCTCTGGCGTGCCATGCGGCCCGATGGCGGAGTATGTGGCGGAGCTGATCTGTGAGGAGCCGCCACCGCCTCAACCCGGCGATCTCTGCGACGATCCAGCGGTCCTCACCATACCGCCGATTCCGCTTGTGGACAACAACTACACCTGTGGCCGGACGAACTACTATGACATGACCTGTCTTGACTACTACGACGGTGGAGAGGACATCATCTACGAGCTGAATGTGACCGAGGATGTGTGTGTGGATATCATTCTCGATCCTCTTGGCACGACCTATACGGGTATTGCCATTGACCAGGTGTGTCCTCCGGGTGCCACCTGTATGGCGTTCCACACGCAGTACGAGGCTACCCAGCACGGTCTGTACAACATGAACCTGGCGGCAGGTACCTACTACATTATGATTGACACCTGGCCGTCACCCAACTGTATCCCAGAGTTTGACCTGTACATCAATGAGTGCACGCAATGTGTGCCTGACTACAACATCTCGGTTGACTGTGCAGGCGGCACGTGGACGGGCAACACTTGCGGTGCAGGAGATGACTGTCAGACCCGTCCCGGCGAGGAAGAGATCTGGGAGATCCAGATTCTCGAAGACGCCGAGTACCGCTTCTCGCTCTGCGACACGGATCCGGTTTGGGATACCTACATCTATCTCGATTACGAGTGCTGTGGCGCTTCGCACATCGCCTATGACGACGATGGCTGCGGCACCCTGCTCTCCATGATCGATTGCGTCTATCTGACAGCTGGAACCTACTACCTGCTCATCGAGCCCTACAGCTCCTCTTACTGTGGCGAGTATGAGCTGGACATCACTTGCTGCGCGCCGTGCTTTGTTGAGTGTCCGCCCGAGGGTTATCTTGAGGGCGAGCCGTTCTGCGAGGATGAGTACGACGACGTGTACAACGGCGGCTGCAACAGTGATCCGTATGTGTTCCAGGATGTTCAGTGCGACGACATCATCTGTGCCACGTCCGGAACCTTCTACTTCGCGGGTGGAGCCTACCGTGACACCGACTGGTTCCGCCTTGAGCTTGCCGGACCCAATACGTGGGATCTGACCTGGTGTGTGGTTGCCGAATTCGACCCGCTTATCTTCATTATCGATGCGGGTTCGGAAGACTGCATTGACTACACGATTCTGGGCAGCCTCACGGGCTTCGCGTGTGACACCACTTGTCTGACCTTCACCGTTGATCCGGGTGTCTACTGGCTGTGGTGTGGTCCTCAGGTGTTCGGCACCGGCGTGCCTTGTGGCACTGAGGGTGGCGAGTACGTCGGCTATGTCATCTGCGAGCAGGAGTGCGTGCCGCAGGATTACTGCCAGAATCCGATCATCACTGGTCCCGGTGTTCCCGTGGGGACGAATTGGGTCTATGACAACACGGAGAACAGCTGCTGCGGTCTCGACTGCGTGCCAGAGGTGTACGAGTATGGCGATTACCCTGCTGGCTGCAGTGGTTCGACCTATTCTTCGGGTCCGGACATTGTTTACAAGATCGTCACGACTGCGGTTGGTAATATGACGATTACCGCTTCAGGTCCTGGTGACAATCAGGTGATGATGTTCACCGATCCGGATGATCCGACTGGAAGCTGCGAGGCGTCGGCGGATAACACCTTCACCGGTGAGCCTGAGGTGATCGGTGTTGTGGGTCTGCCGGCAGGAACGTACTACATTTCCACTTCGCTCTACTCCACGGCCTGTGGCGACATCACGCTTCACATTGAGAGCGATGTTCCGCTGCCTGTTGAGCTGACATCGCTTGAAGCGGTTGCGGGTGATCGTGAGGTGGATCTGACATGGACGACTGCCAGCGAGACTGACAACGCCGAGTTCATGGTGCAGCGCAGCACAGCGACCAGCGACTGGACAACGGTTGGCACGGTTGCGAGTGAGAACAACGCGACTGAAACCACTTACAACTACACCGACCGCGGCGTGGTTAATGGCGTCACCTACACCTATCGTCTGCTGTCGCGTGACATCAACGGCACGGTTCATGAATATGACATGACCGCTGACGCCACGCCAGAGGCACCGCTGCCGACTGAGTATGCCCTTGAGCAGAACTACCCGAACCCCTTCAACCCGAATACGAGCATTTCGTACGCGGTGAAGGAGGGTGGCTTCGTGAGCTTGAAGGTATACAACCTGCTTGGCCAGGAAGTCGCGACACTGGTGTCGCAGAGGATGGAAATCGGCCGGTACACGGCGACCTTCTCGGCAAATGATCTGCCGTCGGGTATCTACGTGTATCGTCTGGTGGTGAACGACTTCACCGCCCAGAAGAAGATGGTTCTGCTGAAGTAATTCAGCGATTCATCGGATAACCAAAGTGGGGCTGCCAATCCGGCAGCCCCACTTTTTTTGTGTCCGTTTCCGCAGGCAGGTGATCAGCGAGGAGGCGAAACGAATGCCTGAGCGGTTCTTAGTCTGCTGTGTGTTCTTTGGGTTTCCTGCGCAGGGGGAATCTACCCAGTGCGGTCGGATCTATTCCGAGCTTCTTATACGCCCACACCCCCAACAGAAGATTCCAGGTGGCCGTGCTCACGGCCGTAGCAACAGCCGCTCCCTCCAGGCTCCACTTGGGAATGAGAAGTGCGTTCAGAACAACATTCAGAAGCGCACCGATTGCTACGCCCTTGGCGGCATCGCGCTCGTGGCCGGTCATCGTGAGGAGCAGGCCGACCGGGCCAACGGCAGCGGTCGTGAGTTGGGCGACGCATAGAAGGGTGAGAGCCACATGACCTCGTGTGAAGTCTTCGCCGAAGACCAGCAGGAACCAGTGACCGAAGACAATCAGGACAAGGGCAATAGGCAAGGAAATGAGAAAAATCACCCGGGCACTCTTCGTAACGACTCGCTGCAGCCTTTCCATATCGCGCAGGGCAAAGAGGCTGGCCACGGTCGGTGCCAGAGGCGCGCTGACCGCAAACAGGACATACATGATCAGGGCTGCACCTTGGTCGGCCACCGTGTAGATGCCCGCGGCTTTCGCACCGCTCATGGATCCCAGCATGATGGTGCTGATTTTGATGCCAAGGATGTACATACCGCTGACGAACAGCAAGGGCACAGCGCTTCGAGACCACGCCCGCATGTCATAGGAGGGGGTTGCTTCCTTGACCGCTTTGGGCAGGGCATTGGCCAGCAGTCTCCCGCCAACAAGCAGGGCGAGTCCTGCGGTCAAGGCATACATTCCGGCTGCGAGCGGAGGGCTCAGTCTCTCCCCAGCTACAAGAAAAACCACGCCAATCAGTACGAGGAATAGCAGAGGCTGGACCAGCATCTCCGGCAGGAGTCCCCGCACGACCTTCTGCAGACCCTGCAAGGCGGCTTGTTTAAGGCGTGTGAACGCGAGCAAAGGGATGATCAGGAGGGCAATCCAGAGAGTGGTCAGCATCTGTGGCGTAAGCCGTTCGGCCAATGCAAAGCCGAGGAAAGCGCCCAACAGGGCAAAGCCAATCGAAGCGATCAAGACCGCTTGATCTGCCCGGCGCAAGAGCCCGCGCATCAGGCCCCAGATTGACCGGGCGTGGCAAGCGGCGACTTCGCGCACGAGCAGCTTGTCCAAGCCCAAGACCGCAGGGACCACCAGCAATCGCACCCAGGCGATGGCGTAGGCATAAGCGCCATAGCCCACGGCACCCAGCAGGCGAGCCAGCGAGATATTAATCAGAAAGGCCAGAGCAGCGGCGGTGACCTTGAGACTGAAGGTTCCGGTGGAGCTTCGGGCAAGATAGGTCTTGAGTTCGCTCGTCTCGCTTCTGCCGGTGAGCAGTCGGACTATGTCCTTTATTCGTCGACCCAATTCAGCCGCTGAGGTAATCACTCGGGGCGCCCTCTCAATCGGATCACGACCATGGTGTCTACCCTTATGAGTGTCTTGGAGTGAGTCACGCGACTATTCCGCTTGGCCTGGCAAGATTCCAGGATGTATCCATACTCGGTGGCAATGTTTCGAGTTGAGAACACAAAAAGAGCAGAGATTTGGGACTCTGCCTATCATCTTATGCAGCTCCGTCGATCCGTTCGAGAAATGTGCACATCGTGCGGAATCTAATGGACAAGAGCTGGCTATTTATGCTTCAGTTCCAAGAATATCGTTCCCGTCTTGAACAGAAGGCGAATAAGAGGTCGGAGTCCATTTATTGGATAGAAGCGTTTCCTCTCTTTTCTTACGATTTTGAATCCGGCCCTGTCCATTAACGCACCGAGTCTGTATTCACCAAATTCATGAAAATGGTCGCGTCTCCAGAAACATTTCGGTTTATTGATTGGAGTGGATAGATACAGGATGCCATCTGGATTCAGAGCTTGTCGAACCTGAATCAGGAACCAAAGTGGATTCATCAGGTGTTCGATAATTTCAAACGCCAAAATGAAGTCGTACTTTCCTCTTATCGGTGATATGTCGAGATCACCGGTTGTATTCTCGATCTTCACGCCAAACTTATCCTCGATCATGCCAGTCAGGACGCTCCGCTCCCCACAATCAAGCACCGGGCTCTGGAGTTCCCTGATGAAACAGAGCGTATGGTCATAGCGGCGCTTGTTGTAGGAAGCTGTCCGGGGGTCCGTTCCTGCAAAGAAAGGTGTTCTGGACGACTTCATGGCTTATGGTCTTGGGGCGGGCGTGCTTACCTCCTTGGAAAGTGCCTGTGCCTCGACGGCCTGCCTGAGTTCGAGGTAGTCTGTTTCAACCCGCGACCTGGTGGCGACAGAACAGATGGTGAGCGTCCGACGAATGGGAATCAGTATGCCGTATACGACGATCAACAGATAGAGCAGCCCTGCATTTCCATGAACAATAGTCCCTGTTCCAGTGAAGCGGTCCAAAAGCCAAAGGATGGATAGAGTATTCATCGTAGCGGGATAGGCAAACAGATAGCGCAGTCTCGCGATTGGACCATGTTTCTCGGCAGAGGTCGTAGGCGATTGTGGAGTTGGAAAGCGTTTGTAGTAATCAAACCTGGAATCGCTGCCAGAGTGGGCGAAGTTCAGAATGACTTCCGCCTTGGACAGCAGGTCGATCCGCAGGGACGAAAGGCCAGCCAACGCCGCAAAGACAATAACCTCCCAGTGTCCATGGCGCAGGAAGTCGCCCACACCAAATCCAAGATACATCAGAGGCACGACCGTCTGGTGGCCGATTTCGTCGAGGAATTTCCCGGTTAGTGAGGCCTGCTTCCGGAATCGGGCGATTTCTCCGTCTATGTTATCCAGCATGAAACCGAGCTGGAACAGAAACAGGCCCAGAATCCCGATCTTCACTGTGGGGCAGGCCACGGCGGCCGCGGCAAGAACCCCAATCACCAGTTGCACTGAAGTGACTTGGTTGGCAGAGAAGCCCAGATTGACACAAACCCAAGTTAGATACAGTGAGATCGGGCGAAAGAAAAGCCTTCCGTAAGGTTTCTGTGGCTCTTCGGGATTGATTCGGTGCGGGTAAGATCGTAGTTCTCGTAGACTGACCACGCTTATGTCCTAAAGTAGTCCGTTGTCGATGAGTCGCTTGGCTTCTTCGAACGCGGCGGGTGTATCGATGTCCAGCCACGCACCGCTGCGGATGTTTATTCCGAGCATTCGACCGCGTTCGATCAAATAGCGACACCCTCCTGACAGGCTGCTGTTGCCGGTTTGGATTCCCGCCTCGAGGGAATCAATCAGACCCGGAGTCAGATGAAACAGGCCGCAGTCAATTCCGTTGTAGGTAATCAGCTTCTTGTCCATTTGTTGGATATGACCCATCCCATCTTCGAAGTCCACCTGTACTTTCATGCCATCGTCAAGGTCAAACACCTTGTCGATCCGCCGGTCTACGCCTACGGCCGCTGCACCAGATGGAACAGGAGCCGTGAGCACAGCTTCGAGCACAGTCTTGCTCAGCAAATGGTCGCTCATGGCTAAAATCGCAGCGGAACCATCGGCGAGAACTCCGCGCCCGGCCAAGACCGACAGACCATTCTCACCTTTCCACGCCGGGTTGAACACGGTGTGCGTCTGGATTCCGTAGTCATAGCTTTCGAGATGTCGCTCAATCTGGGCAGCCTCGTATCCTGTAACGATGGTGACTTCCCTGATTCCGCACTCTTTCAAAGACTTGATGATGCGAGTCAGGATGGTCTCGCCAGAGATTTCAAGGAGGCATTTTGGTTTGTTACGGTGCAGCGATTCGAGACGGCTTCCACTGCCGGCCGCGATGATCAAGGCCTTGTCGATCGTTCCAGTCTTCACACGCACGTCTCTAAGATATGGGATCGCCTAATCGTAGTATTCGCGGCCAAGATGAGTGATCAGCTCTTCACCCTTGAGCCAGCGTAGCGTATTTTTCAGCTTCATCAACTGGATGAAGAGATCATGTTCTGGGTAGACCGTGCGAGAGTGCATCGGGCTCTTAAAGTAGAACGAGAGCCATTCCTGAATGCCCTTCATTCCCGAACGCTGCGCAAGATCGAGGAAGAGAATCAGATCGAGAACGATCGGGGCAGCGAGAATGGAATCCCGACAGAGGAAATCGATCTTGATCTGCATCGGGTAACCCATCCAACCGAAGATGTCAATGTTGTCCCAGCCTTCCTTGTTGTCTCCTCGGGGCGGGTAGTAGTTGATCCTGACTTTGTGATACAGGTCTCCGTAAAGGTCTGGGTACAACTTCGGCTGCAAGATGAAGTCCAGCACGCCCAGTTTCGATTCTTCCTTTGTCTTGAATGACTCCGGGTCGTCCAGTACTTCGCCGTCTCGATTTCCAAGGATGTTTGTCGAGAACCAGCCGTGGAGTCCCAAGAGGCGGGCTTTGAAGCCTGGTGCAAGGATGGTCTTCATGAGTGTTTGACCGGTCTTGAAATCCTTGCCGGTGATGGGCAAGCCTTTGGCCTCGGCCAAGTTCTCGAGAGCGAGGATGTCTGTGGTCAAGTTGGGAGCCCCATTTGCAATCGGAACGCCTTCCATCAGAGCGGCATATGCGTAGATCATGGAGGGCGAAATAAGAGGATCGTTACTCTTCAGCCCAGCTTCAAAACTCTCGATGGAATTGTGAACGGGCGACTCCTTCAAATACACTTCTGTGGAGGCACACCACACCATGACGAGCCGATTCGCCTTTGCACGAGTCTTGAACTCTCGAATCTCCTCGCGAAGTTTCTCCGCCCATTCCCATTTGCTATTGCCTCCCTTGATGTAGGTCCCATCCAGTTTCTTGACATAGTCTCGCTGGAAGACACCTTTCATCGGCAGGGTTGATTCGAGGTCTTTGCGGCAGACTTCCAAGTCCTCTGGATTGATTACACCTGCCTTCTTAGCTGCTTCATAGCCATTGTCTGGGAAAATGTCCCATGCACCGATCACCAGATCATCCAAGTTGGCCAGTGGAACGAAATCCTTGATGAATGGGGACCGGCTTTCCGTCCGCATGCCCAGACGGATCGTTCCCATCTGCGTTAGACTGCCAAACGCAGGGCGAATGCCCTTGCGGACCATGTGCAGTCCCGCGATGAAAGTGGTGGATACTGCGCCGAGTCCTACCAGCAAAACGCCAAGTCGTCCTTTTGGCTGTTCAATTTCCATGATTATTAACCTCTTACACAAGCTAAGGTCGTGTTGCAATGACCACTAAGTTTTTTAATATAGCGCTATTAGCGTTTTTAGTCAAGTAGATGACTCATGCCCTGTGGTATCCTCTTGCCTATGAATTGGGGCATCACGAGCCCGTTCATCATCATACTCGATCCAAGCAGATAATCTGTCCTCGATAGTGCTGAGAGAGCAAGCCCCGACCGGCTTTCGCCGACCGGGGCTGCATTCTTGTCTCATGTTTCGAGGTTACTTCATAAGGACCATCTTGTGCGCGGCGGTGAAGTTCGGCGTTTCCAATCGATAGATGTAAATGCCTGATGCCAAGTCTGATCCGTTGAACTGCACCTTGTGCATTCCCGCGGATTTCACTCCATCCGCCAGCACCGCGACCTCTTGACCCAGCAGATTGAACACTCGAAGACTCACGTTCTCCGTGCGAGTAATGGTGTAAGCAATCTCTGTTGTCGGGTTGAAGGGATTCGGGTAGTTCTGACTCAGGCTGTAGGTCATCGGCGCCAATGCCTGCGGCTCGGCATCGCTTGTTCCTTCCGTCACCATCGCGCGGATCGTGTAGAAGTACGGCCTCGCCTCAGGCGCCTCGCCTTCTCGGTAGATGTAGAAGTGATCGTGATTCTCCCAATCCTCAGCGTCATCGCCGATAATCTTTGGATACGGATCCGCCGTCTGCTCCACAAGTTCGAACCAGACCCAGAAGTCACCGGTCATGCCGTGTGTTCCGGCAGCTCCATCGACGATGATTTCTTTCCAGTTTGGAAGAACTTCGCTCTCCGTTACAGGGATCGTTCCACGGAAGACGGCCTCACCGGGTGTTCCTTCGTCATCCAGGAAAATGCGCAGACCAACATCCTTCGTTCCGCTCTGGCTTCCATCAAACTGCGCCCGAATCATATTCAGGTTAAAGGGTAGATCAATGGAGTCGGCCTCGGGAGTGAATCTGACCATCGCGCCCTCGCCTGTGGCCAAGTTGAAAGCCCACTGAGTGGTGCGATTGTCATAACCCAGCTCCAAGTCCTCGTCTGCGCCCCGCACGTCAATGTCGCGGCAATAGCTGGTGTCATTCTCCAGATTCTCATCGACACCCAGGTATGACCACGCCAGAACGGTTGTCAGACCGGCAGCTCCCGGTGTCCAAGTCATGGACCGCGTGTCCGTCTCGCCGGATGCCAGGTCGATATTCGGGAGGAAACGGTGCTGCGAAGTGCCCTCTTCTTTCCACCATGCCGCGACTCCGGTCTGGTCCTGGGAACCCGCATTCACGAAGTACGCCGTTCCGTAGCCCACACGCCCCTCGGTCGTTGGGAAGCAGATCTGATAGGTGTAACAGGACATGTCATTTGGAAATCCGGATTCGTAGGTCAAAGTGATGTTATCGAAGCAGGGGCCAACACCGGTCAAGCCGTCAGAATTCGACTCCATGACGACCTTGATCTGAACCACGGAACCGATGTAGGACGAGATGTCGAAACCCGACATGTACGCTTCACTGTAGAGGTACCACCCGAGCTCAGGTGCATCCGGGTGCACGTAATTGAAGCCGTCCGGGTCGCAGGTTGGGTTGGAGGCAAAACACCAAGTGGAACCGCTGTCACCGGTGACTTCCCAGTGCCAGAAATCACAGTCGGGGAAGTTATCCGGGTCACTGCCGAGGAGCCCCGTGATCATGAAGTCCACGAAAACGGTGCCAAAATCCAATTCCGTCAGATCGATGTACGGCGACACGATTTCGTCATTCATGTCGTCATTGTACACATAGTTGACTGGATCATTGCACGCCAGGTAATGTGTGCCTGAAGGCGGCGGAGCGGGTGGATTCAGGACTTCGTCCGCCACGCGCCAGAGATCCCCACCGATAGGTCGGTTCGTGCTACTAATCCAATCGGTATCATCGTCGCCGTCATTGGAGAAGACCGTATTGCTGCCGGAGAAAACGCGGATCTCGTCCACCTGCCAGCCAAAGGCCCACCGTTGCCCGGCCCCGTCGCAAGTGTCCCAAGCTGGGTCAGATGCGAACGCCCAACGCAGCCGGACGGTCTGTCCCGCCCAGGGGGTCAGGTCAACCGTCTGCAGGAACCAGTCATAGTGCTGACCACACCAGCCGGGAATATTCGGATCCTCGCCGTGCTGGAAGCCGAAGCTATACAAGCTGCTTCGGTCGTAGTCGGGATCAAGATAGTCATTCGTGATAACGGTCCAGGTTGTTCCATCGTCGGTCGAGATCCTCAAGTTGCAGCCGTCCCAGCCGTTATACGGCGGCTCGGCTCCGACAGGCAATTCGCACGCGATGCGGCTCTGAAAGGTCAGAGAGCAACTTCCCGCCGGCAAGGTGATGGAGGGTGAATTCAGAACCATGTACCAGTCATTGATATAACCCACGGTATCGCAGGAAACTGGATTCTGGCCCATGCACCAGGACATGCCTGAGCCGCCATAAGCCATCCAAGTGTCAATGTGCCAGGAGCCAGGAACTGCGGTCAGGTCGACGGATGTCCAACCATTCAACCCGCTCTCCCAGTCTTCGATAAAGATGACCTCATCAAGGTGCCCCGCCTTGGCCGCGGGTTTTACACCCGTCGCCGGCAAGACGGTGTTGTTTTGGGTTTCTACAGTCGTGCAGGGCTCACCTGCCAGAGCAATCGTGGCGCCTACAATCAGAAGTAGCAGCCCCAGTGTCACGCAACGCCTCATCTGTAACCTCCCAGAAGCTTAGATTGAAAAGACTCCAGCCTACCGGTTCGCCCGCAGCTGGTACTATCTGCCATATCATAATAAGATAATAAATCCATCATAGAGAGTCAAGTCCACTTTCACCCTGCCTGACCCCCTGTTTCCTCCCCTATCCCGCTGCACCTAAATCACCTTCCCCAGGATGTAGCCTATGACAATCCCCACAATGAGGGCCACGGTTACGACTCGTGTAGTCAGGACATCTCGTGAATAGCCCCGCTTGATCAGGACGACGGCCGAGAAATAACCCAGCGCGTTCATCAGCCAAATCAGCGGTATCGAAAGCGCCTTAACGATCAGGGGTCCGATCCATGGAATCAGGGCAACCAAGGCCAGAAGTCCGGTAAAGGCCTGGGTCAGCAGTCCAAAGACCGTGACGACGATGGCAATCACTCGTCCTTGAACATGAAGCAGCAGACCCACCGTTATCATGGCGACGATCGTTGACCAGACGATGATCGGCCGCCTGTAAGAGACCCAGAAGATGTGCCAACGGCGCGTAGTCATTGATTCTCAGAAAATTGGCCTGACTCCGTGCTCACGAGTGCGAAACGAAAGGCTCGTGCAGAGCGTAAAACAGCAACGGGTCGGAAGCGCTGAATCCATGCTAGCAGCGTAACAAACTGTTATACAAGGGGGTAGGATTCGGTCAGCTTTGGCTTTCGGCGATGTTTTTCTCAGCACAGTTCACTCCATAAGGTAATCTATCCCTCTTTCTTTGTCAAGCAAAAACATGGCTTGACCGAGCTACACTGCGAAAGTCATTGCATTTGGCTATGAAAGTCGGTATATTAACAAGTCCATAGCATTTTCGGAGCTAACCCTTGGTCCGGCTTGAGGCGCCCGTATATTTTCTTGCGGATCTGCACCTGGGTGAGGCCGCCGCGCCTGACGAGGCGGCGAAACTCCAGAAGCTGGAGGCGTTTCTCCGAGAGGTGGAGGCCAAGGCTAAAGCACTGGTTCTCGTGGGGGACATCTTCGATTTCTGGTATGAATGGCATGCCGTCATTCCCAAGGCTCCTTTCGGCCTTCTGTGCCGTCTGCGCGGTCTGACCGCTGCGGGAATCCAACTCCACTACCTGCCCGGCAATCACGATTTTCGTCTACAAGGTTTTCTGGAGGAAGAAATCGGGGCCGTCGTCTACGAAGATGACGCCGAGTTTGAGATTGGGGAGCAGAGGATCTATGTCTACCACGGCGACGGCATCCTTCCTCACGACGGGGGTTATCGATTCTGGAAGCGGGTGCTGCGCAGCGGCCTGAATCAACGATTCTTCTCCTGGCTGCATCCTGATCTCGGAATGTTCTTGGCGCGTACGACCAGCCGCCGGAGCCGGACCGCGGGCCGCTACCGCGAAGTCGACGAGGACGAGTACGAAGCCTTCGCTCGGGGCCGATTCTCCCGGGGATTTCACGGTGTTGTGATGGGGCACAGCCATCATCCTCGGCAGGTCGAGTTCCCGGAGGGGGATTACATCAATCTTGGGGACTGGATCCAGCATTTCTCTTACGGCATTCATGACGGGGAACGGCTCGCATTGCGGTACTGGGATGCTGATGAACAACCGGTCAAGGAATTAAAATGAGCGTGGGTGAGAGACATAGGTGGTGGCTTGGTGCTCTCCTGCTGGTTGTCGGACTGTTTGTCCTCGTTGGAGGCCTTCGCTTCTACCGGTTGTTAGTCCGTGGGATGCCTTCGCTGGAACAACTGGAGAACTACGACCCGAAGCTCAGCACCCGCATTCTTGACCGCAACGGAACAATCATCAAAGCACTGTACACACAGCGCCGCTTCTATGTGCCGCTTTCCAGAATTTCTCCGGCCATGACAACGGCGCTGCTGGCGATAGAGGACCATAAGTTCTATGACCACTGGGGCATTCGCCCCGACGCCTTGGCCGCGGCGTTGGTCAAAGATGTCGTGCTACTCCGGTTTCGCCCTCGGGGAGCTTCGACCATCACTCAGCAATTGGCTCGGACGCTATATTTCACCCAGGAACGTACCATCGTAAGGAAGCTCCGCGAGCAACTCACGGCTATCCAAATCGAACGCCGGTACTCGAAGGATGAAATCCTGGAGATGTATCTGACGCAGAGCTACTTCGGGCATGGAGCCTACGGTATTGGCGCGGCAGCAAAGACTTTTTTCTCCTGCAGCCCGGCTGAGTTGACGCTGCCACAAGCGGCACTCATCGCCGGCCTGCCTCGTTCTCCGTCGGGCTATGATCCCTTGCGTTATCCTGAGAGAGCGCGTGATCGGCGCAATCTCGTGCTGTGGCGCATGTGGAAGCTGGGAGCCATCACCGAAGCAGATTATCGGGGGGCGGTCGAGACTGATCTTGATCTGAGTCCTCCGGTCATGGAGGAAGCAGGAGAGGGGATCGCACCCTACTTCACCGAGAATGTGCGCCAGATTCTGGGGCGTCGGGCACAGGCACTTGGCGTTGATCCCTATCACGATGGGCTGACGATTGAAACAACCTTGGATGCGCGGCTTCAGGCGTGCGCGGAACAGGCGGTGGCCGAGTGGATGCCGACACTCCAGGAGGAAGTCAACAAAGAACATCCTCGCTCCGAGCTGTTCGGATTGCTCCGCCAACTCTACCCGGACGCAACATCAGCTGAGCTGCGACACCTTGCGCGCGATGAAACTCTCGTCGATTCGCTTTTTCGGGCGGAATTTGAAGTTCAAGTGGCCTTTGTGGCGATTGACCCCAGCACAGGCGGCATTCTGGCCATGATCGGGGGACGGGACTTTGAGCGCACGAAGTTCAATCGGGCCACCCAGGCCATTCGCCAGCCGGGTTCGGCGTTCAAACCCATCCTGTACGCTGACCTTGTTGACAGGGGACTGCCGCTCTCTCTTCGAGTGCCCAACGAGGAAGTGATTGTGGAACTCCCGAATGGAGATATCTGGGCTCCACAGAATTTCGATTCGTCAGTCGGCGGAGATGCGAGCCTTCGTGAGGCGTTGCAGAGGTCTCTGAATCTCGTCAGCATTCGGCTGTTGCGTGATTACACAACTCCACAGGCTGTCGTTGCCATGGGTCGGCGGTTGGGGATCCGAACGCACATTGATGCTGTGGATGCCCTGGCACTGGGGACATCAGGCGTCATCCCGCTCGAACTGGTGTCCTGTTTTGGCGTCTTTCAAGCTCGGGGTGTGCGTGCCGAGCCGATGTATATTACCCGCATCCTTGACGAATTCGGGCAGGTCATCGCGGAGTATTCGCCGCAGAGATCGGTTGTGCTTTCCGAAGAGACCGCCTTTCTGGTCACGAGCCTCTTGGAATCTGTGACCGAACCGGGGGGAACCGGTGTGAGCTTGCGGTCGAAATTCCATTTCGCACATGCTGCGGCAGGGAAGACAGGCACGACGGATGATTACACGGATGCCTGGTTTGTCGGATTCACACCGCATCTTGCAGCCGCGGTTTGGGTTGGTCTTGATGATCCATCCAAAACTCTTGGCGAGGACCAGGAGGGAGCTCACGCCGCTCTGCCTATCTGGGCGCGGTTCATAACGCTGGCCTACGATACGATGGGCTATCCTGAGGAGGGGTTTGTTGCGCCGGATGGAGTTGCGAGGGCCGAGGTATGCGCTGAAAGCGGAAAGCTGGCCCGCGAAGGTTGTCCCCGGGTCTACACCGAGTACTTTTCGCGCAAGCACCTTTTGCAGGAATACTGTCCACTACATATTGGTTCATCCTGGCCCCATAGGAGGTGGCCGAGCATCTTATAAATCGGGAGGACAAACATGAATCTCATAAGTCGGTCCAAGCAACGCGGTTCCGTAGCCGCCATCGTGGCGGTAATTGTCGTGGTTCTGATCATTGTGGTACTCCTTCTCCACTTCTTGTCGCGGCGCGCGCCGGAGGCCGTGCAGGACTTCCAGCAGCTCGTCGTGAAGATCGACAAGTTGAACACACAGATCGCTTCTCGAGAGGATCGGATTCGCAATCTGGTGCGGCGATACAACGAAGATCGGCCGACGGCTGCCATTGACACGACCGGCCTGGGTCGATTCGGCCTGACGCCAGAGCAGGCTGAGCTCATGGCTCGGCGGATCGCTCAGGAGAAAGACCTCTCCTATCGTGGCATCCTGCAGGAAGTGATAGACCTCGACCAAGAAATGACGCAGCTCAGTCAAGAAATGCAGGAAATCCGCGCACGGCTGCGACCACCCTATGTCATCCAGAAAGGGGAGACCCATTTCCAGGTGGCGATGAATTTCCTGACAGAGGATGTCGGCCTGAGCGAAGAGGAAGCCTTAAGGCACATCGAGCGCGAGGCGCTTTTTCCGGAGATGTTACCGGGTTTTGAGATTTGGAATTATTGGGGCGAAGGTGTGTTCGGCACATTTGTAACCCAGGGCTCGGCGAAGATCAGCCCCAATGAGCTTATGCGCATCTCCAAGCGCAAGATTGATCAGGAACGCCGAACCCTGAGTGAAGCACGCGACCGAGCTCAGGAACAGGTTGCCGACCTTGAGGTGCACCGCACTGAGCTGGCAGCGCAGCTGGAGAAACTGGAGGCGGAACGCGCCAAAGCGCTGGCGCAAATCGCCCAGATGGCGGAGCAGAATGCGGATCTCGCCAGCCAACTCAACTCGGTTGTCCATCAAGTGGCTTCGTTCTCGACTTTCAAGAAGCAAGGAGTTTTGCATAAGCCCACGCTGGGGAAATGGAGGGTCGAGGATCTGGACAAGATGGAGAATATAAGGTCGATCGACCTGCGGCAGACTCAGGAGATTTCTTTTTCGGCGGCAGATGCGGGTGTCTCGAAGATATCCAAGGTTGTCCTGTTCCCGCGTTATTTTCTTGAAGACACAGATTATCGAGTCGACATCGCCCCGGATCGGGGTTCTGCCAAGTTGACTCTTCTGCGGCCCGAGCAATTCCAATTGGTTAGACTGGCTATCGCGATCGACTGATGCCGCTTCGGTGAACGAGGGTGCCGGAGATACTGCCGTCCCGGTGGTATCTTCGATGACAGGGACCATGATTAGCGGGCTCTAAATTCAGGAGGTGGATCATGTGTCTTGCAACTCTCTCGCCATCCTTATTTGGCGTTCAAGTCTTGGGACTCGGTGTATCGATTCGCCCGATTCGTGTGCTTCTCCGAGACATTCTCAAGAAGCAAATCTACTGCCAGACCGTCGAGCACAACCCTTTGAAGTTTCCCGTTGCCGTGCGCAAAGACAAGTATGCGATGGTTGCTTCGATCATGATGGCGATAGACCGCGGCATCGAGCGAGGTCTTCTTGGGGCCACAGTCCGACGACGGCTCATGGAAACTCTACTGGGGAGGATCTTCGTCAAATCCAATCCAAGCTTCGAAGCCTTCACGCAAGAACACGGCTGGAACCCTCCGGCTTTTATCGTGTTGAGTCCTACGGCGTGCTGTAATCTATCCTGTCCCGGCTGCTACGCTGCGTCAGCTCCGTTAGCCAACCAGACATTGCCGTATGGGATCGTCCGCGAGATTCTGCGCCAAAAGCAAGACCTTTGGGGCAGCCATTTCACGGTCATTTCTGGAGGCGAGCCTTTTGTCTACAAGAGTGAGGGTAAGACGCTTCTCGATATCTTTGAGGAGTTTTCCGATCAGTACTTTCTGGTCTATACGAATGGCACCCTAATCACGCGTAGTGTCGCCGACAGACTGGGCGAGCTGGGCAATGTGACACCGGCGATATCGGTGGAAGGTTTGGAAGCAGAAACGGACGCTCGCCGTGGGAAGGGATGTTTTGCCATGATCCTCGAGGCCATTCAGAACCTGCGTCAAGCAGGTGTGCCTTTTGGGGTGTCCGCGACGGCCATGCGCAGCAATGGGGAGAGAATCCTGGACGATGAATTCATCGACTTTTTCTTTGAACGGCGAGGGGCTCTCTACGAATGGATTTTCCAATATATGCCGATAGGGCGTGGCTACGATCCGGAAATGATGGTCACACCGCAACAGCGCGTGGCGATGTGGCAGCGCACCTGGGAGCTGATCCGCGAGCACCAATACTTCATCGTCGACTTCTGGAACTGCGGCACGGCCTCCAGCGGCTGCATTGCCGCAGGTGGCGGTATCGGTGGCGGTTTCTTCTATATTGACTGGAATGGCAATGTGGCTCCTTGTGCCTTCAATCCCTTTTCCGTCCACAACGTAGAGGATGTGTTCGCCAGTGGCGGCGATCTGAACACTGTGCTTTTCTCTCCGTTTTTTGAGAAGATCAGGTGCTGGCAAAAGGACTATTTCCTGAATCGCCCCGCCGCTGAGGCGGGCAACCTCCTCGCTCCGTGTCCCATTCGGGATCATCATGGGCAGATGTGCGAGATCGTTGCTGAAGCCGGGGCCAAACCCATTGACGAAGATTCCGCCAAGGCATTTTCCGATTCCGGTTACCACGAACAGATGGTACAGTACGGTCGGGATATAGATGAATTGTCGCGCGGTATCTGGGATGAAGAGTATTTGAAGGATGAGAGACGCGAATCGTGAGCTGATAATTGTTCTCCAGTAATTCCGCAGATAGAGGTACGAAACGGATTGTTGTGTGAAGGAAAATCCTTGTAGATGGCTATGAAATCATCTGCGCGTTCGACTGCGGGAAAGGCAGTCCTGGTGCCGGATAGGCACAATCCGGCGCCGCTGGTCACCGGGCTTTTCCTGGCGGCTTTGGCGCTGATCACCTTTCTGGCTCTGGTAAGCTATGATTCGGCGGATTGGCCGATGGGGGCGCTTGATCGTCCGATTTCGAATTGGATTGGCGGTATTGGAGCCGTCATTGCCTGGGGTCTCGGACCGATGCTGGTCGGCCGATGGGCAGCGTTTGGTTTTGTTGCTCTATTGGCGATTTGGGCATGGACGCTGCTGCGGCGCGGGGATTGGCAGCGTCCACTCTGGCTCTCGTTCTGGGTCTTTCTGTCGGCACTCTGGATTTGCTGGGCCTTGGGGTTGGCTTGTTCGCTCTGGCCGGGTTGGGTTCAAGCGGACTACAGCGACATTGCGGGTCTCTTCGGCCTCTGGCTGACAGAAATCGGAACCTATTGGCTTGGCATCACGGGGCTGACGATCGCCCTTGTCGTGATCCTGCTGGCGGGCCTTCTGCTTTCCGTCGCGCGTTTCGCGGGTTGGTTCCAGAGCGGAGTTGACAAAGCGAGTGAACGAGTGGCGAACCTCCGTATCCCGATTCCAAAGGGCACGCGTTCGAGAGAACGGAAGAGCCGACGGAACAAGGATCTCGCAGTCACTAAGGCTGAGAAGAAGGAAGCCCCGCGACCCAAGCCCGTTGTCACGAAGTCCGAAGCACCTCCCAAGGCTCAAGATGCGAGTGATTCCGGTTACATATTCCCGTCCATTGAGCTTTTCAATCTTCCCGACTCCGAAAACGCCACGACCATTACAGCACAAGAGATCGACGAAAACGCGCGGCTCTTGGAGGAGAGCTTGGCGCAGTTCGGCGTTTCGGCCCGAGTGGCGCGAGTTCATCCCGGGCCGGTGATTACGCGCTATGATTTGGAGCCTGCAGCGGGTGTGAAGGTCAGTCGCATTGAGGCTCTTGCGGACGATCTGGCATTGGCCCTGCGTGCGCGTGGTCTTCGCATTTTGGCGCCGATTCCTGGTGAGGCGGCCGTCGGAATCGAGATCGCCAATCCGAAGCCTGCGACAGTGACTTTCAGAGAAATCATCGAATCCGATACCTTTCAGCAATCTACCTCAAAATTGACATTGGCCCTTGGGCGCACGGCCTCTGGGGAGGTTTTCATCGCCGATTTGGCCAACATGCCTCACCTGCTCATCGCTGGCACGACCGGTTCGGGCAAGTCAGTCTGCGTCAATACGCTGGTTGCGTCCGTCCTGTTGCGTGCCACGCCGAGCGAGGTTCAGTTTGTTCTGATTGATCCGAAGAAGCTTGAGCTGGCGCCGTACAACGAGCTTCGCAATCACCATGTGACGCATCGCCCGGATCTCAGCGAATATGTTCTGACACGCCCCGATGAAGCGGTCAAAGCGCTGCGCAGTGTCTTGGTCGAAATGGAACGCCGCTACGATCTTCTGGCGGAGAAGGGATCGCGCCACATTGATGAATACAATGAAGAAGTGCTGCGGGGTGGTCGAAAAGAAGATCAGCGGCTACCCTATCTTGTCATTGTGATCGATGAGCTGGCCGACCTGATGATCATGGCGGCCAAGGAAGTGGAGGAGCCTATCGCTCGCCTGGCACAGCTTGCCAGAGCGGTAGGCATTCATCTTGTTTTGGCAACTCAGAGGCCGTCGGTTGATGTCATCACGGGTGTTATCAAGGCCAATTTTCCAGCGCGCATCGCTTTCCGAGTGGCGATGAAGGTCGACTCGCGCACGATTCTGGACACCAACGGTGCGGAGACTCTTTTGGGTCGAGGTGACATGCTTTTCCAGCATTCAGGCGAACCCAATCCGGTGCGGCTTCAGGGAGCACTTGTAACCCGTGGTGAAATCGACCGTCTCATCGCACACATCCGCAAGCAGCCGACGCCTCCCGGCAAGTTGACGCTGCCCTTGGAGCCGGAGGCCGAGAGCCCCGAATTGAGCCTGGCCGAGGGTGGGCGTGACCCGCTGTTTCTCGATGCGGCGAAGATTGTCGTGCGCACCGGCCAGGGCTCGGTTTCGATCATTCAGCGACGACTCAAGGTAGGCTACAGCCGGGCGGCTCGCCTGATTGACCAGCTTGAGCAGGCGGGTATTGTCGGACCTTTCGACGGATCGAAGGCACGCGCAGTACTTGTTGACGAACACTATTTCGACAACATTTCTGCCTAATTAACCCTGTCGACATCATACTCACCGCAAACACATCTCGCACAGAGGCATTCATAGTTACAATCAGTATCTGGTGTTCGGGACAAAGGAGGAAACCGTCATGCAGAAATCAGTGATTGTAATCTCAGTTGGGCTGATGCTCACGCTTTGTCTGGGCGCTTCTACAATGGCACTCGCGCAGCCGTGGGACGCTTCGCAGAAGGAGGTCTGGGCAGCGGTCGAAAAAGCCTGGGAAGCCTATACGAAGGGAGATCTGGAGGGAGCTCTAAAGTGCTACCACCCGGATTACATGGGCTGGCACTACGACGCACCTTTGCCATCGGGTGTGGAGACAGTCCAGAAATGGGTCACCTATTTCCTTCCCAAGAGGCAAGTCGTATTCTACGATCTTCGGCCTGTTGCGATTACCGTGCACGGCAATTTTGCCGTCGTGCATTACTATTTCACCGTAGTCACGAAGGCCGAGAAGGATGGAGAGAAGACCGATTCAGGCCGCTGGACTGAAACCTGGGTCAAGCAGGATAACAAGTGGCTCATCATCGGTGATCACGGCGGAGCAACACCTGGTAAGTAAGACGCGCACCAGCGCGTCCTGCGAATCGATGCCTTCGTGATTCCGACAGGCAAACTTTGGCCCGGCACGAAGGGCTTAATTTGGGAAAACAGGGGGCGGCAGTCGCCGCCCTTTCGTGCTCTTGAAAAGATGAAACTTTTTGGCGATATTGAATACGCCCGACTCGCGAGTTTGGCCGCTTCGGGCTCGACGGATCTGATGTACATTATCGCTTTCGCATAAAATAATATGGCCATCTGGATTCGACACGGCATCGTTATCTCACTGGGGGAGAAACCGCAGATCTGGACTCCGGGACGCGTGCTTATCGAGGGCGACCGAATCACACGCGTGGAAGCGGATGAAGGGGAGGCACATCCGGCTGGCCAGGAGACGATCGACGCTTCCGGCTGCGTTGTTTTCCCCGGTCAGGTCCTTCTGCATACGCACTGCTATGGGCTTCCAGCGCGTGGCATGCCGTCTTTGGGAAAGCCGCCGCGGACATTTCTCGATGTGTTGCGTCGAGTATGGTGGCCGCTCGACCGAGCTCTGACGCTTCCCGCTGTTCGCTTGGCCGCTCGTCTGTATTTGTGGGAGCTTCTTCGCGCGGGCGTAACGTGCGCCTTTGACCATCATGCGAGCTATGGTGCTATCGAAGGCAGTCTGGCCGAGATCGCGTCGGCTTTCGACGAGGTGGGACTCCGCGGTGGAACCTGCTTCGAGATTTCATCTCGCTGTGGTGCGAAGGCCGCAGATGCAGCGATCGAAGAGAATGTTCGTTACATCCGCGATCTTGCTCCGCGATTTCATCTGGCGCCCTTGATAGGGCTGCACGCGTCGTTCACCCTTTCGGAGAAGGTTGTAGAACATGTGGCGGCGCTGGCTGAAGAGCTTGGTGTTGGCGTGCATTCGCATCTTTGCGAGGGGCCTACAGACCGGCGGTTGTCGAGAGGTTCTCCCGTGCGTCGCTGGGCTCATTTGGGTTTTCTGAACGAGAAATCACTCTTCGCTCACGGCATAGATCTGCGCCAGGCCGAGTGTGAGCTACTCGCCGAGTCGGGAGCCACAATCGTCTTGAACCCGCGCTCGAACTTGAGCAATGCCGTGGGTTTGCCGGATGTTCTGAATCTCTCACGGTCTGGAGTGCGTCTGGCGCTTGGCAACGATGGGTTCGGAGCCAGTTTGTGCAGTGAGGCACAAACGGCACTGGGCACCTTCGCCACACAAGCAAGGGATCCGGTTTTTGGGTGGGAACTTCTGAATCAGATTCTGTTCGTGAATAATCCCGGAATCGCAGGGCGGCACCTTGGGACAACCTTGGGTGTGATTCAACCTCGGGCGGCTGCCGACATCGCCATCATTCCTTACCGCTCGACTACTCCCATTGACGCCTCGAATATTCTCGACCACTATCTGTTCGGCTTTGGATCAGTGCCTGCGAGAGATGTGATTGTGGCTGGGAAAGTGCGGCTGCGCCACGGCGCGCCGATGGGTTTTCAACCGGAGGAGTGGGCAGCACAGGCTCGACGCATCTTTCCGGATGTATGGCAGCAGCGTTCACTGCGAGGTTTTCGTGTCTCCCGTATCGTATAATCCGCGCCTCAAGGGAGCGAAGTGTGTTGGGTGTGGTCAGGAATGGCCGCCGGGAAGCTTCCCTTTCACCTGCCCGGTCTGTGGCCCGCTTCTTGGCACTCTCGACCTCGTCTATGATTTCCGAGACCTGCCTCCTCAGTTGCCTGCCGGGCCGGTGATGAAAGACCTATGGGATTGCAGAGATTTTCTGCCCATCGAGCCACCTGAGCGTGTTCGGCGTTTGCGCGTGGGAGCTACGCCGCTTCTCCTGGCAGAGACCCTTGCTGCCGAGGTCGGCATTCGTCGCGTGTGGCTCAAGGATGACACACTCAATCCCTCCGGTTCTCTCAAAGACCGGGCCTCTACGGTTGCTCTGGCTCATGCGATTGCCTTGAGAGCCGAGGTTGTGGCTGCGGCATCGACGGGTAATGCCGCTTCGTCGCTGGCTGCTCTGGCCGCTGCGAGCGGGGTGCGCGTTGCACTCTTCGTGCCCGAGGCAGCGCCCGAGGCGAAGCTTGCCCAGCTTCTTCTGCATGGAGCGCGCATCGTCCGCATTCAGGGTACCTACGACGATGCTTTTGACCTTTGCGCCGAAATCTGCCAGAAGCGCGGTTGGTACTCGCGAAACACCGCCACGAATCCTTTCCTCACGGAGGGAAAGAAGACGGTGATTCTCGAAGCGGTGAATCAAATGGAAGGCAAAGAGCCTGATGTCGTCTTCGTGCCGGTGGGTGACGGGTGCATTCTCGGCGCAGTCCATCAGGGACTTGCAGATCTCAAGGTGGCGGGATTCATCCAGAAAATGCCCAGGCTCTTCGGCGTTCAAGCAGAAGGTGCGGCGCTTCTGGTCGAAGCGGCCGAGCGTGCCACTCCATTGCCCGTGAGGGCACCTGTTTCGACCTTTGCCGATTCCATCCGGGTTGGTCATCCGCGAGATCAGGTGAAAGCGTTGCGAGCGGTCAAAGAAACGGCTGGAGCGTGGGTCGCGGTCTCGGACGACGCGATTCGCCGTGCCATGGCACTTCTGGCTCGTGCTGCCGGAATCTTCTCAGAACCAGCAGGTGCTGCCGCCATGGCGGGTTTGATCAAATCAAAGGAACGGGGGCTCGTGAGCGAAAATGAGTCCGCGCTTGTGCTCGTTACAGGCCACGGCCTCAAAGATGTGAAAGCGGCACTCTCTGCCGCGCCACCCGCGCCACAGGCAGTGCCACCGACAATCACGGCGGTGGAAAGAGCGCTCGACTCTCTTGATGTGTAGTTGACATCGCAGTGCGACTCGTTCAGAGTGCATTCAGACGGGATGTGGGCCTCATTGAAGATTCAGAATACGAATTTCCTGTTCCACGCAGGTGAATAAAGGAGTATGCTCTGTGGATTGGTCACGGAACAGACAAATCGCAGATTCGATATTCGATACCATTGGTTGGTCTCCGATGCTGCGGCTCCGGAGGATTCCGGA
Source organism: uncultured Alphaproteobacteria bacterium (assembly GCA_964543855.1). GTDB lineage: Bacteria > Electryoneota > RPQS01 > RPQS01 > DYHQ01 > CAZJAD01. The sequence continues at coordinate 23,795 of CAZJAD010000024.1, forward strand.
AGCGGAATGCGTGAAGGCCGAAATCCTCGTGAAGCTCGACTATTTCAACCCTTCCGGCAGTCTCAAGGACCGGATCTATTACAACATGTTCAAGCGAGCGATCGAGAGAGGAGACCTTCGGCCCGGTATGACTGTGCTCGAGTGTTCGACCGGGAACGCCGGCATAAGCTGCACGTTTGTGGCGGCAGTTCTCGGGTATCCCTGCATCATCGTGATGCCCACAGGCATGAGTGACGAGCGTAAGAAGACGGATCTCGCGTACGGAGCCAGTCTTGTCGAAACGCCTGGAGGCGAATCGGATGTGGATCTGGCTCTCGAACGCGTGCGCCAGATGCGTGAGGCGGAACCGAACAAATATTGGGAGCCCGGGCAGTTTTCGAATCCGGATAATGTCGAGGCGCATTACCTCACGACCGGTCCGGAAATCTGGGAACAGTGTGAGGGGCAAGTTGAGTGTTTCATTGCCACTCAAGGAACCGGCGGCACGATCACTGGTGTCGGTCGCTATGTGCGGGAACGCGAACCTGATGTCAAGTTGTATGCGATCGAGCCGGCCGAGTGTCCGCTGTTGTCCCAGAGAGAGTGGGGGCCGCACGGGATTGAAGGTATCGGCGACGGCTTCGTGCCGCGCGATCTGGATGTGAGTCTCTTGGACGGCATCATCACCACGACAACCAAGGATGCTGTGACGATGGCGCAGCGATTAGCGCGTGAAGAAGGGATTTTTTGTGGCATTTCATCCGGATCGAATGTCTTGGCGGCAATCGAGTTGTCTAAGCGTCACCCGGAAATGAAGCGCATCGTCACGATGATCAACGATAATGGCCAGCGCTATTTCTCGACGCCGCTGTGTGGTACGAAGAAGGATTTTTCTGTTCCGGAGCGCCATCATCCTATGGATGATTACACCATTGCAGAGCTCGATCGCTACCAAAGCCGATGGGAAATTATTGATGTTTGACTCTCGGCGTGTGAAAAAGTGGGCGGAGACTCAACAGGATGCCTGTGCGCGGTTTCTGGCTGACCTCATCGCAATTCCTTCTGTTTCAGGAGACGAAGGGAGAATCGTTGAGCGTATCGCTGCCGAAATGAA
>CAZJAD010000025.1:0-24548 GCA_964543855.1 uncultured Alphaproteobacteria bacterium
GCGGATACGGAACATGCATAATCGTCTCCGCTCGATACTCCGACGGCCACGCCTTTTCGGAAAGGCTGCGCAGTGTCTGCCAGATTTCCTCCGTGATGAACGGCATGAATGGATGGAGCATTCGCAGCGACCCGTCCAGAACCGCCAGTGCCGTCGAGAGAATCTCTGCTTTCTCCCCGGAGGAAGCGTGAGCGAGGCGAGTCTTGACAAGCTCAATGTACCAATCACACTGCTGTGACCAGAAGAACGCATAGACCGTCTTGACCGCATCGCCGAAACGGAATTCTTCGAGAGCACAGTTCACTGCCTCCGCCGTCGAGAAGAACACCGAGACAATCCAGCGGTCCACAAGGTCTCGCGGCGGCTTGTCCCAAGTCTCGATTGGAGCGAAATGGATGTCATCCGCCTCCTCCACATTCATCAGCATGAACCGTGTGGCGTTCCAGATTTTGTTGGCAAAATTGCGACCGGTAGCGCACAGCGCATTATCATAGAGCAAATCACCACCGCGCGGCGTGAGCGACACCATCGTGAACCGCACGGCGTCCGCGCCGTACTCAGCCACAACATTAAGCGGATCGGGCGAATTGCCGAGCGACTTCGACAGTTTGCGTCCGCGCTGATCCCGCACCATCCCCGTGAAATACACATCGTGAAACGGGACATCGCCCATCACTTCCAGCGACGACATGATCATCCGCGCGACCCAGAGAAAAATAATATCCGGACCGGTGATCAGCACATTCGTCGGAAAAAAGTGACGAAGGTCTTCGGTATCATCCGGCCAGCCCAGCGTGGAAAAAGGCCAGAGCCACGAACTGAACCAAGTGTCAAGCACATCCGGATCCTGTTCAAGCTTCGTCGAACGGCACTTCACGCATTTCTTCGGCGTATCCGTCTCCACAATCACTTCGCCGCAATCCCGGCAATACCAGATCGGAATCCGATGCCCCCACCAGATTTGCCGCGAGATGCACCAATCCCGCACATTCTCGAGCCAGTGATAATAGGTCTTATCCCAGTGCGCCGGATGGAAACGCACCTTGCCACTCCGCACGGCGTCAATCGCTCCCTTGGCCAGAGGTTTCATCTTCACGAACCACTGCTCGGAAAGGAGCGGCTCAATCACCGTGCCCGTCCGCTCGTTATGTCCGACCGCGTGGCGATACGGCTCGGTCTTCTCAAGGAAACCCTGAGCTTTCAAATCCTCCACGACCGCTTTGCGACATTCTTCACGCGTCATGCCGCGATACTTCGCCGGCGCCTCGTCCGTCATCCGTCCGTCCTTGCCGATGACGCTCACGAATTCCAGACCATGACGCTCTCCGATGTCAAAGTCGTTCGGGTCGTGCGCGGGAGTCACCTTGACGGCTCCCGTGCCGAACTCAGGATCCACGAGGTCGTCGGCAATGACAGGAATTTCACGGTCGCATAGAGGTAGTCGCAACTTCTTGCCCACATACGCGCCGTAGCGCTTGTCGCGTGAATTCACGGCAACCGCCGTATCTCCCAGCATCGTCTCCGGTCGGGTCGTTGCCACGGTAACATGGCCATCCCCGTCCGCCAACGGATAACGCTGATACCACAGAAAGGAATCAACATCACGGTATTGCACCTGCTCATCGGAGAGAGCGGTTTGCGATTCGGGATCCCAGTTGACGATGCGCTTGCCGCGGTAGATCAGACCCTTCCGATACAGGCGCACAAATATCTCGCGCACGGCACGAGACATCCCCTCGTCCATCGTGAATCGCTCGCGCGACCAGTCGCAGGACGCCCCGATCTTGCGCAATTGCTGCAGGATGATACCGCCGTACTCGTCCCTCCATTTCCAGATGCGCTCCAGGAGGGCCTCGCGGCCGAGGTCATACCGCGTCTTTCCTCCCTCGGCGTGCAACATCGCTTCGACCTTAATCTGGGTCGCAATGCCGGCGTGGTCTGTTCCCGGCAGCCACAGCGTGTCCTCGCGCATCATCCGATGCCAGCGGATCAGAATATCCTGAAGTGTATTATTTAAGACATGGCCCATCGTGAGCATGCCCGTCACATTGGGCGGAGGAATCATGATAACGAACGGCTTGTGTCCCGCCACAATCGGAGCTACGAAGTCGCCTCGCTCTTCCCAGGTTCGGTAAATACGGTCCTCGATTGCCGAGGGATCATAGGTTTTGCTGAGTTTCAATTCAGGCATAAGAGTTTCTCGCAACCAGTGTTTTCGAATCGATAATCCGTGGCCATCGCATCAAAAGAGACGCAGCACTCTCACAAACAGGATTCCCGCCACGAAACCGCCGATGTGGGCAAACCAGGCGATTCCCTCTGGCTCTCCCCCAAAGCTCCCGAATCCTCCATGGATCTGGAGAAAGAACCACAGCCCCAAGAAAATGATGGCCGGAATCCGGATAAACTTGAAAATGATGATAAGCCAAACCAGCACGACGATGCGTGCCCGAGGATAGGTGATGGCATAGGCACCCAGAACCCCCGAAATAGCTCCACTCGCCCCAATCATCGGCACCAGTGAATCGTGAAAAACAACTGTGTGTGCAAATGCAGCCGCCACTCCACAAAGCAGATAGAAAATGATGAACCGAAAGTGACCGAGATGGTCTTCAATATTCTTGCCGAAAATCCAGAGATAGAGCATGTTTCCGGCTAGGTGTAGAATCCCGCCGTGAAGGAACATCGAGGTGACCAGCGTAATCCAGCTCAGAGGCGGTGCGGGAAGTGCGCCAAAGTCATAGGCAACCACAGCCGGTATGGCACCGTAATTCATGACAAAATCTACGGCGGCGTCCGAGTTCAGCGTCAGCTGATAGAAAAAGATGGCGATGTTGGCCGCAATCAGCGACACGGTAATGACGGGCTTGCGCCGAGTCGGATTCTCATCACGAATAGGAATCATGCTGCTATCGCACCGTCACGCTCTTCTCGAGCACCGTCTCGTTGCCCACCTTATCCTTCGCACGCAGCACGACTTTGTGCTCTCCCGGTCGCAGCTGGAAAGGTGTCCAGATAAGCCCTCCCTCTTCTTCCGGCTCGTATTCTGCAATAGCTCTTTGTTCGTCAACGCGGCATCGGACACTTCGATCATCAACCCCCGTTTCTTCGTCTCGCGCCCTGAAGAAGAGTCCTCCACTTGCCACCCACAGCGACAGCGTCGGCGCCGTCGTATCCCGCGCGACACCATAAGTGCTGGTGTACGAGATTTTCGCGATCAGCCGCGCGCCGCTCCTGTCCCGAGCCGCCGATAGAAAGCGCTTGTCGCCATTTCTTATCTCATAGAGATATGCGCCGCGCTTCGCATTTTCATCGCTCTCATGATACGAGAGTGTCGCCCGGTAATACAGGCCGAGCCTGTCGGGTTGCACCGAGACTTCGCTCTCCGTTCCCCCGATGGCGAGTTCGAGCGGCGGCGAGGTCTCTCTCGGATCAAGTGCGAGCCGAAAGCCTCCCACGCCCTGCTCTGAGACCCCGACGCCGCCGACTGGCAAATCTTCATCAATGGACGCGTGCCGAGCCTCAGCAGTGAGCTCAAGCCGTATCCGCGCGCGATTGTGCGCCGCATCATAGATATCAAGAACGAATTCCTCGGTCTCATCCACCAGCGCACGAAACGGCTTGAAGTCTCCAACCTCACCCGCGTGGAGACGCCACCATTCCACGCGATCATAGCGCCAGCCGGGATAGTCAACCGATGCCCACAGGGTCGGCTGTGCGAGCAAATCGATCCCATCGCGACGAACATCGGCCAGCGTGTCACGCGTTTGTTCCTGCCACAGGACGCACCGAGTCCATGGTCGGTGTTGTCCGAACGGCAACGGGTCGCGAGCCTTCACGAGCAGCACGAAGGGCACTCCATCCGCTACGCGCGCGCGACCTCGAAAATCCCCGGCGGCTTTCTCGAGTGGAATCGGTCTGCCCTGCGAGTATCTCCCGGAACGCTCGTCGGACAGTTCCACAAGACGCAATCCATAAACGCGAGGCCGTTGGGTGTCATTCCGGCGATACTCAACGAACGGATCGATCTGAACGGCACCTCGCCGGAATTCGAAATGCAGATGCGCCGCGCCAACACCGGATGAACCCGTCCAGGCAATTGTCTCCCCTCGTTCAAAGCTGAGCTCTCCACGCTCGAGCGGAAAGTCGACTCGATAGATGCCGTCTTCGAGCTGCTTGGCCCGCACGACCGACTCAATCTCAGGCGCGAATCGCGACAAATGCGCATAGACTGCCGTGCGCCCATCGGGAAGGCGCAGATAGACCGTCCGGCCATAACCCGTCGGCGAGATGGCAATGCGCTCAACCCAACCGTCGTCCACGGCCACGCATGCCAGCTCTTCTCCTCGGGTACGAACATCGATGCCGCCGTGGAAATGGCTGCTGCGATGCTCACCGAAGCCTGACGTCAGTTCTCGACTGTCAGGCAGCGGCCACAGAAGATCTCCCGCTGTCCCAACGGACGGCAGGAATCCCAAGAGCAGAATGAAGGTGCACCAGTACCGAGCAGACATCAATATTCGCGCCATCGCATCGTAATCCCCAGGAGCAGTCCCATCATAGTCATGTAAACGAAAAGCGAAGATCCTCCGTAACTGACGAACGGCAGGGGCAATCCCGTCACGGGCAACCACCCGACGGTCATCAAGAGATTCGTCAAAGTCTGGAAGCCCAATGTGGAAACGATCCCGACAGCCACCAGACCGCTGAACGGGTTGTGGGTGCGACTCGCGATCCGGATCCCACGAATGATAATAATGCTGAACAGCGCGAGCAAGAACACCGCTCCCAGAAAACCGAATTCCTCACCCCACGCCGAAAAGATGAAATCCGTGTGCTGTTCAGGCAGAAATTTCAACTGCGTTTGCGTGCCGTGAAGAAACCCCCGCCCCGCGATGCCGCCGGACCCAATGGCAATTCTTGACTGGATAATCTGGTACGCCGAACCCAGTGGATCCGCCTCGGGATTCAAGAAGGTCAGGATGCGCCGCCTCTGATATTCATGCAGGTGCATCCAGAGCCGAGGCGCAACCGCCCCGGCGATCAGATAGATGCCGCTCACCGAAACAAGCGCCATCAGGCGCAATCGCTGACGCCAGAGGATCGCGACGAGGACAATGAGCAAACCCACATGAAGCCCGAGACTCCAGCTCGTCACAACGGCGATGATGGGCATCACGACGATGAGAAGATGCGACGCGGGCACGCCAGCCCAGCCCAGCATGCAGAAAGCCGTCACCGGAAAAACGACGGCCGTGCCCAAATCGGGCTCCGCCATCACCAGCACCATCGGCACAAGTCCCATCAGCAAACCGCCGGCAATCACGCGTGCGCTGGCAATGTTCTTGGCATGATCCGACAGAAGGCGGGCGATGCCGACGATGAGCGCCATCTTCATCACCTCAGAGGGCTGGAACCGCATGGCCCCAATCGCAAACCATCGCGTCGCACCGAGCCCACTCTTCCCCGCAAAGAGAACGACAAAGAGCAACAACAAACTCAACCCGAAAACCACATACGCCAGCGACTGGACAACGCGCGTCGGCAACATCATCGCCACCACGAGACCGCCGAGCCCGATGATTGCCCAGATCAATTGCCGTTCGAGATAAACAAGCTCTGCACCACCGGCCACGGCGAACGAGGTACTGTAGTTCGCCAGAAGCCCAACACCAACGAGCGCCAGAACGCTCGCCGCAATCGCCACATCCGGAGGCTTGAACTTACCCGGCATCACTCATAACCATCAGTCACATCCATCGCAAACAGTCCGGGGCCCTGGAACTTTCGCTGAACATAGTCCCGCATGAGGATACCGGCCAGAGGTCCAGCTCCACTCGCGCCGTGACCACCGAATTCCACCAGAACACAAACAGCAATCTGCGGACTGTCATAAGGCGCAAAACCGACAAACCAGGCATGATCCTCCCCGTGAGGATTCTGAGCCGTGCCGGTTTTCCCCGCCATCGGCAGCGCTCTATCCGCCAGAAAGCGGGCCGTTCCATGGCCACCCATCACCACGCGCCTCGTACCCTCCCGAATAAGCCGCATGTTTTCCGCGGTCGCATCGATAGGCACTTCTTCGCGGTTATCCGGCGTCCAGACCTCTCCGGTCTTGGAGTCTTTGATTTCACGAACCAGATGCGGTCGCCGCCACATCTTACCATCGGCGATGGCGGCCATGTAGGCGCATATCTGTAACGGCGTAACGAGCACTTCACCCTGACCGATAGAAATGGAAGGAATGTAGCCGCGCGTCCAGCCATTCTTCCCATAGCGGCGGTCATAATACTCGACAGACGGAGCGATTCCCGCTGCTTCACTGCCGATGTCGATCCCTGTCTTTGTCCCCAAATGAAAACGCTGCATGGCCCGGTGAATGCCGTCGGGACCCAGTTCCAATCCCAAGGTGTAGAAAAACACGTCGCAGCTCTGCTCGATGGCATCCAGCACCCCCATACGCCCGTGCCCCCACGGGCGCCAGCACGAGAAGGAGCGATTACCGACCCGCAGAGCGCCGTGGCAGTAGACGCTCCAACCACGCTCGATCGTTCCGGACTCCAAACCTTCCATGAGAATGGCCATCTTAATCGTTGAGCCAGGCGGGTAAGTCGACTGAACCGCGCGGTTCAACATCGGCTTGGATGTATCCGAGACGAGTCGCTGCCAATCCGTGGACGCAACGGCTCCGGCGAAAATATCCGGGTCGTAAGTCGGCGCGCTCGCCAGCGCCAGCACCTCTCCTGTCGAAGGTTCGATGGCAACGATGGCGCCTGTCTTGCCGACCAGCAACGACTCCGCCAGCATCTGAAGCCTCAGGTCCAGCGTCAAATGGAGGTCTTGACCGGGAACAGGTTCCAGGCGTGGCCCGGCCTGCTCTCCAACCTCCTGACCAAAGACATCCACCACGACCATCCGATGCCCCTTGCGACCGCGAAGCAGACCGTCGTAGGCCCTCTCCAATCCGCGCTTACCCACAAGATCTCCCGCCTTGCACCCCGCGAACTGAGGCAGCTCCTCCGGCGATACCTCAGCCACATAACCCAGAAGATGCGCCGCCGAGCTCGTCAGATAATAGCGCTTCGGCTCCACCTGAAGGAAAAGCCCGGGGAGCGCATCTCGCTGCTCCTCAATCTGCGAGAGCCGAGCGAAGCTGAGGTCGCGCTGGAGTCGCTGCGGCAGAAAAGGATACCGCGCTGATTGAAACAGCTGGCTGGTGTCCCCCTTGTCCTCACAACCGAGTATTTGGCCAATCTTGGCAAGCGCAAGTGGACTCTTCTCGATCTCGGCGGGAACACCGTAAAGCGTGTACGCCGGACCATTGCTGACGAGCAGACAGTCGTTGCGATCATACATTGCGCCGCGCACGGGGACGATCTCGACGAGTCGGATACGATTACTCTCGGATTTCTCTCGAAGCTCGCTGCCCAGCAACAACTGCAGGTAGGCCAGCCGCAAGGTTAAGAGCCCGAAGAGCAACCCGCCGACAATCAAGAATGTCCACGAGCGATGCCACCCACCGAATGAATCCGTCCTTGCCATCAGCTATCGCGACTTGTATAAGGGGGAAACAAACCAGATGATACCCAGCGCCGTTGTGTAGATAGCGCTCGGCACTCCGTAGCGCAAATACAGGTCAACAAACGGCAAATCGACTCCGCGCGACCGAAAATAAAACACGATAATCTGCTGAAAGAGCGCAGCGCAAAGAAGCATCAACGCCCAGGGCCAGTGCAGCCGAAACGGACCGCTGCGCCACAACTTCCCCACTCCGAATCCCGCGACGACACCGGCAAACATCAGCACACCCGCCGGTTCACCGCCAAGAAAATCGAGAGCCAGTCCGCACAAACCCCCGCTCACGGCTCCAGCCACCGGGCCATTGCGAAGCCCTTGGTAGACGATGAAAGGCAGGAGCAAATCCGGTCGTGCACCGCCGATCGTCAACAACCCACCCAAGGAAGCTTGAATCAGGAAAAGCAGGAAGGCCCAGCCGACCCGGGAAAGTACCGTCATCAGTCTCCTCGGCCCTCGTCAGTCTGCGAAGCCGACTCACTGACGCTCGGCACCAAGATGAAAACCTCCTCAATCGTCTGCAGTTCCGCCAAGGGCTCGAGGTGCACATCCTTGAACTGGTCCCGCGGCTCTTTGGGAAGTTCGCTGACAACGGCGGTCCGAATTCCCGCGGGGAACACGCCACCCTGACCCGTCGTCACCGCCAAATCACCAACCGACACATCCGCTCCCGTGGGGATGCCGTCCATGATCCACACATCTCCCTCGAGCCATTTCATGATGCCCTGCACCCGGGTCCGCTCGACGGTCAGTGATACGCCGAAACTCTTGCCCCGGATCGTCTGCACAACGCAGGTATGCGGCGAGACCTGCACGACTTTCCCGATGAGTCCTCGAGGAGTCACGACCGCCGCATCGCGCGTGACCCCCTTTCTGGCTCCCACATTCAATACAACGCTGCCCCCGATACCCGGCCCCGGATGCGCAATGACTTCGGCCGGTATCAGAGACCATGGAGCCACTTCGCGGAAGTCCAGCATGCCGCGAAGCCGCTCGTTTTCGAGAGCGTCCTCTCGCAGCAAGCTGTTCTCCACCGCCAATTTCATGGCTTGTTGGCGCAGAATCCGGTTATCGTGCCAGAGAGTGAAGACCTCCGGGACCACTCGCAAAGGTCGCAGGAAAAACCCGGCCACATCCGACCATTCCTGCCGCGCCACTTGCAGAGCCCGGGCCTGCCCAAAGAGAAGGAAAATCAGCGAAACGCTGACGCCAATCCCGAAAACAATCCAATCCGTTCCGGCAAAGCGCCGGTGCGAATGGGTGCGCATGATAAAGCTCGCTGCTCGCCGCTAATTCTTCAGGAGCACACTCTGGTACGTTTCGAAGTCTTCCAACACTTTCGCTGTTCCGCGCACAACACAAGTCAACGGATCTTCGGCGAGGATAATCGGCAGACTGGTCTCCTCTTGCAGGCGCGTTTCGAGTCCGCGAAGCAGAGCCCCGCCGCCGGTGAGGATAATTCCACGGTCACGGATATCAGCCGCCAGCTCCGGCGGCGTTTTCTCCAGCGACACTCGGACAGCATCCACGATCTGAGAAACCGGCTCCGCAATCGCGTCGCGGATCTCAATCGAATTGATTTCGATGGCCTTCGGAATACCTCCCACCAGGTCTCGTCCCTTGGCCACAATGGAAAGCTCTTCTTCCAGCTCAACAGCGCTGCCGATGCGTATCTTAATCTCTTCGGCGGTGCGCTCGCCGATGAGCAGGTTATAACTGCGGCGCATGAACTGCAGAATGCACTCATCAATCTCATCCCCGCCCACACGAATGGAAGTGTCGGTGACGATCCCCGACAGAGAAATCACCGCGATTTCCGTCGTACCTCCACCGATGTCAATCACCATCGAACCCATCGGTTCGTTCACGGCGAGCCCGACCCCCAGAGCGGCTGCCATCGGTTCGGCGATAAGGTGCACTTCACGCGCTCCGGCATGCTCGGCGGACTCGCGGATAATGCGCTTCTCCGATTTCGTCACTCCAGAGGGAACGCACACGATAACCCGTGGGCGCATCAGGCGGTTGTTCTGCACCTTCCGGATGAACGCGCGAATCATCATCTCGGCGACTTCGTCGTCGTCAATGACGCCGTCGCGCATGGGCCGGATAACTTCGATATCCCGGTGCGTCTTGCCCATCATCTCCCGGGCTGTCGCTCCGATAGCGACAATTCGTTGGTCCGACTTGCGCACGGCAACCATCGAAGGCTCCCGCACCAAAATGCCTCGACCCTTGACATAAACAAGGGTGTTGCAGGTGCCAAGGTCAATTGCGATGTCGTTGGAAAACCACTTCCAGAATGAGAAGGGCATGGAAAACCTCAAGGGTAAAAAGAAACACGCCGAACCGGCTGGCTCCTAAAAGTAATCTTCTCCGAGCTGAACGCCCTTCGACAAATCGGGGCGAGGGATGCCGCGCTTCTCGTCCGCTTCCCAGAGAGCCTCCAGGATCAGCGGCTGATCCTCGGCGTCCACGCGGATATACATCAAATATTGACTGCCCCACTGGGCGACAGGCTTTTTGTTTATCACGGTCTGCACCGCATCCCGCATTGTATGAAGCTTGCGCTGCACGCGACCGATGATCTTATAAATAGCACCATGAACATCTCGCCGCACAAGATATTCCTTCCCCCCAAATCGAACCTTATTCGCCGGCCGGATAAACAGCGGCGCCGGCACTCCCTTCGGCCAAACTGGCATGACAACCTTAGACAACCATGAGCATACTTCTACATATCTTGCAGAATACGACTCGCCAACACCGGTACATCCTCGACAGATGAGACCCTCTTAAGATGGTTCATTAGATCGCGAATTTGACTGCGGGCATCACCCAGTTGATCATCTTCCAGAGCATAGAGGATGTGGTGCGCGCCCTCGCGCATGAAGACCGAATCGGATTTATGAATTAACGCTTCAAGTAAAGGCTTTATCGCATCCGATCCCATTCGAATGAGTCCCTCGGCAGCCAGCCAGCGAATGTCAAATCCGTCATCTTCCAACACCCTTATTAGGTAAGGCGCGGATTGGGGGTCGGCGATCTGTTCAAGCGTCTTAATGATCTCCCACCTGAAGTTGTGCTTCTTGGTCGCGATGTGTTTAGCAAGATCGCCAACGGCGGCCCTGCCGATTTCGACCAGTTCGCGTCTTGCTTGTCTGCGAGTGGACCCGTCTTGTGAACGCAGTTTATCGATAAGCAATTCGATTGTGCTCTCGGTCTGTTTGTCGTCCGTGCTCATTCCTTACACCCGGAGTTTGATCTGTCATTCTCTTGGCCGATTCTCATAGCAATTTCGAATCGAGCAACTTATAGAAGTAGAGCTTGATCCGATCGTTTAGCAAGAACCACACCAAGGCGTAGCCCCACACCGAAAGTGCCCAGCCCCAACCAATGGGCGTCATTAGGATTCCATAGACGGCAATGACCGTAGCAATCAACTGCGTGCCGGTCACCGCCGCTAGGAGCACTCGCGCTGGTCGCATTGACCAGAACGGACCCCGCGTTCGCGTAATGAAAATCGTCAGATGTCCCGCTACGGACAGTTTCAGGTACATCAGCGTCTGGATGACCTGGCGGTCGAGGTGAAACACACGCTCTCCCAGATAGAACAGTCCGAACGATGCCACTACTCCAGCCACACCCAGCACGGTCGCCAGGCCCAGCACAAGTCGCATATTCCAGACCTCTGGATTGTCCGAGTAACGCACCTTGTCATAGGCGATGGACAGGATCGCACCGTCGTTGAGCAACGCCAGCAGCACGATCATCACCGCAGTGACCGGGTAGAAGTTGAACACCAGAATCGACAACGTCATAAAGAGAAGCACGCGAATCGTTTCTGCGATGCGGTAGATCGCATAGCTGGTCATCCGCTGGAAGATTTTACGACTCTCTTTAATCGCGTCGATGATCACGGACAGACCGGACGTTATCAACACAATGGCCGCCGCCGCGCGCGCCGCGTCCGTCGCGCCCGACACAGCGATGCCACAGTCGGCTTTCTTCAGCGCAGGTGCGTCGTTGACCCCGTCGCCGGTCATGCCGACGATATGGCCACGCTGCTGCAGGACATCCATAATATGAAACTTGTGTTCAGGGAACACTTGAGCGAAACCATCGGCTTTCTCGATGGACTCTGCCAACTGCGCCGTCTCGTGATGGCGTGTCTCGCCGAAACCACTGGCATCGAGGATGTTTGTGCCAAGCCCCAGTTGTTTGGCAGTCTCCCGAGCGATGGCCAGTTGATCACCCGTGACCATCTTGATATTCACACCCATCTGCCGCGCGGTCTCGATTGTCGGTTTGGAATCCTCGCGGGGTGGATCGTAAAGCGGTAAAACGCCCAGGAACTGCCATTGATCTTGCGAGTCCGTCCGCGCCACACCCAACGAACGGAACCCGCGTGCCGCGAATTCATTGATGGCTTTTTCAACGGTGGACTGCACCTGCGGCGCATTGGTGGCCAACTCCAGTATCACCTGCGGCGCGCCCTTCGTGACCTTGAACGTCTTTCCATCCCCGGTCTTGATAGTGGCCTCAGTGCGCTTATGCACCGGGTCGAACGGCTGGAAATGAAGCACTTGGTAGCCCTTCAAAGCCTGACCGTTCTTAAGGCCACCAAGCACAGCCAAATCGATGGTATCCTGACTTTCCTCGCGCGATGCCAGCGCAGCACTTAAGATAACTTGATCAGCGGAAACACCTTCTACACTGTACGGATCACCTAAGGTGAGTTTGTTCTGGGTTAGTGTGCCGGTTTTATCTGAGCATAGCATATCCATGCCCGCCAACTCTTCGATGGCTGCCAGTCGGCTGACAATCGCCTGTTTCATCGCCAGTAGCCGAGATCCCACGGCCATCGTCACAGACAGCACCGTGGGCATCGCTACGGGAATCGCGGCCACCGTCAGCACCAAGGCGAACTGAAGTGTGGTCGTCATCGGGTCGCCGCGGAACAGCGCAACGGCCAAAATCAGCATTACCAACACCACTGCGAGGAAAATGAGGTAATTGCCAATTTTCAGCACGGCTCGTTGGAAATGGCTGACCGTATGCGCCTCCTGAACCAGTTCCGTGGTCTTGCCAAAGTAGGTGGCCGCGCCGGTGGCGTACACGAGTGCATCAATTTCGCCCTGACGGACAATCGAGCCCGAATAGACCGCCTCACCGGTTTTCCGCGTGACGGGCAGCGACTCACCTGTTAACGCGGACTGATCCACTTCCACGGGATCTCCTTCCAACAAGCGCGCATCCGCTGGCAGAATGTCGCCGAGACGCACGCGGATGGTATCACCAGGCACAAGTTCACGCGCCGCCAGTGTCGTCCACTTCCGATCGCGCCGGACGCGTGCCCGAACAGGTAACTGGGCCTTCAAAGCCGCGATGGCGTTACCTGCCTGATGTTCCTCCCAGAAACCGACCGTTGCATTGGCCAGAAGCAAAACGAGGATGATGAAGAAATCCGGCCAGTGCCGCACGAGCGCCGACAGAACGATTGCCGCTTCGATCATCCACGGGATCGGACCCCAGAAATAGGTGAGGAACTTGAGGAATGGATTGACTTTTTTCTCCGCGATCTCGTTGTAGCCGTACTGCTCCAGTCGGCGCTGAGCCTCGGCTTGACTCAAGCCATCCGGTGAGAATCCCAGCTTTGCCTGCAATTCCGGCAACGGTAGAGACTTCAGACCTTCCTTTGATCCGGACTCGCTTGCGATCGGTGGCATGACAACTATCCTTCAGCTCTCGTTACACTGACAGAGCATTTGCTTATGTTAGATCGCTTGTTGCAGAATCAAGCGCGGTACTGAATTGTGATTGGACAGCCGAAACCGGTGATCCCTAATGCCGGAAATGCCGTCGTCCCGTAAACACCATCGCAACATTCTGCTCGTCGGCGGCCTCGATGACCTCGCTGTCCCGCCGACTCCCGCCGGGCTGAATCACAGCCGTCGCGCCAGCCCGTGCCGCGGCATCCAACCCATCTCGGAACGGGAAGAACGCGTCGCTGGCACAGACGGAACCGACAAGCGTCAGCCCCGATTTCGTCGCCTTTCGTATCGCGACCTCCACGCTGTCCACCCGCGACATCTGTCCGGCGCCAATCCCCAGCGTGTGCACGGCATCGGCAAAAACAATCCCATTCGACCGTACATGCTTGCACACTCGCCATGCCAGTTCCAGCGCTTCCATTTCATCCGCGGTCGGCGCACGCTTCGTCACGACTTTCGAATCACCGAGCTCCGGAAACCCCTCATCGCTTTCTTGCCTGAGCACTCCACCCCACACGCTGCGCAGGTCTTCCACCGCCGCTGGCTTGCGAAGCTCCTGCAGATCATAGGTCAAAATTCGCAGCGATTTCTTCTTCGCAAATTCCGTCAGCGCTTCCTCGCTGACGCTCGGCGCGAGAACAACCTCCAGGAAAATTTCCGCCAGAATTTCGGCCGTCTCTCCGTCGAGCGGCTTCGTCAGCGCGACGATGCCCCCGAATGCCGAGACCGGATCGGTCTCCAGCGCACGGCGAACGGCCTGCGCTGGCGTCAATGCCAGCCCCACTCCGCATGGCGTGGCGTGTTTGATAATAACCGCCGCACAGGTGGCAAATTCACGCGCAAGCCTCAGTGCTCCGTGAGCGTCTTGAAGGTTGTTATAGGAAAGCTGCTTCCCCTGCAGTTGCTTCAGAGCGGCAATGCCCCCATAAGGTGCGCCGACCTCCACATAGAGCGCGCCTTTCTGATGCGGATTCTCACCGTAGCGGCATTCCTGCACCCGCTCGAGTGAAACACCGACATATTTGCCGTCCGAAAGATACTCGGTGACCGCGGCATCGTAGGCCGACAGCCGCGCGAAAGTCCGAGCGGCGAATTCGCGCCGAAGCCCGGCTCCAATCACCTGACCGCCACTACGGAAATCATCGATGAACTCACGATAATCCGACGGGTCGGAGAGCACAACCACATCCGAGTAATTCTTCGCCGCCGCGCGAGCCATGGTCGGGCCGCCGACATCAATCGCTTCAATAACTTCCGAGGTCGCCTTTCCATCCGCCACCGCCTGGCGAAACGGATAGAAGTTCACCACGACAAGGTCGATGTAGTCCGCTTCCAGCCGCTTCAAGCCCTCGGCATCGCCCGGGTGGGAGCGCCGCGCCAAAATCCCCGCATGGATGCGCGGATGCAGCGTCTTGATGCGGCCATCCAGAGCCTCGGGCATCCCCGTCCACTCTTCGACTGACACGACAGGCAAACCCGAATCAAGCAGCGTCTTCGCCGTCCCGCCGGAAGCGAGAAGCTGGACGCCAGCTTCGTGCAATACCCGGGCAAGGTCTGCGAGCCCCTGCTTATCGGAAACCGAAAGAAGTGCCCGACGAATCTTCTCCACTTTCACACCTCACGCAAGGATGTGCACTCGCCCGTGCTCGACTCGCACACGGTTCTGCACAAAAAGTCTGACCGCATCGCCGTAAATCTGATGTTCCACTTCAAGCACTCGCGCCGCCAGGCTCTCCGGCGTATCCCCTTCCCGAACCTCCACAGCCCTCTGCAGGACAATCGGGCCATGATCATATTTGTCATCCGCCAGATGCACGGTGACACCTGTTACACGGCACCCCGCTTCAAGCACGGCCTCGTGCACGCGCCTGCCGTACAGCCCCTTGCCTCCAAACGAAGGCAAGAGCGCCGGATGAATGTTCAACACGCGATAGGGATAAGCACGCAGCAGCGCACCCGGCAACTTCCGCAAATACCCCGCCATGAGGATAAGCTCAACCCCGTGCTCCCGAAGAATCTCCAAGAGCCGCGCTGCAAAAGCAGGGCCTTCAGCAAAATCATCCCGGCGCACGAGGTAAGCAGCCACGCCCAATTCCTTGGCGCGCTCAAACACTCCCGCGTCCGGCACATTGCAGATGACAACGGCAGCACCCGCACCCAGTTCACCGCTTTGGCACCGCCGGGCGACTGCCTCAAAATTCGAACCCGAGCCGGATGCGAAAAAGCCAAGCTTCACGCGGCCTCCTCAACGACCGGATCAAGCAGATGGAGTTCTCCTCGTTCAGCATCCAACCGGACACGCGGCCCCACAGGCAGCGTGGCGCGCTCGGAGCCGTGTCCGTACGGAACTCCGAAAAGAATCGGAAAACCATAACTCGCCGTCGCATCACGAACGATCTCTTCCACGGCGGGCATGCCTTCCTCAACCGGCGCTCCGTGTGTCAGGTCTCCAATGACAAGGCCGCCGATGCGAGCGAACACTCCGGCATTACGCAGGTGGAAGAGGAGTCGATCCACTCTGTAGCGCGCCTCGCCGACCTCTTCCAAAACGAGAATCGCGCCGGAGAGATCCGGCAGAAACGGCGTTCCCAGGAGGCTGCAGATGAGTGTCAGATTGCCGGGCAGGAGCACGCCTTCGCACTGTCCACCGCGCAACGCCTTGAAACCGTCTTTGGCATAGCCTGCCAGCACATCACCGCGCACCTTCCCGGAAAGAAGGTCCAGCGTTCCCGCCAATCCCGCCTCCGCAACTCCACCGGCCCACTCAACAGCAAGCGGTCCGGAGAAGGTCACGAATCCCGCCCGCGCGAAAAGCACCCATTGGAGCGCCGTCGCATCAGAGAACGCGACAAAAGGCTTTCGCGAACCGGCAATTCGCTCCAATCGGATTCGCCTCAGAATCCGGCTCGCGCCGTAGCCCCCGCGCGAAACGAAAACAGCATCCACATCGTCGCGCTGAAACATCGCATGAAGCTCCGACACCCGCGTGTCATCATCACCGGCCAGGTATCCTCGCCGCTGAAAAACCGACGGCGACAGGACAACCTTGTAGCCTCTCCGTTCAATCGCTCGCACCGCGGCCTTGAGCTTCCCCTCCGCGACCGGCCCGGACGGCGAACAGATACCGATGGTCGCGCGCGCGGCAAGAGGCCGCGGCAGTTGTGTCTGGTTCACGGTCCCCACTCTGGCCCCACGAGCTCGTAATCTCCAAATCCCGTGTGATCCACGAAAACGAATCGCCGATTCAGATGGTCGTAGTACCAGACTTCGTAAGGCCTGGAATTGATCTCAAAAGGATATCGCTCGATGTCCGACGGCTCTCCATAGCGAATGAAAATGCGCCCGCGGTCGGTTTCCCATCCGGCGCGATTCGTCCCGAAATTCTGGTTCGCATATTCGACGCGATAGTAGTATTCCTCCATCAATTCGTTTCGCACGGTGCCGGGAGTGGGATCGCGTCGTTCCCAGAAGTCGCGGAATACCGCCTCCCGATGCCGTGGAGGTGCATCTCGCAGTCGACGCATCTCCTCGTTGGTCGCAATGTAGCGAACTTGACGGATGGCCAGGTCGAGCCGAACCACCGAGCGCGGCATACCACGCAGGAGCAGAGTGAAAGGCAACTCCCGCTCAACGCGACGCTGATGGCCCTCGGCGACGACATGCAATATGTAATCACCGGCTCCAAGCTCCAATAAACTCACCCGCAACTCGTACGACTTAGGTTGTGAACTGGCCGCGATCCGAAACGCACGCCCGCCGAGGCTGTCGACTTCCGACTCGCCCAGAATCTGCCAGACAATGCTGAGCGACTCCGGCTCGGTCGAAGCCGCCTGGAAACGTACGAGCGCCGACTCCTCGTCGGTGAAGAAGCCTCCGACAACCCGCAACGCACCCAAACCCTCGTCGGATCTACTCTCCTCTACCCAGAAGATATCTGAGAGTCGCAGCAGAGGATCCGGCGCTGCAGCCGAAACCTCCGTCTCATACAGGCTCCGGCCACTCGATTCCTTTTCAGTCAGGACGACCCGCACACGATAATCTCCCGGCACGACACGATAGTCGTCCACATGAGTGACCGCTCTCGTGGCGAGATTCGTCTCGCTGTAATCCCTCGTGACAGCCGTGCGATTGCTTATCCGCTCACCAATCAGACCTCCCGTGTCACTGTACACAGATGAAACCACTTCGAAGGCCGCTTGAAATCCCGAATCGCCGCGGATGAATTGAAGGTTGTCAAAGGGTACCGCCACGACAACGAGTAGTCGGACGGAATCCGGCGTGCCCGCCAGAAACTGCCCAACGCGGCAGAGAAACTCCGGTCCCTGTTCTCTGGGAAGCCTGGCTGGCCGCGCCATCTCCCCCAGAGCAACCGTCACACAGAGCAGAACCAGCAGCAGCACGCCAATGCCCTTCGTCATCACGCGTCTCCTCCCTCTCCATGACCATTTACAAGCGGCACGCCGTCGAGTCGGTAGGCCGAAGCGCTCGTGATCTCCACCGGTACGATGTCGCCGGGAGTCAAAGCCGCCGGAACGCGAACCTCAGCGTCAATCTCCGGAGCGTCCCATACCGTTCGACCCCAGCTTTGCCCGCCTCGCGTCCGTTCAATCAGCACTTCCATCACTCGCCCAATAAGATGCGCATGTTTTTCGCGGCATATCCGACGCTGCAACTTCATAATGCGGTCAACTCGGTCGAGCGCAACCCCTTCCTCGACACAATCAGGAAACGAAACCGCAAGCGTTCCCTCCTGGGCCGAGAAGACAAACGCACCCGCGCGCTCGAAGCGCACCTCGTCGATAAAGCGATAGAGCTCGTCAAACTCCGCCTGCGTTTCCCCTGGAAATCCCACCATCACGCTTGTGCGCACACACGCATCCGGCCTCGCCTGGCGGAAAGCGGCGATGGCCTCCCTCATCTGCGCCGCGCTCGCATGTCGGTTCATGCGCTTGAGCAAACGGTCCGACGCATGCTCTATCGGAAAATCAAGGTAAGGACACAGCTTCGGCACACGCGCGAGTTCCTCTAAGAATTTTGGTGTCGTGCTCGGCGGGTGCAGGTAAAGGACTCGAAGCCAGCAGAGCTCGGGAATCTCGGCCAATCGCCACAAGAGCTCGATCAGCCGTCGACGACCATACAAATCCACGCCGTAGCTCGTCGTCTCCTGACCGATGAGAATCAGTTCGCGCACGCCGGTTGCCGCAAGCGCACGAGCCTCGATGAGCAGCTTCTCCATCGGCTCGCTGCGCAAGAAGCCGCGCATTTGCGGAATCGAACAGAAACTGCACCCCATCGAGCAGCCATCCGAAATCCGCAAGTACGCCGAACCGGGGCCGGACAGAGCCAAGCGGCCATCGGCGAGTCCTTTCGGCATCCCGCCGTTCCCTAACGGATTCAGGTGCAAAGCCTCCAGCATCCGCGCCCACTCTCCGATGCCGAAGACGCCATCGAGTTCGGGCATTTCGTCGGTGAGACTCGCCCCATCGCGCTGCGACAGGCATCCCATCACCATCACGCGCCGCCCGTTCTTCGCCTTCTTCCAGCGCAACGCTTCGAGGAGCGTCTGCGCACTCTCTTCGATAGCGTCGTCTACAAAACCGCAGGTGTTGACGACCAGCACATCCGCGCGGCTCGTCTGCCGAACAAACTCACCGCCCGCCTGACAGACCGCTCCAGCCAGCCGCTCGCTGTCCACAAGATTCTTCGCACACCCGAGCGTATGAATCACAATCCTCAACGCCTTTTCTTGTCGCATCGTTCTCACTTTGCCGCGGTGTTGGCTGCTTGCAGCCGACCCAAAATCCCCGCCGAGCCGGGTCCCCGACCCTGCCGGAATCTCGCCGCGGCGAATCTCCTGATTCGCCCGGAAATCCATCACTACTACCCGCGACCTCCGGTCGCGGATCGCCGCACCGACCCGGGTTCAAAAGCCCGGCCGGAATCATCCACGCCGAGGCAGATCCCCTGATCTGCCCGGAATGTCCCATCAAACCTTGGTGATCTGGACAATTCCAGTGACTTCGTCAAAGTAATCCTGCGCACTCGACCACGGATAATCTTCCGCTCGTTCAACTAAACCGCGCCGGATTGGATTCGCATGAATATAGTCAAGCTTGGTTTTCACAGCGCCGAGGCCGGGAACAGGGACATCATCGTAGCGGCTTTGCCACAATATCAATCTCGGATATCGCGGAGGACGACACCGGCGGGATGTCAGCTTCTTGAAACCCTGCATCAACGGAGGAATAAGCAAATCCGCCTTTTCCTGATGGAGAAGCGCGTGCAAGTGATCAGGCATCAGGACATAACCAAGGCAATTCACCGCGAACTTGTTTCGATACCATTCAAAGAGCTCCAGGATTTCGCGGCATGTCCTCTCGTTGGTGAACACTTCGCCGCGGGCCCGCGTGATTGTCGTTATGAAATGGATGCTACCGGCAAAAGCAAGGCGTTGGTGGCGTTGACGCATTTTGGGTTACCCAACATTCCGGGCAGATCAGGGGATCTGCCTCGGTGACTATTTTACAGCGACACCTGAATCTGCCCCGGCCCCACGACCTCCTGCATCAGACGAATCACCTCTTCGGAAGTCCGAAGGCGGTAGCGCCGCGACCGCACAAGGTACGATTTCCCGTCCGGCGACGCCACTCGAAAATAAACCGGCACCGTCCCGCTGTGAGCGAGAAAGAGGTCCTCCAAGCAGTTGAGCGTTTCTTCACCCAGACAATCGCTTGTAAGTGTGATGAAAAGTCCCCGCGCGAAATGAATGCGCGCCTGATCCAGCGAGTACACATCTTGAGCGATGAACTTGGGCTCCTGGTCTTCCTGCGCGCTGACCCGAGCCACGATAACGACAACACCCTCCTTCACCAGCAGCGGCGCGGCCACATCCAACACATCGCCGAAAACCAGCACATCGGCGCTGCCCGTGAAATCCTCCAGCGTCACAGAGGCCATCGGGTTTCCGCGCTTGGTCAAGACACGCCGCACCGAAGCAATGAGCCCGCCCAAACGCACCGTGCTCCCATCGGCCAGGTCGCTCTTCTCACCGAGTTTCACTTCAAGGATCGCTTCAACATCAGACCGCACGGCATCGAGCGGGTGTCCCGAAACATAGTAACCCAGAAGCTGCTTCTCGCGCTTCAGAACAAGCTCGCGGTCGTAGCGCGGAACATCCGGTAGCGCCGGGTAAAGGCTCGACGGCGAATCCGATGTGCCTCCAAATATGAAACACTGCCCTTCGTCAGGCCCACTGGTTCGCTGCGCGGTCGCGAGAAACGCATCGATCATCGCCATATACTGCGCCCGATGCCCTCCAAGACAATCGAGCGCGCCGGCGCCAATCAGGCTCTCGACGACCTTGCGGTTCAGATGCCGCGAGTCCACGCGCTCAGCAAGATCAAAAAACGATTTGAACTCGCCGCCCTCTTCCCGAGCTCGCATAATCGCGGCAACCGCACCACTTCCCACATTCTTAATCGAAGCCAGACCACACCGGATATCCCCCTCCACAACGCTGAAACTCTCGTCGCTCTTGTTGATGTCCGGCGGCAGCAGCTTCAATCCAAGGCGGCGGCATTCTTCAATGAGCTTCGGCATCGGCCTCACTTCACCGTGCCACGACGACATTTCCGCCGCCATGAACTCCGCGGGCCAGTGCGCTTTGAGGTAAGCCGTCTGGTAAGCCAGAAGCGCGTAGCTCGCGGCGTGCGCTTTGACAAAACCGTAATTCGAAAACCGCTCCACGAGGTCGAAAATCTGCCGAGCCAGCTCTTCGCGTATCCGACTGTGCGTTTTGCACCCCTGAACAAATTCACGCCGCATCTTGGCCATTTCGCCGCGCTTCTTCTTGCCCATCGCACGCCGGAGAATATCCGCTCTGCCCAGAGTGAATCCCGCCAGATCCCTCGCGATACGCAGCACCTGCTCCTGATAGACAATGACGCCGTAGGTGCCGTTCAAAATCGGCTCGAGCTTCGGATGCAGGTAGGCAATCTTCTGTCGTCCGTGCTTGCGCCGCACAAAATCACCAATCATCTCCATCGGTCCGGGGCGATAGAGCGCCACCATCGCCACTAAATCGTCAATGCAGGTGGGCTTGAGCTTGGTCAACCACTCCCGCATCCCCGTGCTTTCAAGCTGGAACACCGCAGTCGTCTCTCCCCGGCCCAGCATCGCGTAAGTCGCTTCATCATCCAACGGCAAACGCCGCAAGTCAATCTCGATGCCTCTCCGCCGCAAGGACTTGACAGCAGCGTCCAGCACATTGAGCGTCCGCAGCCCGAGGAAATCCATCTTCAACAGCCCGATCGTATCGACGACATTCATATCGAACTGCGTCGTGATCGACCCGTCCGACTGGCGGTAAAGAGGCAAATAGTCTGTCAATGGCCCCGGCGTAATGACGACACCCGCCGCGTGCGTGGACGCATGACGGTTTATCCCCTCCAGCACCTGGCTGATCTCCCAGAGCCGTTGGAAATCGTCTTTGCTCTCCACCATGCCACGCAGTTCCGGAACCGTATCCCACGCTTCCTGTAACTTGACACCAGGCCCTTCGGGAATCTTCTTGGCGAGCTTGTCCACTTCGCCATACGGAATACTAAGCACGCGCCCGACATCCCGCACAACCGCTCGCGCCTTCATTTTGCCGAATGTAATGATCTGCGTAACGCTTTCAGCCCCGTACTTCTGCTTGACATAATCAATGACCCGCGCACGACCTTCATCGTGGAAGTCAATGTCAATGTCCGGCATCGAAATGCGTTCAGGATTCATGAAGCGTTCGAAATAGAGATCGAATCGGAGCGGGTCGAGGTCCGTAATCCCAAGGGCGTAGCACACAAGACTTCCCGCCGCACTTCCGCGACCCGGCCCTACAGGAATCCCTTCGCTCCGCGCGAAAGCGCAGAAGTCCGCAACGATAAGAAAATACCCCGCAAAACCCATCTGAGCGATCATCTGCAGCTCATAGTCCAGCCGCTCACGCAGTCTGTCGTCCACCTCACTGTAGCGCTCTTCGAGCCCCTTCTGAGCCATGTTCCGCAGATACGACTCCGTGTCAACCTGTTCATCAGGCAGAGGAAAGCGGGGCAGAAACCGCTGACTGAAATCAAACTCGAGCGTCACCTTGTCTGCGATTTCGCGCGTGCGCCGCAATACTTCCGGCATATCGGAAAAAAGCGCGGCCATCTCATCAGCCGTCTTGAAGTAGAAGTCCGCCACGGGAAACCGCATGCGCTCAGCCGTCGCAACGCTGCTGCCCGTCCCGATGCAGAGCAGCGCGTCATGAGCCTGGGCGTGCTCCTTAAGCAAATAATGCGTATCATTCGTCGCGACGACCGGAAGTTCCAAATTCTCCGCAACGCGCAGGAGAGAATCGTTCAGCTCAACTTCGCCCTCGATCCCGTGCCGCTGAATCTCAATGTAATAATCCTCCCCGAACAGATCTCGATACCACGCCGCTCGGTCGCACGCCGCCTCCTCGTCGCCCGCGCGAATATGCTTCAGCACTTCGCCTTTCCAGCACGCCGAGAGAGCAATGAGTCCCTCGTGATATTTCTCCAGAATGGAGTGATCAATGCGCGGGCGATAATAAAAACCTTCCGTATAGCCCAACGACGAGAGCTTGACCAGATTCTTCCAGCCCGTTTCATTCTTGGCCAATAGCAGCAGGTGACCGAGCTCTTCTGTCCGTTTACTGCTCCGGTCAAACCGATCGCTGCAGATGTACAGTTCGCAGCCGATGATTGGCTGAATGCCGGCTTCCTTGGCCGCGTTGTAGAACTCAATCGCTCCGAAGAGCGCACCGTGGTCAGTCAGCGCCACCGCGGACATGCCGAACTTCGCCGCCTGCTCCACAAGGCCCTTGACCTTGCACCCGCCGTCCAACAGGCTGTATTCCGAGTGATTGTGCAGATGAACAAAATCAGCACTCCTCACCCTTCATCCTCCTCTCGCCAAATCCTTGCACCCAATTGTGCAAGCTTCTCTTCAACTCTCTCGTAACCGCGATCCAAATGATAGATGCGCAGAACCTCGGTGCGCCCCTTGGCGCGGAGCCCCGCCAGGACAAGACTCATCGAAGCGCGTATGTCCGTCGACATCACCGGGGCACCGCGAAGCTCTCGAACACCCTCGATGAGTGCGCAATTTCCCTGCAATTTGATTCGTGCTCCAAGCCGAACGAGTTCCGAAACATGTTTGAAGCGGTCGGCGTAAACTGTATCCGTAATTGTGCTGTTTCCATCCGCGACGGAAAGCAGCGCCACGAAAGGCGCCTGCAAATCCGTCGGAAAGCCCGGAAAGGGCGCCGTTGTCAGATGAAGCGCTCGAATTCGCCCGTCTGACTTGACCTGCAAACGATTACCGGTCACTTTGACTTCAATCCCCGCCTGCCGGGCGGCAGCCAATGTCGACTCCATGTGCGCGGGCTCGACGCCGACAATGCTCACTTCGCCTCCCGCCAATCCCACTCCCGCAACGAGACTGCCCGCCTCAATCCGGTCGGGTATCATCTCGGCGTTCACCGGCTTGAGCGATCGCACGCCGCGAATGCGCAAGGTTGTCGTTCCGATGCCTTCAATCTTCGCTCCCATCTGCACGAGGAAGTTCGCCAGCGCCGTGATGTCCGGTTCAATCGCGGCATTCTCCAAAACCGTTTCGCCTTCGGCGAGAACCGCGGCCATCAAAACATTTCCCGTCGCTCCCACGCTCGAGATGGGAAACACAAAGCTGGTGCCCGTCAGCTTCTCGGCTTCCGCAACGATATAGCCTTCGTCCAGCGTCAGCGTTGCACCGAGCGCCTCCATACCCTTGAGATGAATGTCGACCGGTCGCGGTCCCCACGCACACCCGCCGGGAAGCGACACGCGCGCCTTCCCGAATCTCGCCAGAAGTGGTCCCAGCACATAGAAACTGGCGCGCATCGTCTTGACAAGTTCATAAGGGGCTTCGGGAATGCTGGCGTGCTGCGTGTCAATCGAAAGGGTCGCGTTTGCGTGCTCGACTTTCGCACCGATGACCCGCAGGACTTCCGCCATCGTGCGAATGTCTCGCAAATCCGGCACGCGCGTCAAACGATAGCTCCCGGGCGCCAGCAGCGTGGCCGCCATAATCGGCAGCGTCGCATTCTTCGACCCGGACACGGCGACCTCACCGCGCAGCCGCCTGCCCCCTTCAATGATTAACTTCTCCATCCCA
>CAZJAD010000026.1:0-2405 GCA_964543855.1 uncultured Alphaproteobacteria bacterium
ATCTGGGGGCAATATGCCTCGAGTCTCCGGGTCGCTCGCTTGGCTCGGCTGCACGAGGTTCGCTCTTGAGCTATTTACCCGAATAATCCGGCGACGCTGCAACTTCGCTTACCTGGGGGATCATTTCGTCATGGCTGTTATGGGAGGGAGGAAATGAATCCCGCTGTTGCTTGGCAGACCACTTTCCAGGCCTATCCGGACATGGTCTTCCTGCTCGATGACCGGGAGCGAATCAGTTGGATGAACGCCGCAGCCGGTAAGGCTCTCGGCCATTCCCTTGAAGATGTACAGGGGCGCTTCGCTGCCGAAATCATCTGGGGCCAACGCGCTCCTCACGATGTAGCCAAAGCCCGCGCACGAAAAAAGCGCGGCATCGAGCATGAAATCGTCGAGGTCACTCGGCTCGAGAAGACCTGGGATATCACGAAGACCCCGCTCCGCGATGATCACGGGAAGATTGTCGGCACCCTTCTGATCGCACGCGATGTCACCGAGAGCCATCGCGATGAAGAAGCACTGCACGAATCGGAGAAGCGCTACCGGGAGCTCGTGAACGCCATCCAGGAAGGCCTCGGCATGGTTGACGAATGGGATGTCATCCAGTATTGCAATCCAGCCTTCGCCCAAATCTTTGAAGTTCCCGCTGATGACCTCGTCGGAAGCCATCTCCGTGACTTCTTGGACGAGGATTCCTGGCGTGAGTTTGAGGGCAAAGCGCCGGACCGCCGCACGAGCCGGGACGCCGTGTATGAACTGACCCTCTGGACAGGGCAGGGCAATGAGCGGCGCATACAGGTGAATGCAAGCCCGCGCTATGACATGGCCGGCAAGTATCTGGGCGCGTCCATTCTGGTCCAGGACATCACCCAGCGCAAGCAGGCCGAAGAGGCCATCGAGGCAAGTGAGGAGAAATTCAGGTCAATCTGTACAGAGTCTCCGATCGGCATCGAACTCTACGACTCACAAGGGCATTTGCGTGATGTAAACAAGGCCGCCTTCGAAATGCTCGGCGTCGTGGATACTTCCGAAGTCTGGAATTTCAGGCTGTTTGAAGATCCGAATATCCCGGACGACCAGAAGGATAGACTTCGAAAGGGCGAAACCGTAAGATATGAGGCGCCCTTTGATTTTGAAAAAGTCAAACAACATAAGCTCTACCGTACGACAAAATCAGGGATCATTCAAACCGATGTGATCATTACTCCGCTGGGCGCGCACGAAGACAAACCTCCAACGGCTTATCTCATGCAGGTCCAAGACATCACCGAGCGCAAACGAGCAGAAGAGGCGCTGCGAGAAAGCGAAGACAAATTCAGAACGCTCGCCGACGAGTCCTTCGACGGCATTGTCATCCATGACAAAGGTGTCATTCTGGAAGCCAATCGAGTCTTTGCTGAAATGTGGGGTTGTGACCCCTCAGAAGTCATTGGGATGCATGCGAAAGATTTCATCGCACCGGAATCTATCGAAGCTGTTATGAACGCCATCCTCTCAGGATCTGAAAAGCCCTATGAGGCTCTGGCACGAAAGAGGGATGGATCCACCTTTCCGATAGAGATCGTTGGAAAAGGGATAATGTATAAAGGGCGTGAAGCGCGGATTTCAACTGCACGCAACATCACCGAGCGCAAACGGGCGGAGCAAGCATTGATGCGGGAGAAAAACACCGCACGGATGTACTTCGATATGGCGGGAACGATCCTTGTCGCGATTGATGCCGAGCGGAAAATCACACTCATCAACCGGAAAGGCTGCGAGATCTTAGGCTACAACACTGATGAACTCATCGGCAAAAACTGGTTCGATACCTGCCTGCCGCAAAGACTGAAAGAGGACACCGAGGCGGTTCTCGTACAGCTCCTTACGGGAGACATCGAGGCGGTTGAACACTTTGAGAATCCTGTCGTGACCACGAGCGGCGAAGAGAGACTTATCGCATGGCACAATACGGTATTGAGAGATGAAAATGGCGACATCAATGGCATCTTGTCCTCCGGGGAAGATATCACCGAGCGCCGGAAAGCCGTGAATGCCCTGCGCGAGAGTGAGGAGCGATACCGGCAACTGGTGGAAATGAGTCCGGACGCCATTGTCATCTTGCAGGATGGACGCCACCGGTTTATCAACACGGCCTTCACAGAAATCTTCGGCTACACTCGGGACGATGTGGAAGCGGGCCTGGATTCTCAAGTGCTTTTCCAGGAGCATGACAAAGAGACCATGCGACACCGCTATGAAAGCCGCCTGGCCGGGGAAGAGATGTCAACAACCTTCCGCGTCGATTTCCGCACCAAAGATCAAGAACTGATGCCTTGTGAGACCAGCTCCACGCGAATTCACTACAAAGGCCGCCCCGCTGTCCTCGGGATAATCCGCGATATCTCCGAGCGCAAAAAGGCCGAGGA
>CAZJAD010000026.1:2505-24546 GCA_964543855.1 uncultured Alphaproteobacteria bacterium
AAGGCGGAGGAGGCGCTGCGGGAAAGCGAGCAGAAGTTCCGCTCAATCACCGATACGGCCAAAGATGCCATCATCATGTTGGACAATGACGGAAGAATCTCCCATTGGAACCCTCAGGCGGAACAGATGTTCGGCCATGCGGGTCAAGAGGCCCTTGGCAAGCAGATGCACGCACTTCTTGCCCCTGAAAGATATCATGAAGCTTTTCGGAAAGGATTCAGCGGCTTTGCCAAAACCGGGCAGGGCCCTGTTGTGGGGAAGACAGTTGAGCTGGAGGCGATTCGAAAAGATGGCACCGAATTCCCCATCGAAGTCTTTCTCTCCGCCGTTCAGCTCAACAGCCAATGGCATGCTGTCGGCATCGTCCGTGATGTCAGCGAGCGCAAAAGGGCCGAGGAGGCATTGCGACAGAGCGAGGAGAACTACCGGGAACTTGCAGATAGCATCACCGATGTCTTCTTTGCGATGAACAGAGATTTGAGATACATCTATTGGAACAAAGCGTCCGAAGAGCTGACAGGGATTAAGGCCGAGCAGGCCATCGACAAGTCCATCTTCGAGGTCTTTCCAGATACGGGAGACACCCGAAGAGCTGCTGCAATATACGAAGAAGTGCTCAAGACAGGGCAACGCCAGAACTTCGAACAGAAATATCAGCTTGGAGGTGAGGACTTCTCCTTTGAAATCAGCGCCTATCCCTCTGCACGCGGGCTCTCCGTTTTTGTCAAA
This sequence comes from uncultured Alphaproteobacteria bacterium, assembly GCA_964543855.1. Classification (GTDB taxonomy): domain Bacteria; phylum Electryoneota; class RPQS01; order RPQS01; family DYHQ01; genus CAZJAD01. The sequence goes on from CAZJAD010000026.1 coordinate 3,235, forward strand.
GACATCACCGAACGGAAACAGGCCGAGCAGGCTCTGCAGGAAAGCGAGCAGAAGTTCCGGTTGATCACCAATGCGGCTCAAGATCCTATCATAATGGTCGATGACGAAGGACGAATCTCCTACTGGAATCGCGCGGCAGAAGAGGTGTTCGGCTATACCAGTCAAGAGGCCATTGGCCGGGAGTACGCGCACTTTGTCTCTGCCGAATATCATGAGGCTTATCGCCAAGCCTTCGATGAGTTCGCAAGAGACGGACGGGGAGATGCTGTTGGGAGAACGATTGAACTGGACATGATCCGAAAGGACGGCATGCGATTCCCGGCTGAGATCTCGACAGCAACGGTTCAAATCGGAGGTCGTTGGCATGCTGTTGGTATCGTCCGCGACATCTCCCAGCGCAAGCGCAGCCAGGAGGCCCTGCGCATGAAGGAAGCTGCAATCGCGGTCTCCCAAAACGCAATTGGTTTCGCTGATCTCGAAGGGAATCTGATATATGTAAACGAGTCATTTCTGCGATTGTACGGGTGTGATAACGAGTCCGAAGTGTTGGGCAGGCAGGGGACGGAAATGTGGACATCTGTGGAAGAAGCGCAGAGACTGCTCATTCAATTGCGCAAAGATGGGAAATGCGAGGGAGAGCTTGCAGCTCAGAGAAAGGATGGTTCCTTGGTCAATGTTCTTCTCTCCGCAACGATGGTCACCGATGAAAAAGGAAAGCCGTTGTGTATGATGGCTTCGGGAAAGGACATCACCCAGCGCAAACAGGCCGAAGACGCCCTGCAGAAGCGAACACATGACCTTGGCGAACGCATCAAGGAACTCAATTGTCTCTATGCCATGTCCAAACTCGTCGAAAAGCCGGACACCTCACTCGACGAGATAATTCAAGGCACAGTGGATCTTATTCCGCCAGCTTGGCAGTACCCGGAGATTACCTGTGCGCAAATCACGCTGGAAGGAAAAGAATTCAGGACGAAGAAGTTCAACGAGACCCGGTGGAAGCAGATCGCTGATATCAAAGTGCGCGGCCAGCGAGTTGGCTCGGTGGCGGTCCTGTATCTCGAAGAGCGACCGGAAAGCGCTGAGGGACCCTTCCTGAAAGAGGAGAAAGATCTGATCACTGCGATTGCCGAGGGCTTGGGAAGGATTATCCAGCGCAGGTGGGCGGAAGAATCCCTGCGGGAGAGCGAGGAACGCTATCGCATCTTGTTTAACAGTGGTCGCGACCTGGTTTTTGTCACCGACATGACCAGGGAGGGTATGCCCGGCAGAATCATTGAAGTCAACGACTTCGCCTGTCAGAGGCTGGGCTACACGCGTGAGGAATTGTGTAACCTGTCAGGGTTGGATCTTGCCTGTCTGGACGAGTTGGACGGTTATCGCCCGCTGGTCGGGAAGTTACTCGCAGACAGGGAGCTCATCTTCGAAACCGTGGCCCTCGCCAAGGACGGCACCGAGATTCCCATTGAAATCAGCGCCCATATCTTCGACCTCAAAGGACGACCACTTCTCCTGTCCATCGCAAGGGACATCACCAGGCGCCATCGAGCCGAGGAAGCCCTCCAGGAAACCGAGGAGAAATATCGCAAGTTTACAGAAAGAAGAGGCTGGTAATATGAGAGAGCATAAAGCATGAACGCCGCAATCGACTGGCGGACGACTTTCGAAGCATTTCCGGCCCTCGCGCTGCTGGTGGACGAGCACAAGCAGATCACCTGGATGAATCCGGTGGCTTGCCGAGCCCTTCGCCTCTCCATCGAAGAGGCGCAAGGTCGTATGGCCGGAGAGGTGATCTGCGGTGTGGGCGAGCCGGCTGGCTCCCTCGAAGCTGCTCCAGGGCAAATCACTGCGCCCATGCGCGAAATCATCGAAGCCCCCCGCATCGAGAAAACTTTGGATGTGATGACCTGCCCGCTCCATGACGACCAGGGACAGGTCATCGGTGCGCTCCACATAGCCCACGATGTCACCGGAGCCCGCGCGGGTGACGATGGATCGCCGGACTCGGATGAGCGGTATCGCGAACTGGTCGGCGCGATTCAGGAAGGCCTCGGGATCGTGGATGAGAAGGAAGTCATCCAGTACTGCAACCCGGCCTTCGCCCGCATCTTCGAACTGCCCGCTGCAGCACTGGTCGGCAAGAGCCTTCGCGATTTCGTGGATGAAGACTCCTGGCAGAGGATTCTCGATGAGACTGCCATCCGGAGAGCTGGCAAGGACTCTGTTTATGAAGTGACGATCCGGACAGGACGGGGAAATCGGCGCCATATCACGGTTCATGCCAGCTCCCGCGTCAGCGCTGCCGGAGAGTATGTGGGGACATTCGGACTGGTTCAGGATACCACCGAGCGCAAACAGGCCGAGCGCGAACGCGAGCGCCTCTTGCACGAACTCGAGCAGCGTGTCAAGGAACTCTCTTGCATTTATTCCATCAGTCGCGCTATCGAGACCTATGATTCCGTGCCGGGACTGATGAAGGAAATAACCCGCCTCATCGTCCCCGGCACAGGCGCACCCGACGAAACCTATGCGGCGATTCTGCTCGATGGCGAGGCCTATGAAACGAATCCCGAGAAGCGCCAGGCCGGATACCTCCTTGAGGTTCCCATCACGATTGGCGGAAAATCTCGCGGCCAAGTCGTCATCAGCCGCCGCAGAGCCTATCCCTTCTCCCCCGAAGAACAGAAACTGCTCACTCGAATCGCAGAAAGTGTTCAGCGCGTCGTGCTTCGCAAGGAGTTGCAGAACCAGCTCTTCTTTGCCCAGAAGATGGAGAGTATCGGCACCTTAGCCGGCGGTATCGCCCACGATTTCAACAACCTCATGGTCGGCGTTCTGGGCAGCGTTTCGCTCCTTCGGGATCGCCTTGGTCCCCAGCATGACGCGGCCGCTTATCTGACGACCATCGAAGAATCAGCCACGCGCGCCGGTGTCCTTGCCCGCCAGCTCCTGACCTACGCGCGCGGCGGCGAAAGCCAACCACAGATTCTCAATCTGAATAACGCGGTCGAAAAACTGCTGAATGAGCAGGACGGATTTCTATCTGCCAAGGTTCGCGTCGACTTCGACCTTGACCCGGATTTGGCGGAGATTAAGGCGGATCCTGCCCAGATTCGGCAATTGCTCGTCGACCTCTGCACGAACGCCGCCGAAGCGATGCAGTCCGGTGGGCGAATCCGCCTGACCACGCGCAATACGGAAGTGGACAGCGCTTTGGCCCGCTCCCGCACAGGTTTAACGCCCGGTCTCTATGTGTCGCTGACCGTCGAGGATGAGGGTGGCGGCATGGACGCTCGAACGCAAACCCGGATGTTCGATCCCTTCTTCTCGACCAAGTTTCAGGGTCGCGGATTGGGTCTGGCGGTGGTCTATGGCATCGTGAAGAATCACAAGGGCTATATAAGCGCGGAAAGCCAGGTCGGCAAGGGAACCGTGATTGCCGTGCTCTTGCCCGCCGTTCGACGCTTGGCTCGCCTCACTCCGGAAACCGCCGTGCCCGCCCATCACGGCTCGGAGACCGTGCTGCTCATCGACGACGAGGCCATGGTCATCGACATCACAAGGCAGCTTCTCGAGAAACTTGGTTACCGCGTCCTGACTGCGAACGATGGCCGTGAAGCCGTGCAGGTGGCCGAAACCTACCAGGGATCGATTGACCTCGCGCTACTGGATCTGGGAATGCCCGTCATGGACGGCTATCAGGCCTTTCCCTTGCTCCAGAAGCACCGCCCGGATATGAAAATCCTCGTCTGCACCGGCTATGCTGCAAACGGTCCGGCCGAAGACCTGATTCGCGCCGGAGCGGTCAACTTCATTCAGAAGCCCTTCGGTCTGGATACGCTCTCCGAAGCCATCCGAATGGCCCTGGACGGCAAATCCCCGGTTTCTTGAAACGGTTCCTCTCTCGCTCGACGCCACAGATTAACAAACCCCGAAGGACATGTCCTCCGGGGTTCTCGCTTTCGGTGACTCTCAGAGATTTTTTCTACGGCTCGGCAAAGACAACATCCACCGTATCTCGCTGGCCCTCGACATAGGCAATCACCGACGAAGTGCCCGCTGTCGTATCCGAAACGAGTGTGTCGAGCGCCACGCCCTGATAAGTGAACGCCCGGCCGCCTTTCAGTCGCCCGAGAGTCCGGAAAAGAAGCACCTGCGTCGAATCCGGAACGCTGACGCCATTGCGCTGCACCTCAACGAAAATAACAGACTCACTGACGCCATTGGCGGCAATGACCTGTGGCACGGCCTCCACGGAAAGCACGAGCCCCGTTTCCTCGATCTCCTCAATTTCCTCACTCGGACTTGTGCAGCCGTTCGCAATGAAGAAGAGGGCCGCGACAACTAACAGAGAGTATGTCTTCATCGTCCCGCAAATCCCTCCGAAAGGCTTTCGCGCAACCTGCTTCCCGCATCGGCATAGGCCCGCGCTGTCAGCGACCGGCGCTCGTCAAAGGACAGCACCCCTTGGGCATCGTCTTCGGGCATCCCCTTGAAGCGCACGGCTTTCTGCTGTACCGCCGTGCCCACGATGGTCTCTTCATACGCAACGCTTAGCAGTTCCAGATCGATAAGCCGCATCTTGAGTCGGCACATCGCTTCCCATGTCGGGACGGTAGCCAGCACCGGAACCGCAATCTGGTCGACCGCGACGATTTGTTCCTGCTCAACCCGCGTTACCATCAGCCATCGTGCGGCAGGATGGTTTCGCCGGACATGGCGCACACCCCGCCAGAACTCCACACCCGTTTCGGTCAGCTCGGGCAGGCCTGGAACCGGTGGCAAAGCGATTCCCTCGACAGTCTCGAAACTGCTCGAGACTCCTTCCTGTATTTGGCGCCACAATTCGTTCTCCTCCGACGACGCGCCCTTGGGCTGCGGCGGAGGAACCAGCACAACACCTTCGTGCCGCGAGATCGGTGGCTCCGGTGTCGTCTTCAGCCGAAGCGGCACTCGCCCATCGATTCGGAGCGTCACAGCGGTGCCCCACAACGGCTCGTCGCCGAGGGTCGCTCGAATGCCGGGAAGCAGGCTGAAACCCCAGCCGATACGCACTCCAAAGTCGGCTGCAAAGCGGCAATCCGATGGAAACGACCGCGAGCGTGATTGCGAACTCTGGTAGGCGAGTTCAGAGAAGAATCGGTTGAATCCCAGTTCCAATCGAGCGCCGAGGTCCCACCTCAATGCTTGCTGACTTTGGTCCGAGCTCGAGAAGTAGCCGATACTGCCCGTCAATGTCGCGCCGGGGCCAGGTGTCCAATCGAGAACAACGCGCCCTTCACCGCCAGCCTGCTCGAGGCTGAAGTCCGGTGCCAGCAGCTCCTCACCGGCTTCCGTATCATAATAGGTGATCTCGTCTCGTGTGCCGGTCGGCACGGTCCCCAGGCCCACCAAGCCAATCGCCAGCCCCTTGTCCTCGCGCGACCAGGCACACCATTTCAAACCCATGCGAGTGTCCGCGAGGCCGCTCTTCGAAGCGTCGTAACCGTGAACCTGCCGCTGGTTGGCCACAACAAGTAGCTCTGATCTGTGGCCCAATCCCAGTGCGAGCCGCAAACCAGTGTACCGATCCTGCCAGATCTCGCTGCTCAGGTCTTGAGCACCGACCTCCAATCGCAGAGCTTGCCCCGGCAGGGCCTTGGCTTGGACAAACGGGCCCACGGCCGCACCATCCGACCGCGGTTGGGCAAAGCTGCTCCCGGCAAGAATAAAGAGAAGAATCAAAAAAACTTGCATTTCCGCTCTAACCGGCTATTCGCTTCCCTATACGCGCAACTGCCGTGCCACCCAAGAAGATCAACGGCTTGCGCCTGAGAATAAACGGCCCCAGAGTTCCAACGGCAACAATTACCGTGGCGATTGTCTCGGCGTGAATTCAGAGAGCCTTCGCCAGCCCCCAACCAAGCTTATTTATATTAGTTTCAAAAGCTTATACCCATTTGGGAACTGGAAGGAATTCAACCAGTTTTATAAGGTGCCCGTGCCACCTACGGCACTGGTTTTCTTTGTGTAGGAGTTTTCGATGGAACACAAGTCTCGTACAACGCTGAAAAATCTGGTTATCGTTGTCGCCTTAAGTCTCGCTTTCATAGGGCTCGGTGTGGTTCTCTCCGCCCGGCTTGGCTGGACGCCTCCCACCAATGCCCAAGAGAGTCCTCAGGCCGTCAGTCCGCGCGCCGCAGCTCTGCCGTCAGCTGAGCAAGGGAGCAGCCCATTTGTGGCCGTTGCCAATCGCGTCAAGCCCACGGTCGTGAACATCGTCGCGGAGAGGAAAGTCGGCAGCGTGGAGATGTGGGATCCTTTCCATTTTTTTGACGATTCTCCCTTCTGGGAATTCTTTCATCGCGACCGCGGCGAGCAGCAGAAAGAGCCGACCCCTCGTCGAGTCCCAAGCAAGGGCTCCGGCATCATCATTAGTCGCGACGGCTATGTCCTGACGAACAACCACATGGTAGAAGATGCCGTTCAGGTGCTCGTGAAGCTCGACGACGGCACTGAGCACAAGGCCAAGGTCATCGGCGCCGATCCGGAGACGGATGTCGCCCTCATTCAAATTGATGCCGATTTCAAGGACTCTCAGGTAGCTGTGCTCGGGAATTCCGACAAAATTCAAATCGGCGACTGGGCGATTGCTATCGGCAATCCGCTCGGCCTCGACTGGACCGTAACCGTCGGCGTCATTTCAGCCAAGGGACGCACCAACCTGCCCATTCAGGGGGGTGGCCCCAGTTATCAGGATTTTATTCAGACCGATGCGTCCATCAATTTCGGTAATTCCGGTGGGCCTCTGTGCAACATCCGCGGAGAAGTCATCGGTATGAACACGGCCATCAACCCATCCGGCCAAGGAATCGGTTTTGCGATACCGATCAACCTCGCCACGAAAGTGATCGATCAGCTCAAAACCGCCGGCCGCGTGTCGCGAGGCTATCTGGGGATGCTGCCCCGAGAACTGACTCCGGAACTCAAGGAGGCCACCGGTGTCAAGCAGGACACCAAGGGCGTTTTCGTGGAACGCGTGGACCCGGACACGCCGGCGGAAAAAGGCGGTCTGGAAGCTGGCGATGTCGTTACCAAGGTCGACGGGAAACCGGTCGAAGATGTGACCCAGTTCCGGATGGATATCGCCGACCATCCACCCAACTCGAGCATCACGGCGACGGTTCTTCGCGATGGCAAAGAGAAGGTACTGAAATTCGCCTTGGCCGATCGCTCTGATTATGCCTCGCGGCTGGGTATCAAGGTGCCCGGTGAGGCCAAGCCGGAAGAGGAGATGTGGTTGGGTTTCCGCGTGGAGGAGCTGACGCCTTCCAAAGCGCAGGCCATGAACCTTGACGAGGCCACGGGCGTCCTGATCAGCGAGGTTGATCCCGATGGACCCGCGCACAACAAGTTGAATGCAGGCGATGTTATTGTCAAGATTGACCGCATCGACATCAAGAACATGGACGATTACCGCGCGGCAGTCAAGAAATTCAAGGATCGCAAGGAAGCGATTCTCTTCCGTCTGATCCGCAACGGCGTCAAGACCTTCGAAGCCATCGAGCCCGAATAAGCCTCGTCGTCTCTCAGCATTTCCTCATAGTCAACAGAAACAGAAAACCCCGGCGACAACAGTCGCTGGGGTTTCTTCTCTTCGCCGCGCGTGGGTGCTCTCACGCGCAATGGCGATAATACGAATCTTCTTTCCGGATCTCGCCGTGAAGCTCACAAATCAATGAGGAATGTCCACCCAAAGAACAAAGATTGTTGCCCCATTTCGTGTTGAAAAAGGACCGTGATCGGTTTCCTTTGGGATAACTCGGAATGCTCCCGCGGAAAAAGTCTTGCCTTGACTCTCGTATTCCCCTTCAAGAACATAGTGGATTTCAGTGAGCACATGGCCATGCTCGCTCATTTGCCAGCCCGGTTCGATTTTGAGCAGGATTGCTGTAATGCCTTTGTCTTTGTCGGAAAGGAGCTCTTTTACCTTTGCACCGGCGGCGTGACGGTGGCTCTCTTTCCATTCAAGCTTCTGAACATTAAGACTGAGTTCTTTCACGGGAACCTCCCTTTTACTTTTTCGGAGTGAATCTGCCAATCTCTTCCCCGGATAACTGTTCCTAGCGAATCATTTGTCAACTCGACCGGACAAAATGAGCCGGAAGAAGGTACTCGCTGTCTTCATATTTCACTTTCAACAGCCGCTTATCTTTGAGCATTGCATCAACAGTCCCGGGCTCGGAAAAGCAAACCTCGATATCTAGGGCTTGTTGCAATCGAAGAGGATGCCGCGAGCCGATTTCAAGAATGGCCTCTCGGGCACCGGGAAATGACGCGAGGCCGAAATCACCCGATTCGTGAAGGGAAATCGTTTCTGCATGTCCGAGAATTTCTTGGGCACGGAGAATGCGCTCAGGCGAAGGCGGATAAACCCATGTTTCCGCCGGTGGCCGGATGGGAGTCACAATGTAGAGTCGCTTCGGTGAGATTTGTTCCACCGCCTTCCTGATGTCCTGCAGGGCCTCCTCGGTATCGTTTATCCCCGCTACAAGCATGACCTCTAACCAGAGCTCTCCTGAGTATTCTTTGTGGAAGTCAATCAGTCCCTGGAGCATGACTTCAAATCTAATACGGCCATGTGGTCGATTAATTAATCGAAAGAGCTGTTCACTTCCGACATCGAGACTGGGTAGGACAACATCCGCCGCGAGCAGCTCCTGTCTCACATCCGATTGAAACAGGAGGGAGCCATTGGTGATAACGGCCGTAGGCTTATGGTATCTCTCCTTGCACTCCCGAATAAGCCAGCCAATGTCCGAGCATAATGTCGGCTCACCATCACCGACAAATGTGATGAAGTCCACATCGGAATTTTCTAACTGCTCACCGATTTCTGTAAGGATTTCTTCTTTTGGGAAAAAGCTCTCTCTCGATACGCGCAGATGGTTTGTCCTCCCCAACTGACAATAAACACATGAGTACGTGCATGTCTTCGGCGGGATAGGGCTAACTCCAAGGGATCGTCCTAACCTTCGAGATGGTACAGGACCATAAGTATACACCTCTAAGTATCTCCTCTATTGCGACTTACACATTTTGGACTCGGATTGATTTTGTCCATGAGAATGATTCCTTGGCCTTCCTGCTTCAGCGTGATCCTGAGTCCTCCCGATGTCAGAGCATAACATGACTTTGCCAAGCGGCTTTTTGTCACAGATATAGATCACTATTTGAAATACGCCTCCATTCTATCGAACGCCTTATTAATTTCCTCATTAGGAACACAGAACGATAGCCTCAGGTGTCCCTGTCCTGTTGGGCCGAAGGCGATTCCGGGTGTTGTCGAAACCTTGCCTTCACTCAAGAGCTTCTTGCAAAAAGTCGTCGAATCCTGACCTTCCTTCATGAGAATTCTGGGAAACATAAGGTAGGAGCCTCTTGGCTTCTGGTATTCAAAGATAGCTTCGAGACGGTCAAGGCGTTCGCACATCAGATTGCGTGCCGAGAAATAATGATCCCGGAAAGCCGTCACGCAATCTTGAGGGCCTTTCAAAGCGGCAAGCGCTGCATATTGAGAAACAACCGGTGCGCAGATCGCAAAGGGAATGTGCGCCTTTGTAATCTGCGGTATGAGTTCCTCATCAGCGTGCAAGTAGCCAATCCGCCAGCCAGTCATCGCATAGGTTTTCGTAAAAGTATAGCAACTCACCACATTTTTTCTCATTTCCGGGATTGATGCGATACTGAAATGTTTGCGTCCATCAAAAATGAAGTATTCATAGGCTTCATCGGTGATGACCATTAAGTTCTTCTCCAACGCCACTTGGGCTAACTCACGGAGTTGTTCCTCGGATAATACGGTACCCGTCGGATTGTTGGGAGAGCAATACATAATCGCTCGCGTCTTGGCAGTGATTGCGCTTCTGATTCCCTCCATATCTAAAGCAAACCCTTCTTCCTCGATTGATGGGACAAGCACGGGTTTTCCCGAAGCAATAACGACCTGACGAATATGCGTCGAATAGGTTGGAGACGGCAGAATCACTTCATCGCCGGGATCAATCAAAGCCATGACCGCAGCCGCCAATCCCTCAATAGCCCCCACCGTCACCAATATCTGAGAAGGATTCGCTTCAACATGGTTATCTCTCTTGAGTTTCTGGACAATCTCTTGGCGCAACTCCGGCAAGCCGGCGTTTTCGGAATAGCCACCGACAAGGCCATTCTTTATTGCTGAAATTGCTCCTTCTTTGATATGGTCCGGAGTGTCGGCTGTTGGCTTTGCCCAGGACAAAAACGCCACATCTTCGACTTCTTTGGATAGTCGTGTCATTTCGTGGATGGCCGATTTCTGTATCTGCGCGACTCGATTTGACACTCGTCGGTGCTCTTTCATTTCATTCTCTCCTGTTTCAGTCATAAGCCAAGCGAGTTTTCTCATCAGCCAATGTCGGTTGGATAATCTCTTTCCACTCCGGAGATTCCCAGGTTTTTAGCTTTGCATGCACATCATAGTATTTCTGAGGAATTGGATGGGTCCCAACAACGACGCTTGTTTCATAGCTTGTCTGAATGAAATCGCGGAAGAAGGTGATATAGGGGCAGGGGGGATATCCGACAACCAATCCCGTGGCGAGGTGAATCACTTCCACGCCGTTCTTCTTCATCTCCGCCGGAGCATATTCAATGTTTCCACCGGGGCAGCCATCGCAGGTTGTATATCCGACCAATTCAACCTCGCGGTTTTTGTAGATACTGAAAGCTCCTTCTCGATTGCGGAGTGCTCTCAGACATTTGCCCCCAGCGCAAGTGCGGTAACGGTCGCAGATGATAATCCCGATCTTGATTTTCTTATCCATCTTGTTTCCTCCTGAAATTTCTTTATCCCCTCCATAGGCGCTGGGCTTTTTCCATAAAAGACCGTCGCTCCTCAGGGCTCATCTCCGCCACCTTGTAGCTCAGTTTCGCCCCCATGGCTTGTGCTGCTTGGGTTAGACTACTGGCAAGGTAACGACGTATCTCCTCCGGGATTCCCAGCACTGGAAATACCAATGTTAGAGAAACCTGCCGACTATCTGGAGAGACATCCACATCCCTGATCATTCCCAATTCGAATAGTGTCGCGTTAATTTCCGGATGTTCCACTTTGTGAATCGCTTGGAGAATGTCCTCTTTCGTGATATGATCGGTCATAGTCTGACTCCGAATGTATTATGGAAGTTCGTATTAGCGCTTTCTGGGCAATCGCGAATCAAGATGCGAAGTGCGGATAGGAATTATGTTAAATCATCGGTCCATTCGGTGATTTGCGTCTGAAACCTCGCGATAGCGAAAGCAGTCCACGATGTGGTCATTGACCATCCCCACCGCCTGCATGAACGCATAGCAAATCGTAGATCCCACGAATTTGAATCCGCGCGCCTTCAAATCCTTGCTCATGGCCTCAGATTCCGGTGATGTCGCGGGAATATCTTTCATGCTTCGATGGTGATTTCGAACCGTTTTCCCGCCGGTGAACTGCCAGATGTACGCGTCGAAGCTTCCGAACTCGCGCTGCACTTCTAAGAAGCATTTCGCGTTCTCAATGGCCGCGCGAATCTTGGCGCGGTTGCGGATAATGCCTGCGTCGGCCATCAGCCGCTGAAAATCCCGTTCCGTGTATTTCGCAATTCTTTTGGGATTAAAATCGTGAAACGCTTTGCGGAAATTCTCGCGCTTCTTCAAAATCGTCGACCAGCTCAGACCGGCTTGCATGCTGTCGAGCAGCATATACTCAAACAGCTTCCGGTCGTCATGCACCGGCGCGCCCCATTCCGTGTCATGATATTCAATCATCAGCGGATCATCACTCGGCCACGGGCAGCGCTTCAGAATCGTCTTTGTCATCAGGATTTCTGACTTATTATGTTGTTTTCTTCTTTTTGCCTGGCTTCCGTGGTTTCGGGCTCTCTCGCGGGTGCCATTCAAGCGAAAGCTGTTCTTCGGATTCCGCGCTTTTGTTCTTTGAAGTCTGAGCCGCACCCAATGTGTCTGCAAGATTTTTGAGTCTGTCCAAAAGTGATATATCCGCTTGAATTGCGTTTGGTTCGATAGCGATTCCTCCGCGCTTGATCAATCCTCGATTTCCTGTGGGGGCATCTTCATCATCGCGGACAAAGAGGGGCACCCAGCCTTTCTTGAGATTTTCGAGCGCGCCGCTCCATGTGCCGCCCTTATTCAATTCCGCGCTGACCACAAGTCCAAAATCCGCCATGCCGTAGATCAACTTGTTCCGCTCCATCGCACTCCATACATTAAACGCAGCTCTTGGATGAAACGGGGATAGCAGCGCAAGTTGCTCCTCGGCAAGCCAGGAGCGACATGTGCCTGAGACCATTTCGTGTGCTAAATTTCCCGACAAGATACCCACACCAGTCCCGCCGCGTTCGAGTGCCGCAAGCATTGCTTCGCTATCCACTCCGCGCGCGCCGCCGGAGATGACCTGAATAGCTTGCTGTGCGCAAACCTCCCCAACTTTGCGCACGAAGGATAACGCGGCTTCATCGGCATCTCTCGAGCCAGCAATCGCCAATCCGCCTCGCGACAAAAGCCGCCGATTTCCCGCTCCATAAAGAATTGCTGGAGCGGTTTGCTTCAAGCGCTCCCTCAAGCGCTGCGGATACTTCTCATCGTTGCGGCTCAAGACCCACAACCCGATATTTGCCCATTGCTCGACAGCAATGGCCATCGCGCTTCCACGACTCAGCAGGGCGGAGAGCCTCTCCATATCGAAGCTGCTACTTTGAAATTTCTCCGTCACCCACTGCGAATCTGCCTCGATTAGCGTGGATAACCTCAAACCTTCGCCAGCGAGCCACTGCTCAAACTTGTTGAATTCGGCAAGCGTCAGAGGTTGAATCGACGATGGCTCGCTTCCGAAAACTCCAGAGAGCAACAGGGTGGCTTGCGTTTCTGTAGATAGAATGTGCTCGTTCATGAGAAAAGCCTATCCTGGGGTTGTCATCGCAAGCGCGAGAGGATAAACAGGGCCACTGTGTGCTTCGAGGAGCAACGCGGAAACGACCGTAAGCGTCCAGCGCGAATCCACCATGTCATCCACGAGCAAGACCGGCTCTGGTCGGACCTGTTTTGCGTCCACTTCAAACGCGCGCACCAAATTTTTCGCTTGCTGATAGCTGTTAGCCATTTCTTTCTGAGGTGGAATGCGTCGCTTCTGTCTCATGCATGAAGTGAACGGCAGATGCAATCCCTCCGCGAGTTGTTGGGCGAAATCCGGGACGAGTTTGGTGTGTCGCAACGACGGCACGCAGGTCACCCAGGTAGGCGGCGGGTCAGGCTTCCAATGACGCTGTACCATTGCCGCGGCTGCCGTCACAAGCTCATCGTCAAAATGGCCGTCTTGCTTTCCGTGACGAACGAGGTCGCCCCAGCCGGCATCCCCCCAAAGACATAGCGCCCAGCCCGTTTGCGCGCGCAATTCTTCGGGAATGACTCCCTTCCATCCATGAGCATCTAGTGAATCTCCGATCCATCGTCTTCGTGGCTCAAACTTCTGGTAACAACGCTGGAGGAATTGGACGGCATCATTGGCCGCGGCCGTCGAATAGTCTTCGGGAAGAAGCGGTGCGCCGCAACACACGGAGCAGCGACCGCACGGCTGAGGGTCGGGATCGTCCAGATCCCTCTGAAGAAAGGCCATCAGACATTCTGCGCTGTGCAGATAATCCCGCATGCGGCTCTGCTCTCGCTTGCGTACTTCAATCAGCCGTTCGATTTTCATGGGATCCGGCGCGTAGCGAACTGGCGTTCGGTACCAGCGCGATTCGAACTGCTCAATCGGTGAAGGGTGTTCCGTCGCCAGTGTTCTGAGAACCTTTTCGATTTGCCCGTAAGAGAGATTGAGCTTCTTCTGAAGCAGCGCTATCGAGAGTCCTTTGGCTTCCCGTTTAAGCGCTTTTAGCACGACTTTCACATGCGCTTCCGGTGGAAAAGCGGTTCGCAGGAAGTAGTCTGCAATTTCGTCATCTTCGCGGCCGCCTAACAGAACCGCATAAGCCGTCTCCAGTGCGCGCCCGGCCCGTCCCACTTGTTGGTAGTAATGGATGACCGAAGCAGGACGCTGGAAATGAATGACAAATCCCAAATCCGGTTTGTCAAATCCCATGCCTAACGCCGTCGTTGCGACCAGCGCTTTCACCTCATTCTTCAGCAGTCTCGCTTCGAGCGCTTTGCGCCTCTCATTCTCCATATCTCCATAGTAAGCCTGCGCATCAATTCCTCGCGACTGGAGCCATCCGGTAACGCGCTGCGCATCCCGCACCGTCAACGTATAAATGACTCCGCTTCCCGTAAGTTGCGGAACCTGCTCAGCTAACCACGCCATGCGCGCCGCTTGGCCTGGCAGAGAGATATTCTGAAGGCGCAGACTCTCCCGCGCCAAGGGGCCACGTACAACCCGGAGGTCGCCAAGCTGCGCCTGAATATCGTCAACTACCCGGTTGTTGGCCGTCGCAGTGGTTGTCAGCACGGGGATATTTCGAGGCAGAGCCTGCACGATGCGAACAATGCGGCGATAATCCGGGCGAAAATCGTGTCCCCAATCGGAGATGCAATGTGCCTCGTCCACTACCAATAGCCCGATGCGCGCCGCCACAGGCATCAGCACTTTTTCGCGAAACTCCTCATTGGCTAATCTCTCCGGCGATATAAGGAGCAAGTCAACTGCTCCCGCATGCAGTTCGTCCTGGACGCGCATCCAATCTTCGGCGTTGCTCGAATTGATGGTTTCCGCATGGATGCCGATGCGCTCGGCGGCACGGATTTGATCTCGCATCAAGGCGAGAAGAGGAGAGATGAGCAGCGTCGGGCCGGAGCCTGCATCGCGCAAGAGCCGTGTCGCCAAAAAATAGACCACACTCTTGCCCCAACCGGTGCGCTGAATTACGAGCAGCCGAGCCCTATCGCGCACCAAACCTTCAATCGCTTCCCATTGACCGACATGAAAAACCGCGCGAGAGTTATTCACAGAGCGCCGCAGCAGCTCTTCGGCCTGCTGTTTCAACGAAGATGCCATTGTTACGCTACTTCCGGCGTCTTGTGAGTACTGTGATCCGATCATTGCGGCTTGGAACAGATGAACATCGGGAGATACTCTCCTTCAGGAATGGTAGAATGTTCAAACTTCATCTCTTCTACGATGAATCCGACATCCTTCAAGAGGTCATGCCACATCTCTATACTGAAGACGCCTAACAAGTGATGGTCGGTATGGATTTCGAGTTCACCCTTGCGGCGGATCAAGTAGATGAAGGTCGCCTCATAGCCGGTGTCCGAAGGGTCGGGGTCATAGCCGTTCTCAATGAATGCGACCTCAACATCGCCCTGGGAATGGCATGTACACATCGTGCGGTTCTGCTTGAAACTCTCTGCTGTTACTTCCGCGATGACCAGAAAGACTCCATTCGGATTCAAATGCTCGTAAGCCGTTTGAAATACACTTCGCAAATCTGCTGGTGTTCTCATATAGTTGATCGAGTCAGGAGCTATCACGGCATCAAACCGCTCCCCAAGCTGTATCGTACGCATATCGCCGTTGACATATCTTACCTCGGGATTGAGTTTCTTTGCGAACCCGAGTATCTCTTCGCTTATGTCAATCCCCGTCACTTGAAAATACCTCTTGAAAGTGTAGTCGTTCATCCCCCCACCGCACCCCAGATGAAGAAGCTTCTTTGCCTCGATTTTGGAATGTGCTTTGATTGTTTTGCTGAAGAGCTCCGATTCCTCGGCGTATTCCTCAGGCGAACTCATGATCGGCCACAGCCACGCCAAGTCGCCGTACAATCTGCGGCTGTCGTTCTCATATTTTGCTTTCAATCTATGTCCTTCCGTTAGATAGGCGCTTCATCGCTTCCCGAATGCGCTCCAGCGGCTGGGTCAGCGCCAGCGCGTCTTGTCGCCTGCTTATCTGCTTGAGTGAATTGTTCGACCCGTTCGCCAGCGATAGAGCACCTCCAGTGAGAAGGCTAATCCCACAAGAAGAACCAATATCCAGATATCCCCAGGTGATTTCACAGATGTATATCCAACGAGTGCACCCAATGCTGCGAGACACACACCAACACCCAGTCCGGGAATCCATCGCACCCCGCCAGCCTTCTTGTGGAGGCGCAGGATGGACGCATTGACAGCGACAAAAATGATCAGGAAACCGGCGCTTCCCATCATCGAGATACGGGAAACATCAAACAGATTTGCAGCCAGAAGAGTCAGAGCGCATACGGAGAAGAGACCTTCGAGGGGGCGGTTCCACACTTTCTTCTCCAGCTCCTCAGGTAGTTCGCCTTCTTTCGCAATAATGTAGCTGATGCGGGATGCTCCGTAGAGTGTCGCATTAATCGCAGAGGCTGTGGACAAAAGGGCCGCTATGGCAATCAGGATAAAGCCGGGCTGTCCGAGAAAAGGCCTTGCCGCAACAGCCAAAGCGTAGTCTTTGGCGGCAACAATTTGCCCCCAAGGCAGATTCCCTACGACGATGATGGCGATGAGAACATAAAGCACAATAACAACACTTACAGCGGTCAAGTAGGCGCGCGGAAGCACTCGACGTGGATGTCGCACATCTGCGGCCGTATTGGCAATCAGTTCGAAGCCTTCATATGCCAGGAAGATGATCATTCCACCGGCGATAAGCTGTAAGGGAGGCGACCATGCAACCGGTTTCAGGGATTGAATGGTGACGCTCCATAGTCCGGCACCAACAAAGAACAGCAGGATGATGACTTTGAAACCAACAATAAACTCTTCCGTTTTTCCAACGATGCTTGTGCCGATACCATTGAGAAAGGCCAGTAAAAGAACGATGAGACAAATGAATACATGTGTCCAGATCGGTCGAATGGCTTCCGGGAGAAAGCTGGCAGCATAGCTTCCAAAAGCGCGGGCATATAACGAGAGCATAACTACGTAGCTTAGCAGAAGAAGAACATTCAGCCCTCCCGCAAGGATGCCCGATCCGAAGGCTTGATTCAGAAACTCAACGGTGCCTCCTTGACTGGGAAAGGCTACCGATAGCCGGGCGTAAGAATAAGATGTGATAAGCGCGACCACACCCGCCAGTGCGAAAGCTACCGGTGTTCCTCCCCGCGCAAGCTCCACGGCAAGACCGAGAACCGCAAAAATTCCTCCCCCAATCATGCCGCCAATACCAATGGCGACAACAGACCAGTAACCGATCCTCTTTTCAGTCACCGAAATCTCTCAGCATCCATCACCCGAGTGGTTTCCGGTTCCAGCAAGGGTTCACGTCGACAGTCGTTTCATCGCTTCCCGAATGCGCTCCAGCGGCTGTGTGAGCGCTACGCGGATGAAACCCATCCCCATTCGACCGAAACCGCGACCCGGTGTCACGACCACACTCTTCTCCATTGCGGCTTCGACAAACGGCATTTCGTCCACGCCAACCCGCGCCCACACATAAAAAGTCGCCGGTGAACGCGTCACCTTGAGGCCCATCTTGTCGAGAGCCTCCTCGGCCACAGCGCGCCGCTCGCCATAAATCCTGCGCATCTCTTCGACTTCGTGCGGCGGCGTTGTGCCTCGATACCGCGAAAGGCCATCCGCCATCGCTCGCTGCATCATCAGCGGCGTACCGGAATCGATTTGCCCCTTCGTCTTGACCAATCCGGAAATATAGTCTTCACGCCCGACGGCAAAACCGACCCGAAAGCCCGTCGCGTTGAACACTTTCGAAATCGAGTGCATCTCAATTGCATTGGGCGTGAACTGCAATAGCGACGGCGCAACATATCCGTCGAAAGTCATCTCGCTGTAAGCGTGGTCGTGCACGACGATGGTTTCCGGGTGCGTGTCGCAAAAGCTGGCAAATTCCCGCCAGAACGCTTCGGGAGCAATCGCGCCCGTCGGATTGGACGGGTAATTCAGAAACAACATCCGCACGCCCTCGGCCTCACGCAGGCGCGGCAGGAACGCATCCTCCTCACGCAGCGGAATCATTCGCGCATGACCCTCGCACATCGTCGTCACGCCCCCGCCATACACCGGATAACCTGGAGTCGGCACGCCGACTTCATCGCCGGGATTGACATAAGTGCGCCCCAGACTCGACAAGCCTTCTTTCGCGCCGATGACAACGCAGATTTGACTCTCAGGATCCAGTTCAACTCCAAACCGACCTCGAAAATACCGAGCGACAGTCCGCCGGACTTCCGGATCGCCGCGCTGAGTCGGATAGAAATGAACATCGGGATCGGCGGCGTGGCGCCGGAGAGATTCCGTGAAGAAAGCCGGCGGCGGCAAATCAGGATCGCCGATGCCGAGGTTGATCACATCGTCGCCGCGTGCCCGTTTCTCGGCCGCTTTCCTTTCGAGGTCAGCAAAAAGATACGGCGGGAGAGCCTCCAGCCGATGTGCGTAGCGAGGTTTGAGTGGATAAGGCATAGTTTTTTCCGGTGTCGTTCGCTTCACAGATTCGTTACTTTTTCCTGGCTGCTTTGATACAGCGCATGATGATTTGCTCGGCTTCCCAGCGATCCTTCCAGCCCATCGATGTCACGCCCTTGCCTTCGAGCTCCTTGTAGATGCGAAAGAAATGATCCATCGAACGCAGGAAATGCGGTGGCACATCCGAGAGAGCGTGATACGTCTCGAAGCTTGGATCAGAAATGGGTACGGCGAGAATTTTCTCATCGAGGCCCTTTTCGTCCACCATGATGAGCGCACCGAGTGGCCGCGCCGGTATGACAATGCCCGGAAAGCTCGGCTCGTCAACGAGCACGACCGTATCGAGCTCATCTCCATCCTCCGCCAGCGTGCTCGGGATGAATCCGTAGTCGCCGGGATACTGCATCGGCGAGTAGAGCGGCCGATCCAGCGTCATCAGTCCCGTCGTCCGGTCGTACTCAAACTTGTTCCGGCTCCCTTTCGGAATTTCAACCACCACGGATATCTCCGCCGGTGGATTCTTCCCCGCCGGAATTTCATGAATGAGTTTCATCGTCTACCTGCTTTCATTCCGTTTCAGATTGCTCACCGCCACGGCAACCGGTCGAGGTCAACATTCCCGCCGGACAGAATAATACCCACGCGCCGGCCGGAAACAGCGATCTTTCCTTCGAGCAAAGCGCCGACCGTGATCGCCGCCGACGGCTCGATGATAATCTTCATGCGTTCCCACACCAGCCGCATGCCCGCGATAGTTGCCGGGTCGCTCACCGTCACAACGCGGCAATCGTGCTTGCGCAGAATCGCAAAGGTTCGCTCGCTGAGTGATGCGATGAGGGCATCCGCGATGGTCTGCGGTTTCGTCAGCGGCTGGAGTTTGCCCGTTTGAAAGGATCGGTACGCGTCGTCCGCGCCTTCCGGTTCGCAGCCGATTACCTGCACGCGCGGCGAAAGCCCCTTGGCCGCGATGGCGGTGCCGCTCAAGAGTCCCCCGCCGCTGATCGGCGCCAGAACGATATCCAGGTCAGGGTAATCCTGCATCAATTCAAGCGTGGCCGTGCCCTGCCCGGCAATCACATGGGCGTTGTCGTACGAATGCACGAGAGTCGCGCCTGTCTTGCGCATGACTTCGGCGCACACACTCGCGCGCGCTTCAAGTGTCGGTTTGCAGAAAGTAATCGTCGCGCCGTAGCCCTCGACCGCAGCGATTTTGACCTTCGGCGAGTTCTCCGGCATGATGATGAACGCGCGCGTTCCGCGAAGGCGTGCCGCCAGCGCCACCGCCTGCGCATGATTGCCGGACGAATGCGTCGCCACGCCGTGGCGAACCTCCTCATCGCTCAGCGCAAAGACCGCGTTGCACGCGCCGCGAATCTTGAACGCGCCCACACGCTGCAGATTTTCGCACTTGAAAAACAGCCGTGCCCCGAATCGCTCGTCGAGAGTTCGCGATGTGAGCACGGGCGTGCGGTGAGCGTGCGGCCAAATCCGCTCCGCCGCCTCTTGCACATCCTTGAGTTCAGGAATCTCTTTCACACACCCTCACCGCAATTTCCCGCCGAGCCGTCCCCGCGAAAGCGGGGATCTACCCGCCCGGAACAAATCGCCCATCACTACGTCGCCGGACCTGCGGATTTCTCCACCCAACGGACCCCCAGTGTAATGGCGAGATTCGTCAGCAGAATAATCAGCACGATAATCGGGATGAAGCGTCTCGATTCCGGGAAGCCGTACGACATCGGAAGAATCGCAATCACGGCCGACGCCAATCCTCGCGGCATAAACAGGAAAAGCACCTTCTCGCTCTTGCCCGCATCGACATCAATTCCCGGCGAATGACTGAGGCGCACGGCAACGCCGCGAGCCAGCAGGATTGCGATATATATGGCAAAGCCTTCCAGGATAACCAGCGGTGTCATGTCCTCGAGGCACAGCAGCATGCCGAGAAAAACGAAGAAGAAGGTTCGCACGAGGAAAGTCAGCTCCGCATGAAATCCCTTGATGTCCGTGCCCGCGATCTCTTTGGCGACGGGTTCCGTATGGATTTTGGGAAACAGCCGCGCAAGCACCGTGGGGCCGTTTGAAAGGACCAGACCGAAGACGAAGACGCCTAACACGCCTGAGCTGTGGAGAGCTTCGCTGACGCCATAGACAATGAGCATCCCGGCGAAAGTCATCAGGTAGGTGAGCGGCTGACCGGCGAGCTTGTTCAGCACCCCCAGCCATGCGAAACCGCCGCCGATTCCGATAACCAGCGCGCCCGTCAGCGAACTGAAAATAAGCGGGCCAAGGTCTTCGGCGAATCTCCCCTCGCTGCCGGCAATGTTCAGAATGAAGACCGCAAACAGCACCGCCAGAGCATCCGACAGCGAACTTTCGAGTTCGAGTATCGTTCGAACCTGCGGATTCACCTTGACGGCTCGAATCAGAGGAATCACAATCGCCGCGCTCGTGCAGGCGATTGCTGAGGCAAGCAAAGCGGCATAAATGGGCGCGCTGCCAAAGACGAGTCGGGCCAGGAGGAAAGTCAGACAAAAAGTCAGCACGAAAGACAACCCCAACAGCTTCAGCGCTTGTCGCCAACCGGTGAGCATGTGCTCGAAATCGAGGTGCAATCCGCCTTCGAAGAGGATAACCAGAAGGGCGAACGCTCCAAAGTACGGAGCAACCGACTGAACGAGGTCGATGTTCATATGCAGCAGGCTGCGCAGCCCGAAACCCGCCGCAATGAGCAGCAGCGCATCCGGAATGCGGGTCAACCGGAAAATCCAGCTCCCGGCAAACCCGAGGCAGATGATCGCCGCTATGATGAAGAAAAGTGCCGATACCGTGATCGTTCCATCCACGATTGCCTCTGATCATGTTGGA
>CAZJAD010000027.1:0-10680 GCA_964543855.1 uncultured Alphaproteobacteria bacterium
AAGGAACTTGCTGCAATTCATGGTGCACCTCCCCGTTCAACCGTTCCAGTGTGGCTACATGGGGACGACCTTGTAGCCGTAGCAGTGAATGCCTTCGTGTCCCTCGTCGAAGATCTTTCGGAACTCGACGCGCACTTTCATGCCGATTTTGACTTTGTCAATGGGGCAGTCGGCGATCTGCGCTGTGATTCGCGCTCCACCGGTAAGCTCGACGATGCCGAGGGCGTACGCGCCTTGATCTTCGAAACCGGCCGGTGCGACGCGAATAACCGTATAGGTGATGAGTTTGCCTTCATAATCCAGCTTCACCGGTTCAAACTTGCGGTTGCCGTTCTTCGGTTCGACGAGGCGCGGCGGAAAAAAGACCTTGCCGGTTTTGACGGATTTTGCCGCTTCTCCCCGGTAGCGCTGGGGAATTTCGCGCCAGAAGCGTGCCGTGATGGAGGACATTCGTTTATCTCCTTATCTTCGATTTCAAGCCGCTTTGCAGATGTGGACGACCGTGGAGCCGCCGGAACCGCCCATGTTCTGGGTCATGGCGATGCGCGCTTTCGCAAGCTGGCGTTTTCCGGCGTCGCCGCGCAATTGATGAACGACTTCGACCATCTGGGCTGCGCCGGTCGCGCCGACGGGATGGCCTTTCGATTTCAAGCCGCCCGAAGGATTGATCGGTTTGGCGCCATCGCGAGCGGTCACACCAGCGGTCGCTGCTTCACCGCCTTTGCCGATGTCGAAGAAGCCGAGCGCTTCGGTGACACAGATTTCGGCGATGGTGAAACAGTCGTGCACTTCGGCGAAATCAATGTCCGCGGGTTTCAAACCAGCCATTTTGTAGGCACTGTCCGCGGCAACTTCGGTGGCTTTCAGATAGGTGACATCGTCGCGGCTGGCGAGCGCGAGCGCGTCCGTCGCGGCGCCGGAACCGATAATCGTCACGGGCGGGTGCTTCTTGAAAGCTGACTTTGCCATTTCGAGCGGGCAAAGAATCGCTGCCGCGGCGCCGTCAGTGATTGGCGAGCAATCCAGAAGGCGGAGCGGATCGGCAATCATGGTCGAATTCATGACCTGCTCGGCTGTGACCTTCATCTGGTATTGCGCGTTCGGATTCAACAGGCCATTGGCATGATTCTTCACCGCAACCTGAGCCAATTGTTTGCGGAATTTGTCGAACGGGATGTTGTGCTTGGCTTGATAGGCGTTGGCGATCATGGCATAGAGGCCGGGGAAGGTTGCGCCGTTGAAGCATTCCCATTCCTGATCGGCGGCGGTCGCCAGCGCGTAGGTTGCTCCGGCGCCATCGACATCGAGCATTTTTTCGACGCCGCCAACCATGACGATATCTGAAACACCCAGCGCGACCTCCATCCAACCCATGCGCACCGCAAGACCGCCTGAGGCGCAGGCTGATTCGACGCGTGCGGCAGGAATAGGACACTGGCCGAGATAATCCGCCAAGAGCGAGCCCAAATGCTCCTGACCGATGAACAACCCCGGCGTCATCGAGCCCACATAGAGAGAATCGATGTGGTCGACACCGGCATCGTCCATCGCGAGCAGTGCCGCTTCGACGAAAATGTCGCGCAGGGATTTCTCCCAGAGTTCTCCCCATTTATTGATACCCACTCCGATTACAGCTACATCACGCATAGACTTGGGCCTTTCTTTGTATTGCGAGACTGGTCAATTCATCATTTCCGGCGGGGTCGGGGACCCCGCTCGGCGGCGAATGGGTCGGCTGCAAGCAGCCGACACCGCGATTGATTCCGGCCGGGTTACGAACCCGGCGCGGCGATCCGTTCCGCGACCGGAGGTCGCGGGTAGTGTTTTCCACTTCGCATGGATTCGTCAGCCTGCCTTGCGAATCTTGCCGCGGAATTTGGCGTAGGTCCCGTAGTCGAGATAGAATTTATTCTCATCGAGTTGCGGGCGAGTTCGCGGGGCGAGTTCGGCTTTGCCCTTTATTTTGTCCGTGACCGTGAAAACGAAGCCATCTGAACCCGCGCCGCTGCCGTAGGAGACCATGAAAATCTTGTCGCCGGGTTTGGCGATGTCGAGAATGGCGGTCAGGCCCATCGGTGATGAACCCGAATAGGTGTTACCGAGCCATGGCGTGAGCCAGCTGGTCTTGTTCTGTTCTTCGGTGAAGCCGAGGAGCTTTGCCGCGCGCATCGGAAATTTGCCATTGGGCTGGTGAAAGACACAGTGTGCGAAATCAGCAGGTTTCAGGCCTGAGATTTCCAGGAGCGCTCGAGCGCACCCCAGAATGTGTTTGAAATAGGCGGGTTCGCCGGTGAAACGGCCGCCATGCGATGGATAGAAACTATGTTCGCGGCGCCAGAAGTCGGGTGTGTCGGTCATGTAAGAATAGGTGTGATCGACCGTGGCGATGACATTTTCGGCTCCGAAGATGAACGCGGCGGCTCCGGCGGATGCGCTGTATTCGAGAGCATCGCCGGGCGCGCCCTGCGATGTGTCCGCGCCGATGCCGAGACCATAGGGAATCAGTCCGGCTTTCACGAGTCCGTAGCATACGAACATGCCTTCGCTGCCTGCTTTGCAGGCGAATTCCATATCGGCGGTGTGGATATCGGGAGTTGCGCCGAGCGCTTCGGCGACGGTTGTGCCGGTTGGTTTGACGGCGTAGGGGTGAGATTCCGACCCGACATAGACGGCGCCGATTTTTTTGGGATCGATTCCGGCGCGTTTCACTGCGTGGCGTGCGGCTTCGACAGACATCGTAATGACATCCTGATCGGGCGCGGGCACACTTTTTTCATAGAGCTGAAGACCGCGCTTGATGGTTTCAGGGTCCATCCCCCAGACCTTTGCGATTTCTTCGACTTTGATTCGATAGCGCGGGATGTAGCTACCGTAGCCAACGATTCCCACGGCTTTTTCTTGGGCCATTCATCCTCCGGTTTGGTTTTGCTTTATTTCGATTCTCTTTAGTCAGCGATCTGTTCCGGCCGGTTTAGGAACCCGGCTCGGCGAATTTGTTGCGGCGGGGTCAGGTACCCCGCTCGGCAGTATTTTCAAAGACGCTTATCAGACGAAAACTTGAAAACCAGAGCAAGCACGGGCGACCCATCGATTGGGTTCGCGGAGAGCCTCACGAGTGCCGGGGCACTATGATGATTCAGATAGACAACCCCTAATCCAACGGCCGTTGACCAGACCGCTGCGCCAACGGTGTCAGAAAACCAATGCTGATCCGTGTGCAACCGTTGGAAAGATGTTGCCATCGCCAGGCTGTACAGAACGACCGTCACGGGAATCGATTTGGCCTCGGCCGATAGAACCGCCGACAAGGTGAATGCTTTCGTGGCGTCGCCCGAAACAAATGATTCGTGGTCGTGGTTGCCTGAGTGTGGCCCTATGAAGTGATACTCACCGTTTTCAACATACGGGCGGTCGCGGCCGACCAGCCGTTTCAACAGACTCGATCCGATCACGGAGATCTCGAACGCCTCGATGATCTCCAGACCAATCCGTCTAAAGGCCGGCTTGCCGGTTAACGCTCCGACACTGTAAAAAGCACCCGCGGCACCGAAGGTAACATATTTGTTCTGGTAGAAGCGACCGACATCGGATACGACATCGGCCCACGAACAATCAAGATCCTTCGTCTGCTTTCTGATCGGGCGGTCGAGCGTTGAGCTGAGCGCCACCGCCGCTCCCAAACCAACGGCTCTGAGCAGGTCCTTTCCCGTCGCACGAAATGGAGCAGACAGCATCTGAATTGAAACCAGACCGAAATCTCGACCGTCGGCTACGAGCGTATCGGCAAACGAACACAGATTGGTCGACTTGACAGGGCTAATGCGCTCCGTTCCACGGGCCAAGTCCGCCTGCCAAAGACCGAAGAACAGAATCGCATACAGCAAAGCGACAAATGTCGGTCTGAATGATTCGTGCAACTTCACATCATCGACTGAACCGTGATCCGGCAAAGGAGTTATGGAACGGTTTTATACTCCGTTAATAGCAAGTCGCCATCTTGCACAAGACCAATTCCGGGGTAGTAGAATTTGTATTCCTTAACTCCCGGTTCCAAGGGCGTTGTCTCTTCTGTTTTCAGGCAATCTTCGAAACGGCCTGCCGGAGTCTGCAGTATCTCTGTATCGCTCACTATTTCTGCTCTGTCCATTGCCACTCCTGGAGCGATCTCCTGATAGTATTTCATGCCCAACTTCGCAACACCGGGCATGAACATGCCGGCTCTTGCGTTATCGACGCCCGCCTTCCATGCGCTCTCGTGGCTGACAATCTCTCCATCTTCGTAAATATCCACATCTTCGCCGAAGTAGAAGACATCTTTTGTTTGAGTGCAGATTGCAAAGAAATTTCTTGATATCTCTTCCAGTTCACCATTTACCGTCTCCCGTTCCTCCACGATCCTCGTTTCAACGCCTTCAACAAGCTGTGTATTGTTCAAAACCGTAATAACCAATTGTGTCGTATCGTCGCCCTCGATACCTTCAAGTATCAATTGGAATCCCGGCTCCAGAATGAAGTAGTCATTCTTTCCTATCGAAGAGAATTCACGTTTGTCCATATCAAAAGACTCAACCCAACCAGCTGATTGTTGTTGGATCTTCTCGGACTGAGTGTTCTTGGACTTGCACCCGTCACTAATCGTCCCTACACAGAGACAGCAGACTGTCGTAACCACCAGAGGGAGAAACCTCGCCTCTTTCATGTTGGTCTCATTAGGTCTTGCTAAATTCTTCAAACTAACGCATGGGAAATGAGAACATGATGCCGATCTCGGGAGCCCAGTCGGTCGCTTTTGGTGTGATGCCGAATGCGTTATTGAGTTTCAGAAAAACACGATCGCTGACATGCCACTGTGCTTCCGTGATCAGCTCGATTTCGTCTTGCACTCCTTCCACTCCGAGATAGATTCGCCAGAATCGTGACAGGCGCTTATCTTCAATTTAGCTGCCTCAATGACCTCAATGTGTACCGGCGCGTCGGGGACCCCGCTCGGCAGCACATGGGTCGGCTGCAAGCAGCCGACACCGCGATTTGTTGCGGCGGAGTCGGGGACCTCCTCGGCGAAAATCTCCTTTGTCAGGGATTTGTCGTCGGACTCTGTGAATCCGCCAGCAGCTGGTGAATGTGCAGGAGCGCCTCATTTTGGGCTACCAAATGATCCAGAATAGCACGGACTTCCTCTTCAGCTTTCTGGTTAATGAGGAAGTCCTGATGAGCTTCCAACCGATCCTTCACCGCCTGACGATTCTGACTCATCATAATGATCGGAGCCGTGTAGGCGGCCTGTAGTGATAGAACCAAGTTCATTAAGATGAATGGATAGGGATCCCAATGGCGGATTACCGCCATGACATTCAATGCCACCCAGACCATGAGGAGAGAGGATTGAATAATGATGAATCTCCAAGATCCGACTATTCGCGCAACCAAATCTGCGGATCGGAGACCAGAAGTCAGTCGTTCCTCAAAGATCTCGTTGACATTACGGATGACAGGGTGTTTGTGCTTGAATGGTTCTGGAAAATGCAATTTCTTCAATTTGGACATCTCCTTGTACTAACAAGCAGGTGTGAAGCTCCTGAACACCAAACAGGAAGCCGCTGATATCCGTGGTCAACATCGTCAGCCGTGCAGCCGACACCGCCAAACCACGACCGGAGGTCGCGGTTCATTAGGTCAGCGTGGCGGCGGAGGTACATCAAGGAGCGGTGTGGCGTCGGCGCCTTTGCGAATGAGCGTCAAGCCTTCGTCACCGTAGCCCATGACGACAATGCCGTAGGGGTTCACCTCCGGCGATAAAAACAGGTCCACACGCGCGCCATCGTCACCTGAACCGCGGAAATGGCCGCAGAAGTATTTTCCATGAGAGAGCTCCACGGTTTCTTCGCCGACATCGCGCGGGTTGTCAAGTGCATCATAGTCCACGGTTCCCTGCGGCAGTGCCAGAGAGATTTCGCGCAAAGCTCCACCGTCTTCTTTCATGAGTGTGCGCAGAGGCAAGGCTTGCAGGTCGCCCGAAGGCAGCAGGAAATCGAAAGCCACGCGTTTGTCCACCGCACCCAAGATGCGTGCCGTTGCCTGCACCCATTCGACATCCTCTCCCAACAACATGGTCGGACCCAGATATACGACCTTGAGATAAGCCCGAATCGGGCCGGCGCTGCCGGTCAACAGTGACCATTTCGTCAGTTGATATTCGGCAAAGGCACCGATGTGGTTCGTGTTCAGAACACCGCGGAGCATGAAGCGACGAATCCAGAGCTTGGCCAAGTCCACCGCCGGAGGACCTGGCGCGACTTCGGGTGGCGCTTCTTCAACAATGATTGGCTGAATCGTATCCTGCTTCATCGTGTCGGGCTTGACAAGACTCGGGTCGCCATACATCTGCGCCCACACTGCGCTCGAAATCATGATGAAGAGCAGAGTCGTTCGAGCCGGATGTATCATGATTCTACCATATGCCTTCGACGCGGCCGCCATCGACCAGGATAATCTGACCGGTGATGTAGGACGCGGCGTCCGAGAGCAGAAAGGCTGCGACGGAGGCGAATTCGCGCACATCACCCAGTCGTTTCATCGGAATCTCTTCTTCGGAAGCGCGGCGGACTTCGGCGACAGATTGACCCGTGCGTGCTGCAAAGGCCTCGTCGAGCTCCTGGGTTCGCGCGGTCAGGACTCTTCCCGGTGCAATCACATTGACGCGGACGTTCTTGGCCGCGACCTCCTGCGAGAGTGTTTTGCAGAAGCCGACAATTGCCGGTCTGAGCGCGTTTGAGATCACTAAATTCTGGATTGGCTGTTTGACCGTGGACGAAGTAAGGGCGAGAATTGCGCCGCCGCGACGCTTTGCCATGTGCGGCACGCTCAGACGGCACAAGCGCACGACGCCCATGAAGACGGTTTCGAAGCTGCGTTGCCACTGAGCATCCGTGATTTCCAGACTCGGTCCTGCGGGCGGACCGCCGCAGTTCGTGAACAGCAAGTCCAGACCGCCGAATTTCTTCACCGTGGCCGAAACCAGGTCTTCGATATGCTGCGCATTTGCCAGGTCGCACACGCGTGTGTCAAAGGTTATCAAGCCCTCCTGCTTCAATGCTCCGGCGGCCTGCTCGAGATTCTCCGGATTGGAGCTGGAGAGCATGACCTGTGCGCCTTCACGGAGGAGATGCTGCGCGACTCCGAAGCCCAAGCCACGCGATGCAGCGGTCAGCAATGCGACTTTGTTTTCAAGATCAAGTTGCAAAGAGAAGGTGGGTCTTTCGTGTTTCCTTTAGAAGACTGCTTTCGTCGTAATGTGAATATCCTGCTGAGTGACTTTGCCGGAATCGATTCGAATCAGACCTTGGAAGCCGTGACCGTCCCAGCCATTGAAGTACCAGCCTCCTTCGTCCTCGACGAAGATACTGTAGGTGCCGACCTCGAGGGGCACGAGGAATTGGCCGCGCGAGTCGGTGCGTGTTTCGGCGACAAGCGGCGTGGAAATCGTGTCCTGGCGTGCTTCGAACGAGCCCGCTTCCTTTGCGTTAAACGGATCGTGGATGCGAACGCGGCGGTCTGCTGCGGGAGTCTTTGATCCGCCAGGTGGCTCATTGACCATCGGCATGAAGTTCCCCTCCCAGACTTCCACCGTTCCGGCGACACCCTGCTCCACGGCGAAGAACTGCGCGGAGTGTGGCGCTTCACGGCGTCCCATGGCCAGAACCGCTGCTCCGATTGCGAGAACAACAAGAATGAGAGGCGCGCAGCGTCTCATACTACTCTTTGTCCTCCGGTTTTTCTTCGGATTTGCGCGTTGCGTCTTTCATGTTCTGCTGCATCATCTGCTGCATCATCTGCTGCATGTCAGGCATGGGCATGGGCTCGCCTTTGATTTGGGAGACAGCGCCGGAGGCTCCGTGGTCGACGAGTTCCATCAGATCTCGACCGCCGGCCATTTTCACAATGCCGAAGAGTGCAACTTTGTCGCTGAGATAGATGTCGCCAGTCTCCCCCTCATCGGTGGTCCCCTGGAGGTGGCGACAGGTAAATGTGCCGGCGGGGACCGTCACGGTTTGCGTACCGACATCTTTCACCTCTGGAAACCCCGTTTCCTCCTCGCCACCCGTTGTGCTCACATTCATCATCATGGGCGGCTGGTTTCCTGCCTGCATAATCATTTTTCGCACGGATTGCTCTTCGCCCGGCTCGCCCACGACAAGTGACTTGATGATCACTTTCATTTGGGATTCTTCTTTGACATCGGATTCCGGCATATCCGTTTCAACTTCGAGCCAAATGCCGTCCTGGTCGCCGACCTTTTCAGTCCCGACGCAAGCGATTTTCCAGGTCAAGGTCTCGGGCGCACCTTCCTCTTCACCTGTCTGAATGCGATAAGCCGCCCAGGCTCCGGGTTTGATGCTGGCGGCATCCCCGTAACGCTTCAGCAGGACTTCCCAGGAGCCGCCCTTCTCCGCGGCATTGACGAGCGGCGTTACGAGAAGAGCTATGAGTCCAATTAGAAGTGCTTTGCGCATGGTACCCTCCATAGATTGGATGACAGAGTCCTCCAGCTCCCTGTTCATTTGAGATCCCGAACGCGGAGCTGCACGAATCTGCGATTCAAGTACTCCGTCTCTTCAATGACATAGACCAATTGAAGTGTTCGCATTCCGTTGTCCACACGGTAGATGTAGTCTCCGAGATTGAATCCGATGGCGTCGAAGACTTCGCCGCCTTGCTTGGCGCGGAATTTCAAGTGATTCGCTCCGACGATTCGTGGGCCACCGACGACTTCGAGATTTCGTGACATGAAATTGGGGCGATGATTACTGGGGCCGAACGGGGCGAACCTCGCGAGCGCCGCAACGACCTCCGGCGTAATCTGGTCGAGGCTGATTTCGGCGTCAATCTTGATTTTGGGTTTGAGATCGGATTCGGGGATGAGTTCGCGGGCGATGGCGTCGAAACGCTCGCGGAACTCGGGGATGCGGCCCGCTTCGATAGTCAATCCGGCAGCATATTTGTGACCACCGAATTGCAGGAGGCAATCGCCGCAGCTCTTGAGGGCACTGAAGATGTCAAAACCGGCAATGGAGCGAGCCGACCCTTTGCCCACATTGTCCTCGATGCTAATCATCACGGTCGGGCGATAATAGCGTTCGATAAGGCGCGAGGCCACGATGCCGATGACTCCCGGGTGCCATCTCTCGTGGGCCAAGATGATGGAGCGTGTCTTATCGGGGTCGTAGGTGGGCTCGATTTCGGCAATCGCCTCCTGGAGCGTGGTGTTGTCAATCTCCTTGCGTCGCCGGTTCTCGCGCTCCAGGACTTGCGCAGTCTCCCGAGAGACGGCCTTATCACGCGTCACAAGCAGCCGGACCGCGCGAAGAGCATCTCCCAGTCGACCGACGGCGTTGATTCGTGGTGCGAGACCGAAGATGATGTGACCGACTTCGATTCTGCCCGGCTTCAGGCCGGCAATCTCGATGAGCGATTCGATGCCGACTTCCGGGCGGATATTGATCTTGTCGAGTCCCTCTTTGACGAAGACGCGGTTTTCGCCGACCAAGGGAACAATGTCGGCGGCGCTGCCCAGAGCGACCAGGTCGATGTACTTCTCGACATACTCCTGGTCGAGTTTCATCGCAGCCAGGATTCCCTGGGCCAATTTGTAGGCAACACCGACGCCGGCCAGATCCTTGAAGGGATAGGCGCAATCCGGGCGCTTTGGGTCCACAACCGCCGCGGCGTTGGGCAACTCGTCAGCAGGTTCGTGATGGTCGGAGATGATCAGGCTCAGGCCGAGTTGCTCGGCGAGTCGCGCCTCGCCCGGGGATGTGATCCCGCAATCTACGGAAAGGACCAAGCCGCCGCGAGCAGCCGCTTCGCGAATGCCCTGCGCCGACAGCCCGTAACCTTCGGTCTGTCGGTCCGGGATGTACGGATAGACGAGGCCTCCGAGGTCCCGGAAGAAAAGGTAGAGCATGGAGACGGAAGTAATACCGTCCACATCATAGTCGCCGTAGAGGGTGATTGGCTCTTTTTCGCGAAGCGCTCGCAGGATCCGGTCCACCGCCCGGTCCATGTCTTTCATCAGAAAGGGGTCGTGAAGGAGTGCCGTGGAAGGGTTGAAAAAGTTTTCGACGGCTTGCGCATCAGTCAGACCGCGATTGTAGAGGGCGCGGGCAACAATGGTGGGTACGCCGGTTTGGCGGCCTAACTCTTCAATCTGCTCGAGTGGAGCCTCCTCATGAAGTTCCCATTTTTGTTCCATGGGTTGTCCAATCTATGTTTGTGATACATAAAAAGCACTCCTCAATGCTCCACTGAGATGCGCGCATCGACCGCCATACAGCGTTCACGCTCTGGGAACGCCATAAAGGGATTGACATCCATCTCGCGAATCACAGGGAACTCGGTGACAAGCTGCGAGAGCCGCCCCAGTACCTCGACGACTGTCTCCATGTGAACGGACGGCTCACCCCGCACGCCCTCCAGGATGGGATAGCCGCGCAGGCTCTGCAACATCTCCATGGCCCCCGCGTCCGATATCGGCACCATGTGGAAAGTGACATCCTTGAGAATTTCGACATGGATTCCGCCCATACCCGCCATAATAAGCGGTCCGAAGAGGGGATCGAAGGTGGAGCCGAGAACCATTTCCCGCCCTCCTTCGACCATGCGCTGGACGATGACACCCCAGTC
>CAZJAD010000027.1:10780-15366 GCA_964543855.1 uncultured Alphaproteobacteria bacterium
TCGCGACCCATGAAGCAGCAGAGCACCGGTTTGCCAAGCTCGCGGCGTTCGGTGCAGACATCCGCGACCGCTCGCGCCACGAGTCGCGCATCAATCGTAATCGGCTGCACGAATGAAGCAATCACCGCGTCAACGCCGTCATCTTCCAGAATAATATTCAGAACTTGCCGATAGCTCTCGTGGTCAGCGCTGGCAATCATGTCCAGGGGATTGGCAAGCGTCGCCTCCTCGACGAGATGCTTGGACAAGCGCTGGACGGTTTTTTCGGAAAAGTCCGCGACTTGCATTCTGTGCGCGGCCACGGCGTCCGCCGCCAGAATCGCCGGCCCGCCGCCGTTGGAGATAATCGCGACGCGGTCACCCCGAGGAATCGGCTGATGACCAAACGCCTGCGCGTAGTCGAAAAGCTCTTCGACGGTGTCCACGCGCAAAACGCCCGCGGCATCGAAGAGAGCGTCGGCGGCCACATCCATTCCGGCCAGGCTCGCGGTGTGGCTCGTCGCCGCGCGCGCTCCGGCAGCCGAGCGGCCTGACTTCACTGCGATAATCGGTTTCTTCTTGACAGTTTCGCGAGCGAGACGAGAGAATCTGTATGGATCGCCGAAACTCTCGAGATAGAGCAGAATCAGCCGCGTGCGTTCATCATCGCGCCAGTATTCGAGGACATCGTCGACGGACACATCGGTCTTGTTGCCGAGAGAGACGAACGAGGAGAGTCCGAGGTTCATGTCGCGCGACTGTTCGAGAATCGCCGCGCCGAGCGCCCCGGATTGCGAGAGAAAACCGATGGAGCCCTCGAGCGGCAGCGTGCCTGCGAAGGTCGCGTCCATGCGCACATTCGGAGCTGTGTTAATGACTCCCATGCAATTGGGGCCAATCATGCGCATGCCGTACTGGCGAATCTGCGAGAAGATGTGATCTTCCAATTCTTTCCCGCGAGGGCCCGTCTCGGAGAATCCCGCCGTAATGAGGATAATCGCTTTGACTTCCTTGCGACCGCAGTCGTCGATGGCTTGCGCGACAAGCTGTTTCGGCACACTAATGACCGCGAGCTCGACGCTGTCGGGGATTTCGAGGACGCTGCGGTAACACTTCATCGAATGAATTACGCGGGCATTCGGATTGACCGGGAAGACCATGCCGTTGAATTCGTACTCGATGAGGTTGTGCAGGATTTCGCGGCCGATGGTCATGCGCGTGCGGCCAGCACCGATGACCGCGATGGATCGCGGCTCGAAGACGGACTTGATACTCGCGCGCTCGATTTCTTTGGTTGGTGCGGTTTTTGTGGCGTCTTTTTTGTTCAAGGTTTTTGTATCGTTTTTCATTTTATCTATGTTCTGGCGGGCAGAGTCAGCCAGTAGGGAAATACTAATGCACTAGTGCCGTCGAACATGAGGTTTGCGCGTCGCGCCGCTATTCCAGAGTCGCAATGGCGCCCTTGCCGGTCTGGAGACCGACAAGGGCAAGACAACCCTTTCTAGTTCGGCGCTAGTGCGCCGAATACTCTCGACAATGTTGCCCAAGCGGATTATGGCATTGAACAAACAAACTCGATCTTCGGATTCATGCTAGACTCGGACTGAATCTTGGTTGCTACTTGATTAGGTTCCACTTTGCTCCTTCAAAGCGATAGATCTTGTCATTCAACTTGAGTTCGGTTGACTCAAGGAAATGAATGCCATCGGTGTTTATCTCAAATCCTCCGCTACGATAAGATTTGCCGCCTAGTTGCACCCATTCATCCCGATCGAACTGAATTCTGCTTCCAATGCCAATGAACTTGAGCCCTTCGGTTGGACTCGATAAGTGCCCTGCGTCGCCCAACGGAACAAATAACTTACCTGTCTGGTCTCTCGAGAGTTGTTCGTACGCTTTACCGTTTTTATGGACATATTCAGTCACATTGACTCCCCTGATCCATACACCACTATAGGGATCGAGAGCACCATCGCTGTCGAAGTAGATTTCTCCGCCGGTTCGTGGTCCGATGCCGTCACTATTCATGCAATACTCCACCCGATCCATGTCACCGTTCAGAACATATACGTAGTTACCGGCCCCGCCCTGAAGGAGACAGCGGGTATTACAAGCTCGAAGAAGGAATTGAGACAAGACCAGCGAATCAGGCTGAGCAGTAAGTTGCACGATGGAGTCTGCTGGTGGTTTATTCAAGGCTTGACTCCATGAATTAGTAGCAACGCACATTATCGAGAGTGAAAGAATGCAAGCAAACAATTGTGTTGATCGTTTCATTGTGCAACTCCTTCTAAGTGGCAGGATAATCTGAATCCCTCTAAGTTGGTCAATTGCTGTCGAACATAAGGTGTGTGTCTCTCCGCTGTTCCAGAGTGGTAATGGTGCCCTTGTTGGTCTGGAGACCGACAAGAGTGAGATAACCCTTTATAGTCTGGCACTAGGCAATACGCTCCTGCATATTGCACCCTCATTGAGAAATTCTTCAGGAGTCCGCCGATAAGCCGAATTCTGTCGAGGACGGTCATCTATCTGGGATGCATGTCTCCATGCACCTCGTGCGGCCTACCCGCCGCCTCTTTTGCCCGCCGGGCCGACGGGACTGGCGGCTTACTTGGCCTTGCTCCGGGCGGGGTTTGCCGTGCCGTCGCTGTTACCAGCGACGCGGTGCGCTCTTACCGCACGCCTTTCACCCTTGCCTTCGAGCCGAAGCTCGAGTGGGCGGTTTGCTTTCTGTGGCACTTTCCGTCGCGTCACCGCGCCCAGCCGTTAGCTGGCGCCCTGCCCTGTGGAGTTCGGACTTTCCTCGGCGCACTCGAAAGCGCACCGCGACCGTCTGGCGGACTCCAAGTGTATTATATTTCCGGGCGGGTGGCACACCCGCCACGGCGAGAATTCGATTCTGTCATCTTTCCGGGCGGGTCAGGCGACCCGCCTCGGAAAATAGGGTCATGGACGCCGCTCTGCGAAAAAATGGTCACGTACCTCGCTGTGCAAAAAAAGGTCATGTACGTTGTTGGGCAAAAAACAGGCGCACTGCCATGCGGCGCTACGACTTTGTGGCGCACTGCCGTGCGGCGCTACGGTGCGGCGCTACAATTGCCTATTTATCTCTTCGTTCACCAATTTATCCGCCAACTTGTTCTTGTCGCGGGTGATGTGGCGGATGTAGAGGCGGAAGGGTTGCCGCTTTTTTAACTCCTGAATCTGGCGAAGCAGTTCCTTCAGGCGGGGCTCCTTCACCTTCCACCGACCGGCGACCTGCTCAACGAGCAGTTGACTGTCGCAGCGGACATAGACCGTGTCGCGGGCTGTCCGGCGAAGCTGCGAATTCTTGCCGAGCCAGGCCAGAAGCTCGATGAGCGCATGATATTCGGCTTCGTTGTTCGTCGCGTGGCCGAGGAAGCGTGCGTCTTGAGCAATGACCTGGCCGGTTTTGTCCGTTATGATGAACGCCGCGGCTGAAGGCCCCGGGTTGCCGCGGGAGCCGCCGTCGATGTATGCGATGAAGTTCAAGCTACTCGATGAGGATGCGGCCGCAGGTTTCACAGAGCACGATGTCGGTGGCATTTCGGATTTCGACCTGGCGCTGAGGCGGCACCATTGCGAAACAGCCTCCGCAAGCCCCTCCGAGCACGCGAGCGACTCCGCGACCGTCTTTCGCCTGTCGAATCCGCTCGTAGTGAGCATAGATCGGTTTCTTCAGGCGCATGACGGTTGTTTCGCGCCGGTGCCGAAGTTCTAATTCCTCGGCCTCGGTCTCTCCGAGCTTGGCCCGCAGCTCTCCGCTTTTTTCTTCGTGAGCGGCTCCGATTTCGGCCAACTGAGCTTCTTTGGCAGCGATCTCGGAGACCAGAGCCTCTTCGCGCGCGAGCAAATCGAGCGTTCTTTCTTCGCCCTCGGTGATAATGGTTTTGGCCGTTTCTGTTTGTGCCGTTATGGCATCGTATTCGCGAGTGGTTTTGACGGAATAGAGCTGCTGCTGATATTTCTGGAGCTTGGCGCGCGCCTCTTCGGTGGTTCCCCGGATATGGGCCACTTCGCGTCTCGTTTCCTCCAATTCGGCACGTCGTTCTTCCAGCAGCTTGTTCAGTTCATCCATCTCCCCTTTAAGGCGTTCAACCTCGATGGGCAGGTCCCCTCGGTCGAGAGCCAGATCTCTCAATTGGTCATCAATGTCCTGCAAATCCACCAGGAGCATCAGCTCCTCGCGAATATTGACCTCCATTCGCACCTCGATTCAAAGAAAACGCCGGAGCGCTAAGGGCACTCCGGCGAATTGATATGAAAGCGATGCACGTTCGGGTGAGCGCGCACCGAGCTGGATTCGGCGAGGGAGTTCCCCCGAAGCCGCAGGCACAAGGCCAGCGGGCCCGAGAGTGTATTTGTCTGGGAGAGAAGGAACAACAAGACCATGTATGTTCACGCCGCTGTCCGGCGGCTCTCTAAATGACGTGGGCCCACCAGGATTCGAACCTGGGACCGACGGATTATGAGTCCGCTGCTCTATCCGCTGAGCTATGGGCCCTCCCCAACATTCAATCACCGTCGCCCATGTCCGGACGGACTCGCGTAGCTCCCCGCAATTGGCCTCCCGGCCGTCGCTGGTT
>CAZJAD010000027.1:15466-18240 GCA_964543855.1 uncultured Alphaproteobacteria bacterium
TGCTCCGGCACGGTGTTTCGAACCGTGACTTTCGGCCCGATCGGGTCAGCGTCCGCCGCCAGCAAACAGAGCCGTACGAAAGCCGCGCAGTGGAGTGCGTGTCGGGCGTGCAGGAGACTGTCTTTCTCCAGCGTGCCGCGGCGCAGCGCAAACCAGGTCCCCAAGAGACCCCGCAGGCCGAAATGAATTTTCTGAGCAACGAGCTCACGGGCTCGCGTGAGCATGACCTGGATTTGTTCCTCCGTCAAGTCCGCTTCGAGCACTCGGGTGTGCGTGATTCTCTGATGGCACCACTTGGTTACCGGATTTTCCTGTGTCCCCGGTGTCCAACGGAAGATGCCTCGTGGTGGAAACCCGATGTCACTCTCGAAGATCCAAGGGATGGTGTCCTGTACATCCTGAAAGATGAAGGCATGGACCCAGCGCGAGGGTTCGCCATTGGCCGTGAGCGGTGCCTGTGCCTTAGCGATCAAAGCTGCCAGAGGGAACCGGATTCCAAGGAGTCCGATGCGGCCGGGTTGTGCGTGAGCCTGCCAGAACTCCAGCAGCGGCAGATTGATCGCCGCAGGAGGGGGTCGATTGACCGCGTGCTGCACTGTGTCATCACCGTTCATTCTTCCGAGAATGCAAATTAGGTATTTCGAGCAGAAAGTCAAGTTTGCCTCTGCTCAATCCTGTTGACTTTTGCAGAAAGTCGCACTATATTAGACGGACGAAGATGCTTTCGATTTCCATAGCTCACCATTGGTATCCATGAGCACACTTTCGTGTGAT
Organism: uncultured Alphaproteobacteria bacterium; assembly: GCA_964543855.1. Lineage (GTDB taxonomy): Bacteria > Electryoneota > RPQS01 > RPQS01 > DYHQ01 > CAZJAD01. The sequence continues at coordinate 16,241 of CAZJAD010000027.1, forward strand.
GTGCTGGTTATCGGCTCCGGAGTGGGCGGCCTGACATTTGCGCTCAAGGCCGCCCGCTTTGCAGATGTGATTCTTATCACGAAGAAGGAATCGGTGGAATCGGCCACCAACTACGCCCAAGGTGGCATTGCGGGCGTCATTGCAGCCGATGACAAGTTCACTTTGCATATCGAGGACACGCTGACCGGGGGAGCAGGTCTGTGTCACGAGGATGCGGTCAAGCTGGTCGTCGAGCAGGGTCCTGAACGGATTCGCGAATTGATGGAATGGGGCGTGGACTTCACGCGTGACCGGGACGGCTTATCCTTAGGGCGAGAGGGTGGGCATTCCCGAGCGCGCATCGTTCATCATGCCGACCATACCGGCCGCGAAGTGGAGAAAGTGCTGACACAGGCGGCACGACAAACGGGCCGCGTGCGTGTGTTAGAACACTACCTGGCGATTGACCTTCTGGTCCGACCCAAGATGCGCGCCGGGGAGAGTACAACGGACGGGATTCGATGCTTCGGCGCCTATGTCCTCGACACGAAGAACGAGGTCGTCAAGACGATTCTGGCTCACGCTATCGTGCTGGCCAGTGGAGGAACGGGGGTTGTTTATCAGCACACGACGAATCCGACGATTGCCACAGGCGACGGCATCGCCATGGCGTGGCGAGCCGGAGCGAAGATTGGCAATCTGGAGTTCATGCAGTTTCACCCCACGGCGCTCTACGAGTCTCAGGAGCGCAAAGAGGAACGGCGGTTTCTGATTTCAGAGGCGGTGCGTGGGTTCGGAGGCATTCTGCGCGCGACGGATGGCGAGCCTTTCATGGAGCAGTATCATCCCCAGAAGGATCTTGCTCCGCGCGACATTGTAGCACGCGCGATTGACGCCGAAATGAAGAAACGGGGAGACGAGTTTGTCCTTCTGGACTGCACTCATCTCCCCGCCTTAGCCCTTCGGGAGAGATTTCCGCTAATCAGCGAGACCTGTCTGTCTCGCGGGCTGGATATTACGCGCGATCTTATTCCGGTGGTTCCCGCCGCGCACTACATGTGTGGGGGAGTGGTTACGGACCTGTTTGCGCGCACGAACCTGCAGGGGCTTTTTGCGGTCGGGGAGGTGGCCATGACGGGGGTTCATGGTGCCAACCGACTGGCCTCGAATTCCCTGTTGGAGGCCGTGGTTTTCGCGGATCGAGCGGCTCAGGCTTGCGAGCAATGGCTCACTGAATCGCCGCCGCTCCTTCGCGCCGAAGCGTGGTCAGATGAGGGCACCATCAATCAAGAGGAATGGGTGCTCATTTCCCACGACCGGCAAGAGATTCAGCGGCTCATGTGGGACTATGTGGGGATTGTCCGTTCTGATTTCCGTCTTCATCGGGCTGAACGCCGCGTTCGGCTTCTGGAGCGCGAGATTATGGAGTTCTACTGGCGAACGAAGGTCACCGAGCCGCTTATCGAGCTGCGGAACCTGGCGCTTGTGGCCCGGCTCATTGTTCATTGCGCGCTCACTCGTCGGGAGAGCCGGGGCCTTCATTTCACAACGGACTATCCGAAACGGGACGATGCTCATTTCCGGGAAGATACGATTCTTTCTTACGGCGCTCTGTCAGGGAATGAGCAATCAGAATCGCCAGACCTATGAAGAACAGAATCGCGCCGATACCCCAGGGCATATCGCCGGGCGATGTCAGCGACCAGAAGGCGAATCCAAGTCCCAGCGCGACGAGTACGAGGCCGCGCATAAGATAGTTGCGCTGGCGAATCGGGTCCGGGGGCGGCGGTGGCACCGGTAGGCCCTTTTCGATGGCGGCGACCCGCTCTTCGTGGTTCATCTTATCTCGCAGGCGCCGGGTGCGTTCTCGAAACCAGATCCACATGATGACCAGAACAATGACACCGACGATCGTAACAAGGCCGATGATCTCGCCGAGAATGGGGAGGATCATCAATGTGTCTGCATCCATTGGAAAGTCTCCGTATTGATATGTGTTTGAGGATGAGGTTTTTCTTTCG
>CAZJAD010000027.1:18340-24143 GCA_964543855.1 uncultured Alphaproteobacteria bacterium
GATGCCGAGGACTGCGATGACCAGGATCATGATTCCGATGACGATTGGAGGGCCGGCTACGGCCTCTCTGACTATTTCGATCATAGAAGACTCGTCTCGTGGGCATTTCGACAAAGAACATTTTGCCGCGCAAGCGAGACTGCTGCGCTGTCTAACAGTGAGACTGCGAGAAGTGAACCCGTGTTGCAGAGGGAATCGGAACGCAACATCGGGTGGATATCACGCGTCATATTAGTCGGAGTAGATTGGACGACCGGGACCACGGATGGTCTTTTCCGAAGAGGAAGCGCTGCGTCGGCTTCGCCAAGGCGATGCCCGGGTGTTCGCCCAACTTGTTGATCAGTATAAGGATATGGTGATCAATCTTGTGTCGCGAATGCTCGGCCCGACGGCGGATGCGGAGGACTTGGCGCAGGAGGTTTTCCTGAGGGTCTGGAAGGGTCTGCCGAGGTTCCGGGGCGAGGCGAAATTATCGACATGGATCTACCGAATCGCGATAAACCTGTGCATCGCCCACAAGAAGACAGCAAGGGCGAGGGCGCAATTCTTGCCCGCTGATGAGCCGGCGACCTGGGTGCACCCGAATATGCGGACAGAAAGGGACAATCCCTACGCCGAGGAAGCGCCCCTCAAAGCGAAGTTAGCGGAGTTGATTCCACAAATGCCTGAGAAATATAGAACAGCCTTGACACTCTTCTATCTTAAGGACTTATCCTATTTGGAAATCGGCGAGATCATGGATGTTCCGATGGGAACGGTGAAAAGTCATCTTTTTCGTGGCAAAGCATGGCTGCGGGAGAGGTTGCTGTCAGGCGGGTCTGCCGAGGAGGAGCTGTGAAGCATGACGAAGCGATGATGCTCCTGCCGGAGTATCTGGACGGGAGTCTGCCCCGCGACCAACACGAGGCGATCACGCGGCTGCTCGAGACCGACGCGGAACTTCACCGGGCTTTTGAAGAGGAGAAGATGCTGGATCGGATTCTGCGAACTCAGGCGTGGGTCCGTGCTCGGCCTGACTTCACGAGCCGTGTTCTCCAGAGCGCCGGAGTGCCGGTGCCGCAAGGAGAAGCCGTCCTTGACCGCGTCCTGGAGCGGCTTTCCGCTTACGCTCCGGTCGGGACGCTGGCACTGGTTGCCGGGCTGTACGGTCGGGCGATTGCGACGCGGCTGTGGGATTTGTGGCGAGGCGCTTTGGGCTGGGCTGGCGGAGCTGTTGGGTTAGGGAAATTGGATACGAATCCTGTGTTCGCAATCACGACACTCGCTCTGGTAATCGGCGCAGGCGTCGTTGCGTTTGAGCTCAGTCGACGCGGGCAGAGCTCGGCGTAGACGATTCTCAGACGCAAGAAAATCAGAAGGCGCCCAATGGGCGCCTTTCTTGTTTCCGGGGCTGTGCGAGTGGTTCAGGCATTCATGGGTGATCGTAGGTCTGCTGGAGGCATTGGAATGCGTCACTTCAGGAGCACAAGCTTGCGTGCCGGTGAGGATTGGGTGTTCGTTGACGCACGGGCGAAGTAGACGCCGGACGCGATCGCCCGTCCATCAGAGGCGATGCCAGGCCAGTAGACGCGGTGGATTCCGCTGGTTGTGAAACGCTCGGTATGCGACCAGATGAGACGGCCGAGCAAGTCGAACACCTCGAGCTTGAAGTCTCCGGGCACAGTGACGGAAAGCGGCAGAGTTACTCCCGGGTTGAATGGGTTGGGATAGGGATCGAGAAGAACGAAAGTCTGCGGGATCGGCGATGGCGCATGAGGTCTGTCTGTTCCTGCGGGTGGCTCGAGGAGCCACGGGATGAACCGTACGCAGTCGCCCGCCGCATTGCCCAAGCCGTCGGGGTTTAGAACTGGGTGGTGAGGGCCGCTCGGGTGCCCCCAGAAGTTCTCGATGGCATCGACGGCACGGTGGAGTGGATCGACCAAGATCTCACCGCCGACAGCGAGGGAATCATTGAACTCGATGATGTTTCGCCGCATTAAGACATGGCTGGGCTGAATACAGGCCAGGGCGCCCGCGCCAGCGGGCGATGTTGCTTGGTTGCTCTCGAAGTAGTTTCCGACGAACTCGGCCAACCATAGACCCCCGGCGCATACCGCACCACCATAACCGCCGACATTGCCGACGAAGGAGTTCTGGTAGATATACTGGTAGGCCTCGCGACCACTGCCGAAAAGCCCCCCGGCATTTTCGGTCACGGAGTTGTCGTGAATGAAATTCCAGCGAAGCGAGCACGGACCAGTACTACCCAAACCGATCGTGCATACGGTTCCTTCATTTTGCCAGATTTCGTTGGAGTCGATGTTGACTTCTGAACCGTTTCCAAAGACGACACAGGAAGAGAGCGGCCCGTACGCTGTATTGTGATGCACGCGGTTGTCCACGAAGAGGCCAGAGGACGATGCAGCAGTGAAAGCGGAATTTCCTGCGACATAGTTGTGATGGAAGCTGCAATCTCGGATACAGAAGTCACAAGAATTCACCCAGCAGACTTCGTACGTGTCATAATGGTAGCAGATCTCGCAACCATGGCACTCGATCGAACCGTATACTGTCGTGAAGGCGCCACCAAAGGTGGCGAAATTGGCCCTGAACCGGCATTGGCGCACTTTTAGACCTCCGCCGATAAGCACCAAGCCACCACCGGAGAAGACTGGTCCGTTATCGACGATGTGGCAGTCGTGAACTGAGACGCGCGACCAGCGGATGGCAATTCCCCCACCGTTGCGCGTATCCGGGAATTCCTCAAGCTTGATTCCCTGACCGCCAGTAATTGTGAAGCCGACGACTTGCGACAGAGTGTCGGGCTGGTCGCAAATGTAGAGCGTAGAGGCTGAATCGGGATTTCCGGCGTCCGAACCGTCTATGATTGTCCAGGAGACATAAGCGGTATCACCGGTCGTGAGCGTGAGAGAGCCCAGCGCGAGGGCTTTGCCCTGGAAGGTAAGGTTTTCATAGTAGGTTCCCGGAGAGACCAAAACGGTGTCTCCGGTTCGAGCAGCGTTAATCGCGTCCTGAATCGTGTCGAAGTCCTCGGGAACGCGATGGATCGTTGCCGACAGGCACCGTGGCACGGCAAGTGCGAAAGCCAGCAGCAAGATATGTTGACTTCTCATCCCCTATTCCCGCCGCAAGCCCTTAGTGAAGAATCCGGTGGTTCCATAAGTCAGAAGTCCCGACCTATGCCGGGACTTCTGTGGATCCGATCCATCCTGCCGCGTCGACCGATTGGTCGAAGAGTCGCCGCAGCAGGAGCATTATGGAAAAAGGATTCACCGGATGACCGTTGAACTGCGAACCTGATAGAATTTGAGGTCACTTCTCAGCACGGCTCCACGGTCGACATATTGAGTCTGTGTCGTCAGGCGCTCCAGATGTGTAAAAGAGCCGGTTGGGTCTGACGAGCTGTAGACGGCGTAAGTTGGGGCGCCCGTATTCGTCCAGTAGAGCATGATATCGTTTTCGTGCCGATATGCGACGACGACGGGAGTGTCATAACCCGGTAGCAAGCCACTCCCGGCTTCGGCGATTCTGAAATTGGCGTCCGACAAATCAAAGACCGCGGGAGCCAACTGGCTCATGATCCGCACGCGCGCTCGCGTCGTGGGCGGTCCGGTTACAGTGATCGGTATGGCATTCGATATCGGCGTACCGCTGTAGATGTCCTCCCAGACTCCATCGGGGAACTGGCGGTTCAAGCTAACGAGTATCCCTCCCTGCATGAGGTCGGTCTCCCAAGTGACGGTGGCTGTATCCCCCACAACCCACCGTTCTCCTCCGTTGGGCGATGTGAGTGTGTAACTGCCGGTGTTGAGCAAGGCCAAATAGAGATTCGTACGGCCTGAACCCAGCAATCCGTCAAAATTGGGGTTCTCACCTGAGATGTCGTCGACACCTGCCAGCAGTGCCGCGGTGACCTGTTCGCGTGTCCAGGTCGGCCGCTGGGATTGCACGAGGGCTGTGGCGCCGGTGAGCATTGCCGATGCCATCGATGTGCCGCCCTGGTGGGCGTAGGTGTTCGTGTAATGATTGGAATAGGTGGAATAGATGGAATGGCCGGGAGCGCAGATGTCGACCCAAGCGCCGTAGTTGGAGACGCGGGTTTTCTTGTCATTGTTGTCCACGGCTGCCACATCGATGCAATCACCGCGCGTATTCAAATAGTACGGGCTGTCGTCATTGCTATTGCCGGCCGCGACACAGAAGATGATTCCATCGTTGATGGCATTGGTGACCGCGGCTCCGAATCCTCCTGAGTTGCTGGATGTCCACGCACAACTGAAGACCGTTACGCCCTTCTGGCGTCCGTACTCGATGGCCTGGGCCGCATAGTCCATCGCCACATAACCGTTACCATCCGCTCCCATCCAGCCGATGCGAAGCGCCATGATGCGTGCGCCCTCCGCCCCGGACCCGCCGCCTGCGATTCCGGAGATGCCCGTGGCGTTGTTAAGCACGGCAGCCGCCGTTCCGGCTATGTGCGTTCCGTGACCGACGAAGTCGGTCGGCTCATTGTCCGTGAAGCGGCCATCCTCCCCGGGATAGACCATCTCAAAGACGATGAAATCCCACCCGTGGTAGTCGTCTATGTAGCCGTTGTTGTCCTCATCGAGGCCGGGGTCTCCATACAGTTCGGCCTCGTTTATCCAGATATTTGCGGCCAAGTCGGGATGCTCATACTGGACACCGGTGTCCATGAGCCCGATAATCGCGTCGGCACTCCCCCTCTGGAGATCCCAGGCTTCGGGAGCGTCAATGTCGTGGTCGGCGGTCGTCTGCCGCAGATACCATTGATAGATGTACGCCGGATCATTGGGGTTGAAGCAAACCTGGTGCACTCCAACCGGCTCTACGTGTTCGACCGCGACGGCCTTGGCGAAATCCGAGAGCACTTCCTCCGACATCGTGTTGGGTTCCAGCCAGAAGCGCCAGTAGGTGGCGAGGTCTCGGGAATCGGGATGATCTGAGAGGGAAGCCGCCGGAAAGAGCCGCTCCACCTTCACAACTCCCCACCTTTGATTCAATTGAGTGAGTTCAGGGTCCGCCAGAATGACGCGATGGCCGCTGACGGTCGGCGAGAGGTCGGCTGACTCCGGCCATGTCCGGACGATCAGCCGATCGTTGGCGTAGGTTACGGTTGGATCAAGATACCGAGCGTGTACCGTAGAGACAATTCCCAATCCGAGGAAAAACAAAGGGATCAAGCGCCGCATTCAAGCCCTCCTTACCTCCCCAATCATGCGGAACGTCGTACAGGCAGGTCGCTGTACGCCTCACCATATATCTATCATACCAATCTTAAATTTACTAATCTTTGACCTTCAATGCAAGTTTTTCGACACAAAACTTCGAATTGAGTTTCCGTCATTGTCAGATTGGAATTAACCGCGGGTGTGCTGTAATCTATTGCATTTCTTAGAACACATAGTGTTGGTGACCCAGACGCACCTTCGGCGGCGTGTCTTTAGGAGGTTTCTGGTCGGGTCACGCCTCTTACTTGCGAGTCATTCTCTCGGGTGAGACAGCGACAATCCGGCGCTCGAACCGGTGACCTCGGGATGACCGGGTACTCGAAGCCCGACGAGAAAAAAGACAGGAGCAGCCCCGAGGGGTGCTCCCTCCTGTAATCTGTCCGCAGAAAGTGGTGACCTGCTCTACTTGCGGACCGAGAGCATGAGCACGGCACCGAGAACGGCAAAGACGATGTTGCCTCCCCACGCGGCGATTTCTGGGGGAATCGCCCCGTTGTAACCGAGCACTTTGCCAACCTGCATCAGGCCGAAGTAGACAAAACAGACGAGCAGCC
>CAZJAD010000028.1:0-23677 GCA_964543855.1 uncultured Alphaproteobacteria bacterium
GCCTGGAACAGGATTCCGAATTTCTGCCGAATCTCGTAGAGCCGCTCCTGAGAAACACGCCAGATATCCTCTCCTTCGACAATCACCTCACCGGCGTCCGGTTTCAGCAGGCCGATGAAATGCTTGAGGAGCACGGACTTTCCACAGCCCGATTGCCCGATGACGGCGAGAGACTCACCCGGTGAGATGGTCAGATTTGTCCCGCGCAGTACGAGCTTGGTGCCAAATGATTTGTCGAGATTCCGGACTTCAATCACGTGTAAACCTGCCGGTAGATACGATGGATCATCCTTTAGAATAGAATCATCGCGAGGACATAGTCACTCACAAGAATAAGAAGACATGACCAGACGAATGCGCGGATGGTCGCCATTCCCACACCTTCGGCGCCTCCCCGGGTGGCAAACCCGATGTGGCATCCCATGAGCGCTGTGATCGCTCCAAAGGTGAAAGCTTTGATAAGCCCGGCAATCACATCACGGATTTCAAAGAAGGTCGGAATCTGGTTCCAGAACGTGGCGGAAGTCATGCCCAGCAGAGCGGTCGCGACAAAGGACGCTCCCATCATAGCGATGAAGTCCGCCAGGATGACCAAAACCGGCAACATGAGAAGATTGGCGAAGAAGCGCGGCACGGCCAGAAAGCGAATGGGGCTTATCCCCAAAGACTCCAAGGCATCGATTTGCTCGGTGACGTTCATCGTTCCCAGTTCGGCGGCAATGGACGCTGAGACGCGCCCCGCAATGATGAGCCCTGTCAGCACGGGGCCCAGCTCGATGACAACCATCTTCAAGGTCGCCGAGCCCAGATATTGCAGCGGCACATAATCCTTGAGCTGATAGTTGCTCTGCCAGGCGGTGACGGCTCCCGTGAAGATCCCCACGAGCAGGACCAGCGGCAGGCTGTTGACGCCTTGCCGGACCGCCTGTTCAAAGAAGAGCTTGCGATCCCGCCACAGGCTTTTTACACCGGCGAGAATGCGGAACAGAAGGAGTGCGGCCGTGCCCGCTTCCGTGAAAAAGTCGAGCGCCGTGCGCCCGACTTTGGCAATCGTCTGATGCAGAGGTGTTTCGTTGACTGGCGGTTTCATCGGGCTGGTCAGCCTCGTGAGTTTCTCCTTAGAGTTCCGCGCCAAGGGAGACGTAGTAAGTCGGTTTCGAGGTGTCCAGGAAATCCGTTCGCCACGCCACATCCCATTGCAGAAGAGCAAAGCCCAGGTGGATACGCGGGCCGAAACCGAACCCCATCTGCAGATCGCGCAGGCGGTGCTCTCCCTCGTTGGTCTTTTCAGTGATGCGCAGATTGTCCTTGTTCCATGTGGCACCAATATCCGTGAAAATCGCGCCGCGGATTTCGGGGAAATACAGAGGCAGTGGCCAACCTAACAGCAACTTTCGCACCATTGGGAAGCGGAACTCCTGATTCGTCAGGAAGAACCGCGTGCCTCGGCGCTCGAAGTATTTGCCGCCACGAAACGGGATGGCGAACGAGGCGAAATAGAAGTCGTCAATGTCCTCAATTGGCAAATCGCTCTCATACTGGCGATTGATCCAGTACCGCACCCCTCCGAGGAAGAAAAGCTGCGGCTTCTCCCCTCCAGAGAACCCGCCGGTGATTCGGGATGCCCAGGTGTATTCGCGGCCCACCCGCGTATAGTGACGCAGGTCGGCTTTGGCAATGTAGAAACTGGTGCCCCAGGTCGCGGTGGACGACGGGCTTTGCAGGCGCGGAGTGTAGGCATAGGAGATTCGATAGCGGCTGCCGTTCACAGGACCCGTCATACCCCAAACCACCGTATCATGGACATAGGCGAGCTCGGGGAGTATGGCGCGCCGTTTCGATGAGTATCTGTACTCCTGAACATTGGGATCAAAGTCATAGTGATCGCGGTCGACGACGTGTCCGGCAAGGTCCAGCTCCATCCGCGAGTATTTCGTGAAGGGGTAGGCCACATAGAGTGCGAGTCGAAGCGTACGATCGCGCACCCGTCCTGCATCGAGATAGTAGACATTACGGTAAATGCCCGTGCCATAGTTCAGTCGGCGAGCGAGGTAGAAGTACGCAATCTCGAAGTTCGTATTGTCGAGATTGTTGAAATCGTAGTAGAGATCCGTGCTGAGGTAGATCAGATGGTTTCCGAGTACATCCGAGAGCAGAATCTGGCTTGTCCCTTGCATTCCGAAGAAACTGGAGTACGCGGCCGTGGCATAGACGAAGTCCGGTGTCAACTTGACGCGGTACCCTTTTGACGCAAAACCGCCGTCCGGCAGGCGGCTGGTTGCGGTATCCGGCTCGCTTTCCGAGGAATAGGCTTCATCGATTCCGCCACTCGGAGCGAAGACATAATTCGCATACGGCCGATGGCGTCCTCCCGTCTCACCTGAAGGCCGCTTCTCCGCCAAAGGGATTTCCTCGAAATCGACGGTTCCTTTCTGACGAAATGCCGTGGATGTGAGCTGAAGCGTCGGTCTTTCCAGAGCATTTTTCAGCATGAAGACATCATAACCGCCGTCTTGCAGCGCTGTGAAAACGAGTCGCTCGGTATTGGCCGAGTAGCTTGGCTGGAGGCAACCGGACAAACAATTGGTGATGGCGTCGTTCTCTCCGGTTTCGAGATTCAACCGGTAGATATTGTGAACACCGGTGGCATCTGAGGAGTAGACGAGGGTCACGCCATCCGGCGCGAAGACCGGAGACCGCTCGTTCGTTTCCGTGAAGGTGATGCGTCGTGCCCGGTCGTCCCCCAATCGGATGAGGTAGATGTCCTGCTGGTGGTAGTCCATGAGATGCATTTTGATCGAGCTCTCGTAGTCTCGCACCTTCAGGGAATCACGACGATCCGAAATAAAGACAAGAGACTTCGAATCGGGTGCCCACGAGGGATCATCATCAGAGAAGATGTCGTTCGTGATCTGACGAAGCTCTCCACTGGCAAGGTCGACACAGTAGATGTCAGATTGGCCCTTGTTCACCCCGACAAAAGCAATTTGTTCACCGTCGGGAGACCAAGCCGGTTTGAAGATGGCGTCCAGAGGCCAGCTCAATCGTCGGCGAATCTTGCGCTTCTTGACATCGAGAAGGTAAATGGCATCCGATCGTCCCGCCTTCGAAGCGAATGTTATCATCCGACCGTCCGGCGACCAAGAAATCCTTGCGTCAAGCCATTTGAGCTCCTCAAAATCCCCGCTGCGTTGACCACGCAGGAGCTTACGCAACTTCTTGGTGTTCACATCAACGACATAGAGGTCGAAGTAGTCTGTCCGGTCTGACAGAAAGGCAACCTTCTCGCCGTCCGGAGAAATCGCGGGTCCGTTGTTCACGAAGTTCTGCCACTCGGTATGGTCCGTCAATCGTTCGGCAAACTCCTCCGGCATCTTCATGTCTGCGACCTGTGGCCAGTACGCTCGGCGGAGCCAAGTTTTCCAGCGCTTGTTGAATTCCTCCATTTCAAGGCCAATCGCACTCTTGATCACCTTCTCCAGGTTGCGTAGGGTGCGCAGTTTGTTCAGGATTTCTCCGATCTTCTGCGAGCCGTAGCGCTGGTCGATGAAGTAGAGAACGGACTGGCCTCCCTTGTAGGCGAGATAGCCTCCCAGATACTCCATGTCCGGCAGGTAACCGCTGATCACGGCGTCGCGCATAAACATGTCCGATTCGACATCCCAGCCCCCCCGTGATTCATATTCTGCAAGTCCTTCTATGAACCAGAGCGGGAGTTGCATCATCGCCGCCCCGATGAGAATGGACTGAAACCCCGAGCCGTGGAGCATGAGCAACATGAAGGCATGAGTCACCTCGTGGTGAATCACATGCCGATAGGCCTCGTAGTCCCCCTGAAATGGAATCACCACGCGGTTCTTGAGGAACTCGGTGAATCCGCCGACGCTCTCCTCGGTGAGTTGCAGCGTGACATTCGTCTGCTCGAAGTTGTTGTGGGAAAGGTAGGTGACGATGGTGATTCGGTCATCGAGCTTGTGATCCAGACTCCGCTGCAGTTTGTCGAGAGCATCTTCTGCGGTTTCCGCCGTGAATTCAGCGATGCCCTCACCACCCTCCGTGAAATAGACATCGAAATGCTCCGATTGGATGTAGCGCCAACCGAAAGCCTCGTACTGCACCTTGTTCTTGCCAAAATACTGGCCGGAGGCCGAGGGTGCTAAGAACAAGACAAGACCCACGAGTCCCCAGGGCAGCAGATGTTTGAAGAAGGGAGGGTGCCCGCGCTTAGATTGCTGTGAAATTGAAGAAGCCATGATTCCTATGTATATGCGTGAAGTCCGCCGAAGAAGTAGTTCCCGAAAAAAGAAAGAAGTATCATTCCGAAACCAGCCAAAGAGAGAACGGCAGATTTTGTGCCAGTCCAGCCACGCTGCAGCCGGGCATGCAAGAAGCCGGAATAGAACAGCCAGATGATAAGAGCCCCTACCTCCTTGGGATCCCACGACCAGAAAGACCCCCAGGCCTGCTCTGCCCAGATCGCCCCGGCAAAGAGTGCTCCCACAGTGTAGAGAGGATAGCCCAGCTTGATGGTTCCCGACGAAATCTCGTCGAGGAGCCTGCGATCCAGATTCAGTCCGGCCAGTGGTTTTCGGTATCGGAAGAACCGGTTGAACACGACGAAGATGGGTACGGTAAGAATCCATGACAGTCCGAAGAACTCGAAGATCCGGAACGGACTGCCCTCAGTCACCGCAAACAGCTTCAGCTTCACAAGGATTCCGGTGACGAGCGCACCCAGAAGAAAGCTCAAGAACGCGACGGCCGCCAGGTAGCCTCCGCCAGAGACCTTGGCGTCACGGTTGCGCGCCCGGCGGTAGGCAAGAGTCCAACCGATCGCGCCGAGTGGAGCCCCCATGCCGAAGGCGGCGAGAGCCGAGCCAATCGCTCCAATCTGATTGCTCTCGCTCAGCAGGGTTGCGGCACTGGAAGGAAGAGCGCCCAACACACCCAGCACAACGGCAAAGGCGAGGGGGAAGCCTATCCCCAGTGACAGCGCTGCGCGTCCGGCTGCGCCGCTTAGCGGATTCGCCTTCTGGGCCACGCCCGGGTCATGCACGAGGTAGAGGAAGGATGTGATCGCACCAACCGCCAGGGAGCCTGAAGCAATAGCCGCCAATGTGACATGGATCGTCAGCCAGTAGCTTTGCAGGGCCGGCATAAGCTGCATATTGATCTCTTTCGGGAGCAGCGAGGCGGCGACCATCAGCATGAAGACGATGGGAGAAATGAGCGCGGCCACCTTCAAACGGCGGTAGCGCCAGAGGACGATGCCCATCGTCAGGGCAGCCATCCAGCTCATAATTGCAAGATACTCATACATGTTAGACAGAGGGTAGTGCTGCGAGAGAACCCATCGGATGAAGAATCCGACGGTCTGCGGCACCACCCCCAGCCCGGTAACGGCTGCCCCAAACCACCCCACGCGCTCCTTGCCCGTCGCCAGATAGACCGAAAAGAGGGCAAAAGCCACCAAGTAGCACCAGAATGCCCACCAGAAAAGCCAAATGTCGGGCGAGATCATCTTCGCAACTCCGAGAACAACCAATTGCTCCTGTTAGGTTTAATCGTTCACGCTTTTCTAATGTTCCCGCACATAGATAACACAAGCCCCGTGGGGAACCAACGGGGCTCGTTGACAAGACGACAAGATTGCAGATCCGGTAGAAGTCCGCCGATCACGCCGCCGGCTGACCGAGCACCTCCTGGGCCATTTCCAGGAGCTCCTCGGAATTGATGGGCTTGGTCAGGTAGTTGTACGCACCCTCTTTGATGACTTGTACCGTGTCCTCGATTTTCGGGTAGCCGGTCAGGATGACGACGGTCGCCTGAGGGTCCACTCCGCGGATCTCATGGAAAACATCAATCCCACTCTTACCCTTGAGCCGGACATCGAGGAAGGTCAGTCCGGGCAGTTTCTCTGCGTGCATACTGACGGCTTCATCGCCGGTCGCGGCGGTAACGACTTCATACCCAGCAGTTTTCAGGAGCTGACCCATGACCTGGAGGATGCTCGGATCGTCGTCGACGACCAGAATCAGGTTGCTCCGATTGCCCACATCCTGCAACTTCTGGCGCTCAATGTTGCGCTTGATTTCTTCGAGATTGTGCTCGTCGTAGAGCCGCCAGCCTCTCCAATCGCGACGCACTCTCGTGATCAACCCTTCCCGTTCCCACTTGAAAAGAGTCGATTTAGAAATCTGGAGGTTGTCGCAGACTTCCTTCGAAGAATAGAATTTTTGCTCAGGCATATTCCACCCCGTATGGGTCGCCATTGCTGGCCAATCTTACTATGGTGACGATAATATATTACATTTCAGGACAGGAGTCAAGTCAAAACGCATGAAAATCAGGTGGTGAAGCGCGTCTAAGATCCCGATTCTTTCTTCTCCGACTCCTCGTCCTTGACACCCTCCTTGAACTCCTTGACGCCGCGGCCGAGGCCGCGCATCAGCTCGGGTATCTTTCGACCACCGAACAGGAGTAGCAGCACCAAGACGATGATTAGGATTTCCCACACACCGAATCTCAAGAGGGGTCTCCTTGTCGTTTGTCATAACACATAGCAAATATAAACAATTCCGCCCGGTATGTCAAGCAAAAAGTTTGTCTGTGAGAAAATCCGGTTCAGGGCTGCGTCGAAGACACGACACGGTAGAATTTCATGTGGTCACCCGAGACCGCATCGGCGTCAAGGAAGGTGGAATCCGAAGTGGATCCCTCCAGGGTCGTGTAGGCGTCAAAGGGGTTGGCCGCACTGTAGATGCGGTAATGGGGCGCCCCGGTGGACCGCCACGTAAGCCGCGTGTCATCGTCCGACCTGGACAGGACAACCACCGGCGGCTCCTGGTTGAAGCCGATGGCTCGAATCAGGCGGTTCCCCGGCTTGCAGTTCTCCCAGAGGTCGTTCTCGTTGTACCACTCCTCTTCGCACCCGTCGTAGAGGAAGCTCCGGTTCGCATCGGGGCCGGTGGTGTCGCGCGCAAACGCCTCGTATTCCAGCGTATCCGAATTGCCCACGGCGATGAAGAAATCGCCGTTCAGGATCAGAGGCTCGTTGGTCTCATCCCGGATGACCGCCGTGGCCCACAAGGTTGTGCCCGATGGCAAGCCTCCAATCACATTGCCGACTGAGCCTGTCGTGCCGGCGAACATCAGAGTGCCGGGAAAGCCCAATCCGTCCTCATCGTACACTTCGATGACGACCGGCTCGTGCGAGGAATCCGGCTTGGTTCGCGAGACGCTGAACTGAGCGCCGCACAGAAGAAACGGAGTCGTCTCCGGCGTGAACCTGACGGCCCAGCGGAATTCCTCGGCACCTGCCCAGTTGAAGCGATCCGCCGAGCCGTTGTCGTAGGCAATCGTCACTCCACATGTCGCAGCTAATTGAAAATCATAGACTTCGGTTGCCGTGACCTCTTGGTCTGAGTCCAACGCGCGGATGTAGTATTCGTAGCTTCCTTCGGCAAGCGGCCCCACGGTGGCGGCAAACTCGTACGGATTGCCAGTCGCGCTCAAGGCAACCGAGTCATAGGTCGCGGCCCCGTGTGTGCGGTAGAAGAGCTTCACCGAGACGCCAGCCTGTTCATCGAAGGCACTGGCAACCACGATGACATTTCCGGGCTGGCCGTCGCCTAAGGGATCGTGCAGAATCAGTGGAGGTTCATCGATGCCGATGATGATGAAGTTCGCCTCGGACTCGACCCTGACGCCGGGTTGTCTCATGCTCGCAATGCGAGCGCGTGCGGCAGTCGTGCCGGGACCCGTGACGGGCCACTCATGTCCGAACCAGATGTACGGCCCGGCACCCAGATACTCCCAATCCGGGCTCGGCCAGTGCCGGTTCAGGTGGACGCTTATGCTGTCCGAGTCTGACAATCCTTCGCCAATCCAAACAAAGGTCCCGATCTCTCCGGCGGTCCAGATGTCTCCTCCATTCGGAATCTCGAGAATGAGATAGGGTGCGAGTATGGCGAAGCTGGCATCGGACGAATCGCGAATGGAGGGATTGTGGGTGCTGACGATTCGGATGCCTGCATTCGATGTCGCAGGGCCGGTTATGGTCCAGGATTCTGCGCCGTCGTTTGACGTTGCCTCAAAGACGGCTTCCCACCCGCCGGACGGGAAATCACGATTCACAGAGACATCGACCGTCCCGCCAGCGCCCGAACTCCAGACGATATCGTACGGTTCGCCGGTGTACCATTGCTCTCCGCCATTGGGAGAAACCACAGTGATGAAGGGGTCTGATATCGCGAAATCCTCGTCAGACGAATCGCGGGCAGCAGGGTATGAGTCGCCGACAACACGAATGCGGCAATTCTCCGATGTTGGACCGGTCACGACCCACGGTTCCTCGCCATCGTCCGCCGTGCTCGAGAAGAGGGTTTCCCATCCTCCGGCGGGGTAATCCCGATTGATGCTGATCGTGACATCGCCGTCGAGACCATTGCTCGTCCAGAAGATCGTGTCGGTCTGACCGACATGCCAGGTTTCTCCACCGTTTGGGGATGTGATCGCAATCGTTGGAACCGGATGCAGGAAATCCATGTAAACTGGGATGTGATCCGAGGCTCGGTGGAGCCCATTCGCAATCTCCTGAGGCACGGCGGTGTTCGGTGGGTCGTTGATGGAATCGTTGAAGTGGTTTCCATCATTGCCGTAGGCCGTATAGGTTGATGTCAGGCATTCGAACCCACTGGCGGAGAGGAAGGCCTCTGAGGAGAGTATCTGGTCGAAGCGATCGTCCATGCCACCGGTAGCGCCTCCATCGGGAGGATTCAGTCCCGTCGTCCGTGTGGACTGCGTGTGAACGAAGCGATGAGTATAGTCGTTGTTCCAGTCGCCCGGCGTGCTGATGGGGTCGAAACAGCGGCCCGAGTTGTCGGCCTCCGAGCCGACCAGCTTCTGGTACGGGTCTTCGTCGCTGGAATAGCAGTTGAAATCACCCATGACGAGGAAATCGGTGCCGTCCGGCAGCCCATTCAGATGATTGCGCAAAACAGTCGCCTCGATCAGGCGAATCGCCTCGTCGCCGGAAGTGTCTCCCGCCTTGAGGTGGAGAGAGTAGACCCGGAATTCCCCGGAGGCGTCCATGCCTCTGGGTTTCAGCACATACTCGCTGATGTCTCGAATGCCACCCGATGGCTGAGTCTGAATTTGCTGCGTGGATACGAAAGAGACCGTGCTCACTTTGTAGAAGAGGGCGTTATCCGTCGAGTTTCCGTCTGTCCACGGTGCGGCGGCGTAGGTTTCCGGCTGTCCGTCGTTCAAGATGTCATTCAAGAACTGGTTCACGCCGGACTGCGTTACCTGCTCCTGAGTCACGACAATATCGGCATCAATGGCCGGATAGAAGGCACGAAACGCCGGGATTCTTTCCACGCAGGTGCTCCCGCAGAAGTTCAGTGCGTTGTGGGTGACAATGCGCAGCGTGTCACGGACCTGTGCAATCGTCTGTTGGGACGACGCAAGAAGCGAGAGCGTCATGGCCACCGGGAATACGAAACCGTTCCGCAGAATATGATCTATCGATTTCATGCTGTTTCGTCACAGTCTCTATAGCATAACCGAATCAACTCTCGCGTCCAAAATTGCTCGATGTGCACTTTCCATGCCCGGCGATTATCGGGCCAGCCACCACCAATTGTTCGTGACCCGGATGCAGTCGTGTGGGTGAAACAAATACCCCGTGGTGCGTAGTAATAATTTAACGCGGCGAGCGGGAGAATGCAAGGCGAAAATGGCTGCTTGCTGCTAATTCTGATAGCGGAAAAAAGAGTTGCAAGTGTAGCGAGGCGTGGTTATATTTGTAAAATTGTGGGATATGCGCCACTTGCGCACCGTAGCCACGAACTGCAAGCTTTCTGGAATTAGATAATTACAGGATACTGTCATGCGTTTTGCCGTCAACCCATCAGGCAGGATACCGATCCAGGTGGCTGGACCGAGCGACGAGTTGGAGTTTGTCTTCCGCCACTACTACAGGGAGGGACCCAGCCTTGTTCCTGCCGACAAGAGGTGGCTGCCCCCGACAGACCTCTTCGAGACGGAGGAAGCCTTGGTGGTCGTCATGGATATTTCGGGCATTGACCACCGGGAAGTATCGGTGAAAATCGAAGGCCACACTCTGACGATCCGGGGGCTTCGTCGAGAGATCAAGAAGTATTCCAAGAGACATTATTACCTGATGGAAATTGATTATGGACCGTTTGAACGACGGTTTCACTTGCCGCGAACGGTTGACGCGGACCAAATCGAAGCCCGCTACGCCGATGGGTTCTTGGAAGTCGTGATGCCCAAGAAGGGCCCAAGTGCTCGCGTGATTGGACCGATTGGCATCTCCGATCAGGAGGACAAGGATGCCTGAGACAGACAGGCCACCAGACGCACCACCGATGGCTTACCCTCCACCGCCAGGAGACAAACCGGAGAGCCTCGTCATCCCTGATGTGCTTCCCGCGATGCTCCTGAACGATGTGATCATCTTCCCGAACATCATCGTGCCGCTCGTCATTACCGATGAGCGGATGGTGAGGCTCGTCAACGACGCTCTGGGCGGGTCGAAGATGATTGCGGTTTTTGCGCGCGTTCCGGATCCGGCTGGCGATGGCATCGAGAACCAATTCTACGCTGTAGGAACCGCTGTCCAGATCCTGAAGATGTTCCGCGTTCCGGACGGTTCGATTCGCCTCCTGGTGCAGGGTCTGGCGCGTATCCGGCGGCTGGAAATCACTCGCACAGATCCCTACCTGACGGTGCGCATCGAGCAGATGGGCACCGATCGGCGACGAAGCCTGAAGGTCGAGGCGCTGATGCGAACCATCTCGGATGAGTTCCGTCGGGTCATTGATTACTCTCACCAGATCCCGGACGAGGTGAAGATTGCGATCTACAATATCACGGATCCGGCTGTCCTTGGCGATATCGTTGCTTCCAACCTGAATGTAAAGACCGAGCAGAAGCAGGTCATCCTCCAGACTTTCAACCTTGAGGAAAGGTTGACCAAGGTCGCGAGCTTCGTCCACCATGAACTGATACTCCTGCAACTCGGCTCCAAGCTGCAGACCGATGTGGAAGGCGAGCTGGAAAAGAACCAGCGCGAGTTTTTCCTGCGGGAACAGATGAAGGCCATTCGCCGAGAACTTGGAGAGGAAGAAGATGTCGGCGCCGAGCTCCAGGAACTGGAAAAGCAGGTCCTGGAAATCGGGATGTCGGAAGAGGCTCAGGAAGTCGCGCTAAAGGAGATTAACCGTCTTCAGAGAATGAGCGTGGCCTCGGCCGAATACACGGTGTCCCGCACTTATGTCGAGTGGCTGGTCAATCTGCCCTGGTCGAAATCATCGGAAGACCGGTTGGATGTGAAGGATGCCGAGAGAATCCTCAACGAAGATCACTACGGTCTCGATGATGTCAAGCAGCGGATTCTCGAATTTCTGGCGGTGCGCAAGTTGAAGAAGACGATGAAAGGTCCGATTCTTTGTTTTGTGGGGCCGCCGGGTGTCGGAAAAACATCTCTGGGGCGTTCCATTGCGCGAGCGATGAATCGCGAGTTCCGACGGATGTCTCTTGGAGGTATGCGCGATGAAGCCGAGATTCGCGGCCACCGGCGTACCTATATTGGAGCGTTGCCGGGTCGGATTATCCAGTCCATTCGTCGTGCCGCGGTCAACAACCCGCTTCTGATGCTGGACGAGATCGATAAGCTCGGCCAGGATTTTCGAGGCGATCCGTCATCAGCACTCTTGGAGGTCTTGGATCCGGAACAGAACTCCACTTTCCAGGATCATTATCTGGATGTGCAGTTCGATCTGTCCCGGGTGATGTTCATCACGACCGCGAACGATGTCCACGCCATTCCGCCACCGCTGCGGGATCGGATGGAGATTCTGCAACTCCCGGGTTACATCAGTCCGGAGAAAGTGCAGATTGCCAAGCATTTTCTTGTTCCGCGCCAGCTGGACGCAAACGGGCTCAAGAAAAGCCACCTGCGTTTCACGGACGCCGGGTTGGAGGCAATCATCGCCGGTTATACACGCGAGGCGGGCGTGCGTGCGCTGGAGCAGCAGATCGCTGCCGTTTGCCGGAAAGTAGCACGGAATCTGGCCCAAGGAAAGAAGACCAAAGTGAGCCTGACGGCAAAGACGGTCGGCGATTACCTGGGAGTACCGCGCTTCCTGGAGGATGTCGCGACTAAGGAGCCTGAGATTGGCAGGGCAACAGGTCTCGCGTGGACGCCTTTTGGAGGAGACATCCTGGCCATTGAATCCACTTGGATGCCCGGATCCAAGACTCTGCAGGTGACCGGACGGCTCGGAGATGTCATGAAGGAGAGTGCGGCCATCGCCCTGTCGTACTTGCGGGCAAATGCCAAGAAATTCGGCGTCGCAGAGGATGTTTTCCGGCGACGCGACATTCACATCCATGTTCCCGAGGGTGCGACGCCCAAAGACGGGCCTTCGGCCGGAGTAACTCTGTGCGCGTCACTGGCTTCTCTCTTTTTGAATACTCCGGTGCGCAATGACATTGCCCTGACCGGAGAAATCACACTGCGCGGACGCGTGCTTCCTGTTGGAGGTCTGCGTGAAAAAGTCGTCGCGGCTCACCGGGCGAATATTCGCGAAATCCTACTCCCTCGACAGAATGAGAAGGACCTCCAGGACGTGCCTGAGAATATCCGCAAACAGATGAAGTTCGTCTTTGTCGACCGCGTGGATGATGTGCTGAACCGTGCACTGATTCGGAATCCTGCCACGAAGTCATGAGCCTCGCCGCCCGACTGCATCACTGGCTATTCTGGGATTTCTTTTTTCCTCCGATTTGTAGCCTCTGCAAACGGCCTTTGGAAAAGGGCGGTTTTATTTTTTGTGGGCATTGTTGGGACAGTTGCGAAGTCGCTCAGGCCGGAGACCTCCCCTCGTTTCAGCAGGTCGATCGTGCCGCAGCGGCCTTTTTGATGCACCATCGTGCCGAGGATCCGGTGCGCGCCATTGTCCACGCGCTCAAATATGATGGTCGTCGGATTCTGGCGCAAAGAATGGCACACCGGTGGGTTCTTACGCTGCCCCGAGACTTCCGGCAGGCAGATGCGCTCTGGGTGCCGGTTCCTCAGTACTGGGCGCGCGCGTGGCAGCGCGGCTTCAACCAGAGCCTGCTTCTGGCGAAAGGTCTGGACAGGGAGTTCGCGATTCGCATCGAAACAGGATTGCTGCATTGTATCAAGCACACTCGCACGCAAACCCGCCTGACTCCGCAGCAGCGTCGGCAAAATGTGCGTGGTGCATTTCGGGTCGCGAAAAAGCGAGTTATTCCCAAACGAGTCATTCTGGTGGATGATGTCATCACGACCGGGGCGACGATGGAGGAGTGCGCGCGGACACTCAAGCGCGCTGGAGTGAAGTGGGTGGGAGCCGTGGCGTTCGCTCGCGCGAAGCCCTGAATCGCATGTATGGATCCCCGATTTACGAAATGAGACCGGCGAGATTGTAACCGTTCATCAATAGGAGTGGGCCAAGATTTGAAGTGGCGCTGCCTGACCGTTGTCATCTTGCTCGTTGCACTTGCATCGGGCAGCCTGGGGGAGAGCGTTCCGCGGGAGCTCATCGTCAAGATGAAGTTGCCCCCGCGACAGATCGCCTTGGATGAGGTGTCGGCCGCGGGCGTCGCGCGGATTGACTCGCTACTCGATGCGGGTGCGGCAACGGCATCGCTGCCCTTTTCGGCGTTTCGCCAGAGAATCGCGGGGATGGACCGCTTTGTGCTCTTGCGCTTCTCTGAGGATATTGAGTTCGCGACTGAAATCGAGCGCCTCGAAAGTGACCCTGCGGTTGAATGGGCAAGTCCGAATCACCGTTTTCAAACGGACTTCATCCCGAACGACAGCGGCTTTGCCTCGCAATGGCAACTGACTCGCATCCAGGCGACTGGGGCTTGGGACATTTCGCACGGCAACAGCTCCATCATCATCGGCATTATTGATACCGGCATCGATTACACGCATCCGGACTTGACGGGCAATGTCTGGCTCAATGCGGGAGAGATTCCCAATAACGGGATCGATGACGACGATAACGGTTTTGTCGACGATGCCATCGGCTGGGATTTTGTGGACGCTCCATCGTTTCCGGCAGGCGGCGATGACCTCGTGCGCGACAACGATCCGATGGATGAAATGGGACACGGCACTTTTGTCGCGGGTGTCGCGTGTGCGTCCACGAACAACGAGATTGGCATTGCGTCCGTCGGTTTCCACTGCCGGCTGATGTGCCTGCGCGCGGGGAACCGGCGAGGATGGCTGGAGGAGGACGATGTCGCCGCGGCGCTTCTCTATGCCATGGACAACGGCGCCCATGTCGTGAATATGAGCTTCGGTGATGTCGCCGCTTCACCCCTTCTGAGCGAAACGGTGCGCTTGGTGCATGATGCGGGTGTTGTGCTCGTTGCGTCCGCAGGGAACAGTGGTTCGAGCACGATTCACTATCCTTCAGGTTACAGCGAAGTCATCTCGGCGGGAGCGAGCACGGAGAACGACATTCGCGCGTCCTTCTCGAACTACGGTCCCTGGGTGGATGTCTTTGCACCGGGCACCAATATTCTCTCGACCGAGCTTGGAGGAACGGTGGGCACATGGGGAGGTCTGAACAACGGCACGAGCTATGCCGCTCCTTTTGTGTCAGGTCTGGTGGGTCTCGTACTGGATGTGAATCCACAAATATCACCGGAGCAAGTGCTCAATCTGCTTCGGCAGACAGCCGATGATCTCTACCCGGCGGGTTGGGACAGTCTGACCACGCATGGCCGAATCAATGCACGACTTGCTCTCGAGAACGCCGCGTTCAATTCTGGCGTGATTGCTCGGATCCTGTCGCCTGAAACGGATGCAGGTTTCCACTCTTCCTTCGAAGTCATCGGCACGGCCGCGGGGCCTGCGATGGATAGTTGGGAGTTGCTGTGGGGAATCGGGGAGAATCCTCAGGATTGGGTGCCCATCTCGCAGGGGACTGAACGCGTCGTTGACGCGATTCTCGGAGAGGTAGCGGTGCCTGCCGAGGATACCGTGATTGTGGTTCGCCTCGCGGTGGAAGCAACGGATGGGACGATGTCTGTCGATCATGTCCACCTTTTCGTCGACCATACCGCCCCAAGCATTTTGGATATGAGCGTCCAGAGGATGTTGGACGCGGATCACTTCGGAGAACTCATCCGCGTCAAGACCGACGATATCACTTCGGCAACTCTTCTATTGACCAATGCGACCGGAGACTCCGTCCGTCAGGATTTCGGCTATGTCTCCAATTCGCACACGGCTTTTCTCTCGAACCTCGACTATCCCGGCACCTGGAACTATCGTGTTCGCTGTCTCAATCGCGCCGGTCTCTCGGTGGAGAGCGACGACAGAATCTTTCAAGTCAATGACGCGCCCTTCGCAACGAACTATTGGCTATCTGAGGCAACAGACCTTCCCGCAGGCTACCTTCTTGCCAAATGGGCGGATTTCGACCGCGATGGCCGGCCTGATATTCTCATGAATCAATTCGAGGAGGGGGCCTTCGGTGATTTGCGCATTTTCGAATGGACCGGTAACGGCTTTACGGATGTTGGCAATTCTTATGGCCTCATGATTCCCCGGGATATCTGCGATTATAATCGAGATGGTCTCCTCGAGTTTTTGGGGAACGCTTACGGCATCACATACCTTTTTGAGCAGCAGGCGCCGGGTCATTTTCCGGATACGCTCATCTGGCGCGACACGACCGGTTTCTACGCATGCGGCGTGTTCGATCTGGACCCCCAAGACGATCGAACCGAGTTGCTGGCTTCACGCAGCTTCGATGGTAAGGAGCGCTACGGACTCTATCGCATGGATCCAGGTCCGAATCCGGTTCTCCTGGATACTCTCCCGAATCCGACGGACGGTTACAATTATTTGGGGCCGCCGTATGTTCTCGTCGGTGACTTCGACGCGGATGGTGCGACGGACTTCATCTACGGCGATTATGACGGCGATATCATCTTCTGCGAGCTTGCGCCCGAATGGCAAGTGACAGCCCCCTGGCATTTTCGACTTCCCAATGAGGACGCCACGACATGGCTGGCGGCAGGTGACGCCGATGGCGATGGTCTGGTGGAGTTCATCGCGGGATGCCGGTTTTCAGGTGAAGGAGCAACGGAAAGTCAGGCCCGAGCCCGCCACTGGGCATATCTCATTTTTCACTTTGCTCAGAATGATTCGTTCGCTCCCGTGGACACGATCATGGTCCTCGGAGCGGAAGATCCCAGTGACCACGACGCTGCTGTCGCCGCCGGAGATATCGATGGCGATGGTCGTGCTGAGTTTCTGGTGTCCGCTTTTCCTGATCTCTACGTCATTGACTATGATCTGCAGACGGGTCGCTACGGCCCCGCAGCATATTTTGCGCCGTGTGAGGGCAACGCCATTCTGATCTCCGACTGGAACGGCAACGGCTTGAGCGAGTTTTTCTATGGCGACGGTCAGGGCTGGCGACGCGCCGAAGCAACCGGTGCAGTCGGCATGCAGCCGCTTCCTCCGACGGGTGTGGAAGCGTGGCCTCTGGGTCCGAACGAGGTCTCGATCGCGTGGCGTTCTGTCGAGGGTGCGGAATTCTATCGAGTCTGGCAGGGAGAGACGAGCAACGAACTCGATGTTTTTCTCCAGACAACCGATACAAGCGCTCTCATTTCGAATCTGCCGGAAGATGTTGAGTATGTTTATGCGGTGACGACAATCGATAGCGCCTTCTCGCAACGAGAGAGCGCCTTCTCTTCGTTCGTGACGGCGATTGCCAATTGCGCCCCGACTGTGGAGCATGAAGCCAGCTATGTGGCGCCGCATTTCGTCCGCGTGCGATTTTCCGAAGCGATGGGGCCATCGATCAGGGAACAGCGTTCCTACCATCTCGATGACGGACGCATGCCACGCACGATTACGACTGCCGAAGGCGAGCGCGTCGCCTTTGTGGAATTCGAGGGCGGTTTCGAGTCGCGGCGGTATCATCTGGAGCTTCGCGGACTGCGCGATGCGCAGCGGTCGGCACTTCCACCAGACAGCGGCTGGGTGGAGTTCACGGTTTCGGACGAGCCGCCTCCGGGTCCTTATGTGACAACCGTGGAGGTTTTAGGTCCGAGTCTGCTTGAGTTTGGCTATTCGGAGCCAATGGATGCCTCGGTTCTCGACACCGCCCATTACCGTATGACACCGATGGGCAAGGTGATTTCGATTGAGTCGCTGAACATTGAGAGGACCGCGCTACGCCTGGTTTTGGATGAGCGGTGGCCAGTTGGAGCGGTCGGGCGCAGCGTGGTTTTGCATGTGTTCGGTGTTTACAGCGCTGAAGGTGTGGCTCTGGATTCCGCCAATGGAATGGTGTTGATCGAAGCAGTCGCTCCGACGCTCGACGATGTCTATGTCTATCCGAATCCTTACAAGGGTGTCGGGGCCAATGGGACTAATTGTGTGATGTTTGCACGATTGACACGCGATGCAAAGGTCTACATCTTCACGCTCCAGGGTCGCTGGCTCAGAACCCTCGAAGGAGTCAATTCCGCCGGCGGCCTGCAGTGGTGCCTCGACAATGACGCCGGCGATCTGGTAGCCTCGGGTGTCTATCTTTATACCGTGACCGACGGTTCGCAAACGAAGCGTGGCAAACTCGCGGTTCTGCGTTGAAAACGACCAATCCCCTGCTCATCGGTTTAACCGGCGCCCCGGGCACTGGCAAATCAACGGTCGCCGAAATGCTTGCACGCAAGGGCGCCGCCGTCATCGTTGGCGACGAACTTGGCCGCCGCGTGCTGCGCCGCTTCCCGGAACTCAAAGAGAAGCTCCGGCGGCGATACGGCGACGCGATCTTCACTTCGCGCGGCTCGCTGAAACGCAGAGCACTGGGCCGAATTGTCTTCACGCGAAGGGGGGAAGCAGCCTGGCTCAATCGCCTCATGTTTCCGAAGATCTACGAGCTTCTCCAGCGGGATATCAAACGCTTGAGAAAGACGCACCGCGTGATTGTCGTTGACGCGGCGATGATTTACGAATGGGCGATTGAAAAGGATTTTGATCTGATATGGGTGGTCACGGCGCCTTTGGAGATGGCGGAAGCGCGCATGGCTCTGGGCGGCCGCCTCTCAGCTGATGAAATTCGCATGCGCCTTGCGGCACAGGTTTCGCCCAAGGAGAAAGCCCGGCGCGCTCACCGTGTCATCGCCAACAATGGAACCAAGAGACAGTTGCGGGAGGCGGTCCATCGAGCCTGGAAAAGCCAAGTGCAGCCTCGACTTTTGGAGCAGACGGGAGGTTAGTATCCTTATGATTCGCTGCAGTCGTTTGATTGCGTTGATTATCTTGTTGGGTTTGCCGACTCTGTTGGCAGTCGCAGGAAGTGCGGAACCTGCTCCAGTACGGCAGTACTTCAGTATCGGATGGGCTCGGTCGCTTGGTTTCTCGCCGCGCAGCATTGAGGTTCTGTTCACGGCGAACATCACCGGCGTCCCGCAAATCTGGAGCGTGCATGTGACCGGAGGCTGGCCTCATCAGGTGACCTTCGATCCAAACGGGGTCTCCTTTGCCGCGTGGTCGCCGATCGATAATGACCAGTTGCTCGTCGCGGCGGACCGGGACGGCAACAAGCGGGACGAGCTTTATCTTATGGATCTAAGGGGAGGTCCTTGGGAGAGGCTGACAAAGAATAACAACGCCATCTATCGCTATGGTGGTTGGACGCGAGACGGACGGAAGATTGCCTACGCGTCGAACGAGCGAGACCCGTCGGCCTTTGACATCCATGTTCTCGACATGGTGACAAGAGAAGCCGAGATCATCTTCAAGGGCGGTGGGCGCTGGGAAGCCGCCGATTGGTCTCCCGACGGTCGCTACCTGGCTCTGCTCAAGTACAATTCAAATGCCGACAACGATCTCTATCTCTATGACACACTGACGACCGAATTGACACACATGACAGCGCACGAGGGAAACGCGATGTCATCGGCTCCCGAGTGGCTCCCCGACAACAGGACCTTCTACTTCACTTCGAACCTGGGCCGTGAATTCGCTGGGTTGGCCAGAATGAATGTGGATTCCGGAAAGCTGGAATGGGTCGAGACTCCCGAATGGGATGTCGAGCAGGCCATCGTATCGCGAAACGGACGGTATGTCGCATGGGCAGTCAATGTCGACGGGTATTCGGAATTCAATCTCCTGGATATGGTGTCTGGTGATGTGGTGCGCCACTACCGGCTTCCCAGGGGTGTCGTGAGTGCACTCAGGTTTTCGCCGGATTCACAATGGCTTCTGATTACCCATGGTTCTGCAACCGATCTGTGGGATATTTACGCCTATCTCATGGAGCGCGACAAGCTGATGCCCATTACACACAGCGGAACCGGCGGGATTTCGCCCGAGACTTTTGTTGAGCCTGAGGTCATCCGTTATCCCTCGTTCGACGGACGCCAGATTCCCGCCTTGTTCTATAAGCCGGCTGTTTCCCAGAAGAAGATGCCCGTGATTGTGTATGTGCACGGAGGACCAGCCACGCAGGCTCGCCCGGATTTCTCGCCGGTTATTCAGTATCTTCTCAGTCGCGGTTATGCGGTCTTTGTGCCGAATGTGCGCGGTTCGAGCGGCTACGGGAAGACTTATGCGGCATTGGATGATGCTCGCAAGCATATGGACGCCGTCGCTGATGTGGAGTACGGAGCGCGCTGGCTTGCCTCGCGTCGTGATGTTGATTCGGACAAGCTCATCGTCGTCGGCCACAGCTACGGGGGCTTCATGGCGCTGTCCTGTTTAGCCATGTATCCCAAGCGGTGGGCGGCGGGCGTGGATATGGCGGGGTTCCCGAATCTTGTCTCATTCATCGAAAACAGCCCGCCGTGGCGCCGAGCGTGTCGCGAAGCGGAATACGGGAGCCTGGAGAGCGACCGTGAATTCTTGCAGGAGATCTCGCCGATGTCCCATGTTGACAAGATCCGAGCGCCGCTACTTGTCGTTCATGGAGCCAATGACCCGGTCGTGCCGAAATCCGAATCGGACCACCTTTACGAAGCCGTCAAAGCCCGCGGAATCCCTGTGGAGTATATCGTTTTTGAAGACGAAGGGCACAGCGTCGACAGACTCCCCAACCGCGTATCAGCGTACGCGCGGATCGTCGAGTTTCTCGATACACATGTCAAAAAGAGGTAGCGGGACGACTTTGTCTGTGAGCAACAAGGCCTCGATGGATTTACCATCGAGGCCTTTCTTTTTGACGGTGAGCGTCTGGAGAGGGGGAGAGGGTCCGTGCGCGGCCCTCTAAAATTTTTCAGCGACGGATTTGGCCTGCGTGAACAGGAGCAGGTAATCGCGCCCGCCGGCTTTTGAATCCGTGCCACTCATGTTGAAGCCACCAAACGGGTGCACGCCGACCAGTGCTCCGGTGCACTTGCGGTTGAAATAGAGATTGCCGACATGAAAGTCACGGCGGGCAATTTCAAGGTGCTGCCGGTTGTTGGAGTAGAGCGCGCCGGTCAGCCCATACTCCGTCTTGTTGGCGTACTCGAGGCTTTGTTCAAAATCTCGCGCCTTCGTGCACGATAACACCGGTCCGAAGATTTCTTCCTGGAAGACACGCGCATCGGGCCCGACATCTCCAAAAATCGTCGGCCTGATGAACCAGCCGCCTGCCGGTCCTTTCTCACCTCCGATGAGCAGCTTGCCCTCTTTTTTTCCGATGTCGATGTAACCCAGAATCTTGTTGAATGCGGGTTCATCGACGACAGGGCCCAGGTAGTTGCCGTAGTCCTTCGTGGGGCCGATGGTCATTTTCTTGGCCTTCTCAACGACCCGATCCACGACTTCATCATAGAGCTTCTGATGAATGATCGCGCGGGAGCATGCCGAGCATTTCTGCCCTTGGAACCCGAACGCCGAAACATAGATGCCTTGCGCGGCTTCCTCGGGATCCGCGGATTCGTCCACGACGATGCAGTCTTTGCCACCCATCTCGAGAATCGTGCGTTTGATCCAGATCTGTCCCTCGGCCATTTCGGCTGCCAACCGGTGGATGTGCAGGCCGACTTCCTTCGAGCCGGTGAAAGCGATGAAGCGCGTTCGCGGGTGGCCGACAATCGTATCTCCGATCGCTCCACCCGGACCGGGCAGGAAATTCAGAACGCCCGGCGGCAATCCGGCCTCCTGCATCAGGCTGTAGAATCTGTAGGCCACAAAAGGCGAGGCCGAGGCGGGCTTCAAAACGACTGTGTTTCCAGCGACCAGTGAGGCCGTTGTCATCCCGACCAGAATAGCGAGCGGGAAGTTCCATGGCGGAATTACAGCGCCGATGCCCAGCGGAATGTAGTAGAGAGTCTGCTCCTCGCCGGGGAAACTTGTTAGCGGCTGTGGCTCGGAGAGCCTTATCATTTCCCGAGCGTAGAACTCCATGAAATCGATGGCTTCGGCGGTATCCGCATCAGCCTCCACCCAGTTCTTGCCCACCTCGAGGACCATCGTCGCCGAGAACTCGTGTTTGCGACGGCGCATCAGCGCAGCGGCTCTCAAGAGAATGCGGGCACGCGCTTCAGGCTGCCAGTGACTCCATTCGGGGAAATGCTTATCGGCGGCCTGAACGGCCTCGAGTGCCGATTCTTTGGTTCCCTTGGCGAATTCGGCGATTATTTCGCCGGTCTGCGCAGGATTCGGGCGGGAAAAGGTGTGACCAGTCGACTTGGGCTGTCCGTCAATGAAGATGGGCCATTTCCGACCCAGCTCCGACTGGACTTCTTTCAAGGCCTCCTGAAACGCCCTTCGGTTAGCCTCGTTCGAGAAGTCGGTCAAAGATTCGTTGCGAAATTCAGGTAACATAGCTCATCCCAGAAGTTTCTTGATAAGTTGTGACAGGCTTTTTCACGGCGCTTCTAAGTTAATAGAAATATCCGTCAATTGCAAGGGAAGAGCCTGGTCCGTCTCGAGCGCAGCGGGACGACCGGCGCTGGGTCGTCGCGGTCTGCGAGGAGCCCGCAGAAACGACACACCACATCCGGACTTTGCGCAGAACTTCGCCACGTTCCACCAAATCCGTGTTCGGGCGAGGCTTGGATTGGGAACTTTCGCCCGCAAGTTCTCGTCAAACAGATTGAAATCGTTGGTCCGAGCTGCGGCGTGACCGGAGGTCTCTTCAGCAGCAATGGAGGTATCATGACTCGAAGGTATCCGGTTGCCGTCCTGATTGCTCTTGTCTTGGGCATCGGGGCTGTTGTTATTGCAGCGGACATCTCGGAGAAAGATGTCAAGAAAGGCAAGTCCGCGTTCTTGGGCGTTGTTTTAGATGAGGTTAGCGACAAGGTCGCCGCCGATTACGGGGTCGGAGCGGGAGGAGGCGCCTTGGTGCAAGAGATCTCGAGGCATTCGCCCGCGGACGAGGCCGGCCTGCGTGCCAACGACATCATTGTCAAGTTCGGCACGACATCGATTGGCACTCCGGATGACTTGCGCGGAGCGATAGGGGAGAAGAGCCCCGGAGATATCGTGACCCTCGAGATTGTCCGGGGAGGAAAGCGGCAGTCCGTTGAGGTCACGCTTGGGTCGCAGACGATGCGCGAAATCAGGAAAATCGTCATCAAGGACGACGACGATTTCGAGGAGGCATATCCCGGCAAGGCGCACAAGTTCATGGAGCGTTCCAAGCGGGGCTATGCGGGAGTTCACCTGCAGGAACTCGGCGAGGGTCTGGCCAAGTATTTCAAGGTTGACAAGGGCGTCTTGATCTCGGATGTGGAGAAGGACAGCCCGGCACAGAAGGCTGGATTGGAGGCCGGGGACATTATTGTCCGCATCGATGGTGACCCGACAGAGGACGCGGGCGATGTCCGGCGACTGGTCCGCGGCCACGAGCCAGGAGAAACAGCCAAGTTCGAGATTGTCCGAAAGGGCAAGACGAAGACCATCGAGGTGAAGCTTGGCGAAAGATCACTGGATTGGCACGGGTTGGGATCCTTGGGACAGGATTTCCGGCACTGGTTCGGAGGGCCATCTCCCCGGTGCAAGATTCGAGTCGAGGGTGACATCTCTGACGAGGATCTGGAGGAACTTCTGGAGGATGTTGAGGGTATAAAAGTAGATATAGACGCCGACAAAATCCGGGCAAAGGCATACGAATTGCGCACGGATCTGCAGCCTCAAATCGATGAGCTGAAAGAGCAGCTGCAACGCCTCAGGGAGGAGCTCGAACGGCTCAGAGAGAGGGTGCAGGAGAAGATGTAGTAGATTCGCGCCGCGAGTGGGAATGGTCGAAGGGAGCCTCCCCTGAACCTTCGCGCCTTCGCGCGGCGCAACTATTTGACCGGCCGCAGCTTGCGAGAGCGCTGCGGCCGGTTTTTTTCCTCCCCACAGTCTTCCTCGGCAACTCTTGGCGAGAGGTGCGATGAAAACGACATACACTTGCCCGCACTGCGGAGGCCAGATCGAGGCATTCCGCAATCCTCGTCCCACGGTGGACATTCTCTTCAATCGTCCCGGCGAGGTCCTGCTCATTCGTCGGAGGAACCCGCCCCCCGGTTGGGCACTCCCGGGAGGCTTCGTCGACTATGGCGAGTCCGCGGAACAGGCCGCCGAGCGGGAAGCACTCGAAGAGACCGGGCTGCAGACCCACGGACTTCGCCAGTTTCGGGTCTACTCCGAGCCCGGTCGTGACCC
>CAZJAD010000029.1:0-10894 GCA_964543855.1 uncultured Alphaproteobacteria bacterium
CGTTGGGAGCGGAAGTGGTGCCGTTCACCGCCAAGGTGCGCTGCTGCGGCGGCAGCCTGATGACCACCTATGAGGAGGTTGCGCTGGACCTGAACAACAATATTATTAAGAGTGCGGAGGACAGCGGCGCCGAGATCATGGTCACAGCGTGTGCTCTATGTCAAATGAACCTTGAGGGCTACCAGCAGAAAATCAACAAGCGCTACAATCAAAAACACAACATGCCAATCGTTTTCTTCAGCCAATTGGTCGGACTTGCGCTTGGCGTGGATCCCAAGAGACTCGGCTTACAGTCCATGTTGGTCAAACCCCGAGACCTTAAACTGATACCCAAAGGCATGAAGGTCGAAGTATGAGCGAAAACAAGACGCACGGCAACGGCAAGATTCCTCCCTGCCGAATCGGGTTATACATCTGCCACTGCGGAACCAATATCTCAAAAATGGTGGATGTGGTACACATCGCCAAAGAGATGACAGGGCATTCCGATGTGGTGGTATCGCGGGAGTACAAGTTCATGTGCTCCGAACCCGGTCAAGACCTCATCATCAAGGATATCGAGGCGAGTAACCTCAACCGCATCGTGGTGGCCGCCTGCAGCCCGCTGATGCACGAGCCCACTTTCCGTGCCACGGTGGAGCGCGGCGGCCTAAACCGATACCTCTTCGAGATGGTCAATATTCGGGAGCAGTGCAGCTGGGTGACGATGAACCGCGAGGACGCCACGAGCAAGGCCCGAGCCTTGATCAATGGTGCCTTGGCACGCGTGAAATTCCATGAGCCGCTCGAAATGCGGCGAGTCACCATTGGTAAGCGTGTCATGATCGTTGGCGGAGGCATTGCCGGTATCGAAGCGGCCCTGCAGATCGCGGATGCGGGCTACGAGGTGATCTTAGTCGAGAAAGAGGAATCCATTGGCGGTCACATGGCAAAGTTCGACAAGACATTCCCGACCCTCGACTGCTCGGCCTGCATCTTAACACCCAAAATGGTCGCCGTGGGAACACATCCCCGAATTCGCCTCATGACCTATGCCGAAGTGGAGAATGTTCAGGGATACATTGGCAATTTCAAGGTGAAGGTTCGGAAGAAGGCGCGTTTCGTGAATCCGGAACTGTGCAACAGCTGCGGGTCGTGCTACGATGTGTGCCCCAGCCAGCGGTATCCTCTGGATCGCCAGCTCATCATCGGGAATAAGGTATTCAAGAAAGGCCCCCGCCCTAAGGCACACCTGACGGAATTACTGCAGCAGGCGGCTGAACTGGCCACTTCCGCTGAGGCCCAATCGGTACCGGAGCAGCAAGGAGCTGAATCGCCATGAGTCTCCCTATGGAAGCTCGAAATGAACTCGAGCAGGTCATCACGACCATTGTTGATCGCTACCAGGCAAAACCCACGGCGCTCATCATGGCCTTGCAGGATATTCAGAGGCAGTACAACTACCTCCCAATGGAAGCGCTCAGAATGGTAGCGAAAAAGATGAGCCTGCCGGTGGCGCAGCTCTATGGCGTGGCCACCTTCTTCAAAGCTTTCAGCCTCACGCCAAAAGGAAAGAATCACATTTGCGTCTGCACCGGCACGGCCTGTCATGTTCGCCAGGCCAGCGTCATCGTGGACAATCTCGCTCGTGCTCTTGGAATCGAGCCCGGCGAGACGACGCCCGATGGGGAGATCAGCTTTGAGACTGTGAATTGTCTCGGTGCCTGTGCCTTGGGTCCCCTGTTGACCTTGAACGGGACCTACCATGGCAATATGACTGTCCCGAAACTGAACAAGATCTTGGACAAGCTACGCGCTAAAGAGCCCGTTGAGGAAATAGCGGAGGAAGTGGAATGACCAATCATAAGCTCAACACTCCGGAAGACCTCAATCGTCTGAGAGATCTTTTGGCCAAACAGCGTGAGAACGGCCGAACGATCATCACAGTGTGCGCCGGTACCGGTTGTCTCGCCTGTGGATCCGAACCGGTAACGGCAGCTTTCCGCAAGGCAATAAAGGAGGCAGGATTAGAAGATAAGGTCGAGATCAGGACGACCGGATGTCATGGGTTCTGCGAGCGCGGTCCGCTCGTTGTCCTGCGACCGGAAGGAACCTTTTATCAGCGTGTCAAACCGGCAGATACGAAAGCGATCGTTGAGCAGACGATTAAGAACGGCCAACTGGTCAAAAAACTCCTATACCGCGATCCCCAGACCAAGGAGATCATTGAGAAAGAAGAGGATATCCCATTCTACCGCAAGCAGATGCGCCTGGTATTCGGCAAGAACGGATACATGGACCCCACATCCATCAACGACTATATCGCGCTGGGAGGCTATCAGGCTCTGGCGAAGGCGCTACTCACCATGACGCCGGAACAGACTATTGACGAGGTCAGCAAGTCGGGACTGAGAGGCCGGGGTGGCGGTGGATACCCCGCTGGCAGGAAATGGGCTTCCTGTCGCAGGGCCAAAGGTGAACCGAAGTATGTCATCTGCAACGCCGATGAAGGAGATCCGGGAGCTTTCATGGACCGATCGCTGCTCGAGGGCAATCCTCATGCCGTCATTGAAGGCATGATTATCGGGGCGTATGCCATCGGCAGCTGTAATGGTTATGTCTATGTGCGCAATGA
This sequence comes from uncultured Alphaproteobacteria bacterium, assembly GCA_964543855.1. GTDB lineage: Bacteria > Electryoneota > RPQS01 > RPQS01 > DYHQ01 > CAZJAD01. Next base: position 2,615 of record CAZJAD010000029.1, read on the forward strand.
GTATCCTCTGGCTGTGAAGAACCTGAACATCGCCATTGCCGCCGCCCGCGAACATGGTCTCTTGGGAGACAACATCTTCGGGAGCGGTTTCCACTTCGACATCGATGTTTCCCGGGGCGGCGGAGCGTTCGTGTGTGGCGAATCTACGGCGCTCATGGCCTCGTTGGAAGGTAAGATCGGCGAGCCCCGTGCCAAGTACATCCATACCATCGATGCAGGTCTCTGGGACAAACCTTCCAATCTCAACAATGTGGAAACCTGGGCCAATATCCCGCTGATTATCGAAAAGGGTGCCGATTGGTACAGCAGTATCGGCACAGCGGGATCCAAAGGAACGAAAGTCTTCGCGCTCACCGGCAGAGTCAACAACACCGGCCTTGTCGAAGTCCCAATGGGGATTACCCTGCGCGAGATCCTCTACGACATCGGAGGTGGCGTTCCGAGAGGCAAGCGGTTCAAGGCGGTCCAGACCGGCGGGCCGTCAGGTGGCACGCTGATCGTCGAAACGCGCGACTCAAAGGTTCATGACAGCCTTGTAGCCCATGGCGACATCAAAAAAGAGGATGAAGTTGTCAGCCTGCTCGATCTGCCGGTCGATTTCGATGAACTGACCAAGGTCGGATCCATGATGGGATCGGGAGGAATGATCGTCATGGATCAGGACTCGTGCATGGTGGATGTGGCCAAATACTTTCTGAACTTCCTCCAGGAGGAGAGCTGCGGCAAGTGCCTCCCCTGTCGCGAGGGGCTGCGCATCATGCTGGAGATTCTGACCCGCATCTCCGACGGCAAAGGAGAAATGAAAGATATCGACACACTCGAAGAAATCTCGCAAGTGATGATCGATACAAGCCTCTGTCAGTTGGGGGGAAGTGCGCCCAATCCAGTGCTGTCCACCATCCGCTATTTCCGACAGGAATACATTGCTCATATTGTAGAGAAACGATGTCCGGCGGGGGTGTGCAAAGCGCTCGTGTCTCACGCGATCGATGAAACCTGCACGGGATGTCATATTTGTCACAGCGCGTGTCCGACGAATGCAATTTACGGCGAAACCAAAACGCTCCACATCATTGACCAAGAGAAGTGCATTCAGTGTGGCGCCTGTTACCAGCTCTGCAAATTCGACAGTGTCAAACGAGTGAAACGCGGCGAAGGGGATAGGATTCAGCGCATCGCGAAAGAGAAATGGCAACCGCTGGCGAAAAAGCAACCCGCTGCCGCAGCTTAGGAGAATAGTCGATGGCCCAGGTATCCATAACCATTGACGGCCAATCCATTGAGGTTGAAGAAGGGAGTTATGTCCTCCAGGCCGCGGAGCAGTTGGGGATTAGAATCCCGACACTTTGCTACTATGCGCACATGGCTCCCTACGCGGCATGCCGCATTTGTGTCGTGGAGGCTTGGGACGGGAAGGGCTGGACGAAGATTGTGACGGCCTGCAACTATCCGGTGTGGGATGGTCTGCAGATCTTCACGGACACACCGCGAGTGATCAGTGCCCGGAGGCTTAACCTCGAAATGCTCCTGAGCCGTTGCGCCCCGGCTCCCGTGCTGCAGCAGCTCATGGACGAGCTCGGCATCACGGAGCCGCGCTGGGGCATCGGCACGGACACCTGCATCATGTGCGGACTTTGTGTGAGGATGTGCGATGAAGTCGTCGGCGCTCATGCCCTCTCCTTCAGCAATCGTGGGATTGACCGCGAGGTCTCGACACCGTTCAAACTTGAGAGCGAGGACTGTATTCTCTGCGGAGCGTGTGCTCGCTACTGCCCTACAGGGCACATCAGGATGACAGACCGTGATAACCCGATTCTGCACTCGGAGCTCATCCTCGGCCCCAACGCTGCAATATCGATTCCGTTTCGGCAAGCGATTCCCAACGTCCCGCGGATTGACCCGGATTACTGTATTCACATGGCGACCGACGGCTGCATGTTGTGCTCCAAGGTCTGCCCCAAGGAATGCATCAATTACGAGGAGAAGGACGAATTTGAGGAGCTCGAGATCGGTGCTGTGATCGTCGCCACAGGATTCCAGGATTTCGATCCAACTCCAATGCACCCGTTTGGATATGGCAAGTATCCCAATGTCCTCAGCGCTCTGGAGTTCGAGCAGATGAACAATGCGGCCAGCCCTACAGGTGGAAGAATCCTGATGGAAAATGGCGAAGAGCCTCGTTCCATCGCCATTCTGCACTGCATTGGCAGCCGCGACGAAAACCAGCACAAGTACTGCAGCCGTGTCTGCTGCATGTATGCCCTCAAATTCGCCCATCTGGTCAAGGAGAAAACGAACGCCGAAGTGTACCAGCTCTATATCGATATGCGCACTTTCGGCAAAGGTTACGAGGAGTTTTACCAGCGAATCCTTACAGAGGGAGTGAATGTCATCAGAGGCAAGGGAGCTGAGATCGTCCCGGCTCTGCCGGAACAAAGCGGCGAAGGCAATCTCCTCGTGCGCTGTGAAGACACGCTCATCGGTAAATTCCGCGAAATCCCAGTGGACATGGTGATTCTGTGCACCGCCCTCGAGGCCCGCAGTGATGCGGAAGATATTGCCAGGAAGTTCAACATCTCGACGGGAGCCGACGGCTGGTTTATCGAGGCTCACCCGAAACTGGCTCCGGTATCCACGACGACCGAAGGCGTCTTTCTGGCCGGTGCCTGTCAAGGACCAAAAGACATTCCTGACTCAGTGGCGCAGGGTACGGCGGCGGCCGCGCATGCGATAAGGCTGTGCAATATGGGTGAAATCATGATGGACGCCGCGTATGCTGAGATTCAAGAAGAGTTCTGCAGCGGTTGCCGTATCTGCAACGGGTTGTGTCCATACAATGCGATCACCTTCGAAGAAGAAAAGAAAGTGAGTGAGATTAACCCGGCGCTATGCAAAGCGTGTGGAACATGTGTGGCGGCCTGTCCGAGCGGCGCCATCAAAGCCCGGCACTTCACGGACGAGCAGATTTACGCACAAATTGAGGGGATTTTGGCATCATGAGTTTTGAACCGAAAATCCTCGGCATTCTCTGTAATTGGTGCAGTTACACGGGAGCGGATCTCGCAGGAACCGCCCGCATGAAGTACCCTCCGAACATGAGGAGTGTGCGCGTCATGTGCAGTGGTCGCGTGGACCCAGGCTTCATTTTCGATGCGCTGCGCGCAGGTGCCGACGGCGTTCTGATATGCGGCTGTCACCCCGGGGATTGCCACTACCACGAAGGCAACTACAAGTGTATGCGGCGCATCCCATTGACGAAGATCGTTCTCCGGGATATGGGCGTCGATCCCCGCCGACTTCGACTCGAATGGGTCTCCGCCAGCGAAGGCGCGCGCTTTCAACAGGTCGTGACCGAATTCACCGAGGAGCTTCGGGCCCTTGGTCCACTCCGACTGAACGAAACGGAGTTTGACCCCGACCGTCCGGCGGGAAGCCACAACGAAATTCCCATCGAAAGTGCGGTGCAGCAAGAGCCGCCGACGGGTCATTAGGAGGAGCCATGGCAAAACCAAAACTTGCGATATATTGGGCAGCGTCCTGTGGCGGTTGCGACATTGCCATCCTCGATGTTGAAGAAAAGATCCTCGAAGTAGCCGATTTCTTTGATCTGGTCTTCTGGCCGTGCGCGATGGATTTCAAGTATGCCGATGTGGAGGCGATGGACGACAAATCCATCACGCTTACCCTCTTCAATGGAGCAATCCGCAGCGACGAGAATTACCATATCGCGCAGCTCCTGCGTCGGAAATCGGTCGTCCTGTGTGCCTTCGGAAGCTGCGCCTCCGAGGGTTGCATTCCCAGTCTGGCCAACCTCACCAATCTGAATTCAATACTGAAATACGTGTATCTTGAGTCTCCGTCGTTGAGTAACGCAGAAAAAACCATACCTCAACCGAAAACGAAGGTCCCTGAAGGAGAGATTACTATCCCCCGGTTGTGGAATACGGTACGCACTCTCCCGCAGGTAGTTGATGTAGACTACATCATCCCGGGATGCCCCCCCCAGTCCGACCAGATCGCCGCTGTGATTGCCACGGTTATTGATATTCTTAAGAATGGGAAGCCCCTTCCGCCCAAAGGAACCGTGCTGGGGGCCACAGACAAGAGCGTATGTGACGAGTGCACGCGCCAGCGTGACATCAAGAAGATCACCGAGTTTATCCGTCCTTATGAGATCATTCCCGACCCTGATATCTGTCTTCTTGAGCAGGGAATTGTATGCCTTGGCCCGGCGACGCGTTCGGGGTGCGGCGCTAAGTGCGTATCGGCCGGCATGCCTTGCCGCGGCTGCTATGGCAAACCGGAAAATGTGCGCGACCAAGGCGCAAAAATGATATCGGCACTGGCCAGTGTGATTGATTCCACCGATCCGGAAGAGATCGCACGGATTATCAGCACCGTGCCTGACCCGGTAGGAACTTTCTACCGGTTTTCGCTGGCTGATTCCATGCTGAGGAGAGCCCAGCTGTGAAAAGTATCGTGATTGATCCCATCACCCGCCTCGAAGGGCACGGCAAGATCCACCTGTTTGTAAAGGACGACGGTGAGCTGGCCAATTGCTATTTTCAGGTGCCTGAGCTGCGCGGATTTGAAAAATTCGCGCAGGGTCGTCCGGTGGAAGAAATGGCCCGCATCACCACACGCATCTGCGGAGTCTGCCCAGACGCCCATCACATGGCGTCAGCCAAGGCGACGGATGCGGTATTCGGTGCCAAGATTCCCTCGGCGGCCTACAAACTCCGCACTCTGTTGTACAATGGGTTCTACGCCAGTGACCATACCGCACACTTTTACGCTCTTGCCGGCCCGGACTTCATCTGCGGGCCTGATGCACCGCCCGGCGAGCGCAATATTCTTGGCGTGATTGCCAAAGTCGGCCTTGATGCAGGGAAGAAAGTCATTGCTCAAAGAGCACGAGGTCAGCGCGTTATCGAGATCATTGGTGGGAAAAAAGTCCACCCCGTGACGGCACTGCCGGGCGGCATGTCCAAGCGCATCTCAAAGGAGGAACAGCAAGAGCTTATCAAGATCGGCGAAGATATGGTGGAGTTCGCCAAGTTCTCCATCCAGATTGTGAACGATGTTGTACTGGCGAACAAGCAGTATGTCGATATGATTCTCTCCGACACCTACGCCCATAAGACCTACAACATCGGCCTCGTGGACGAGAACAACAAGGTGAACTTCTACGATGGCAAAGTGCGGATCACGGATCCCGAGGGCAAAGAACACTGCAAATACGAGCCAAAAGATTATCTCGAGTATCTCGCCGAACATGTGGAGCCTTACAGCTACCTCAAGTATCCGTTTCTCAAGAAAATCGGCTGGAAGGGCTTCGTGGATGGCGTGGATTCCGGAGTGTTCAAAGCTTCGCCGCTTTCCCGCCTGAATGTATCCGACGGCATGGCGACACCACTTGCGCAGGCCGAATACGAGCGCTTCTATGAGACGCTCACGGGTGACGGCAGTGGCAACACTCCCGTTCATGCCACGCTGGCCACGCACTGGGCTCGCGTTGTCGAACTGGTTTATTCGTGCGAAGCGGTACTGGAACAGGCTAAGGATGACGAGATTATATCGGACCACATCTTCGATCCTCCAAAGGGCATCGTCGGTGAGGGAGTGGGCGTCGTGGAGGCTCCACGCGGCAACTTGACCCATCATTACAAGACGGACGAGAACGGCATCGTCACGGAGGCGAACCTTATCGTGGGAACAACGAATAACAACGCAGCCATCACGATGTCCATTAAGCGGGCTGCGGAGGGGCTAATTAAAAAGGGCACGGAAATAACTCAAGGCACTCTGAATCGGATTGAGATGGCGTTCCGCGCCTACGATCCATGCTTTGGTTGTGCCACGCACTCACTGGCCGGGGAAATGCCCCTTGAGGTCATCGTCCATGATGCCGAAAACGGTGAAGTAATCCAAGCAGCGAGGCAAAATTGTTAAAACCTATTCTTGTCTTATGTCTCGGCAACGAGATTATCAGTGACGACGGCTTCGGCGCAGAGGTGGCGAGGCGGCTCACGGATGCAGGCAGATTGCCAGAATCGGTCGAAATTGTTTTTGCCCCTCTGGCCGGTTTCGCTCTCCTTGATCACTTGGCAGGTCGTACGAATGTGCTGATTGTGGATACAATTCGCACGGGCTATGCCAAACCGGGAACACTGCACAAGTTCGCTGCGGACGTCTTCACTCCATCCAAGCACTTAACCACCAGCCACCAGATCAGTTTGCCTACGGCATTGGAACTCGGACAGCAGTTGGGATTGGATATGCCTGAAGATGTGGATATCATTGCTGTAGAAGCGGTAAATCTCGAAACGCTGAGCGAGCAGCTCACGCCCGCCGTCCGAGCGGCGGTGGACAAAGCCGTGCGCTATGTAAAGGAATGGATTTCTCAGATTGCTACAGAGGAGGTTACTCATGCCGCCTGAGAAGAAGCGGGAACCGTCCATCGGTGAACCCAAGACCTGTCCTGAGTGCAGCGGCCGAGGATGGACGGACAACCTCTGTATCACCGTGGAACGCGCTTACCGATGTAGTTACTGCAACGGTAAGGGGTTTGATGTCGCCGGAAAAGAGTGCTACGCCTGCAGGGGCACCGGATTGATCGAGGTCCGACGGGAGGACAAGAGTCCATGTCCGCTGTGTCAGGGCGCCGGAATATATCCTGTCCCAGAATCGATGACCATAGAGCGATTTGCATTTCACCCCGGCAAAAGAAGTATCACCTAATCCTGAAGAAACATGGCAACGGAGGTTTCTCTACTACTCGGTGCAGCTGCCACTCTAGGGTTTTTCCATACGGTGTTCGGTCCTGATCATTATGTACCGTTCATCGTGATGGCGCGGGCTCGCCAATGGTTGTCCCGGTGGCAGGATAGGAACTGATCGAGTCTGGTTTGTTGAATGCACCGAGGTCGCCTGGGCCTTCGAAAGTGAAGTTCAGGGCGACATTTTTGTTATGTCTGCAATGATTCAACATTTGGCAATCCATGTATCCGGCACGGTGCAGGGCGTGGGGTTCCGTCCTTTCGTCTATAATCTTGCCAGTCGGCATGGTCTCTCGGGAACGGTACTGAACAGCAACCACGGCGTATGCATCCGCGCGCAGGGTCCCGCGGATCATCTTCAGGCGTTTGTTGAAGCAGTCTGCCACACCGCTCCCACCGCAGCCCATGTGGAAAGCTTGAAGACTACACGGCTGCCACTGGCACCGTATGTGGATTTTCGCATCCTGCCCAGCAAAACAGAAAACGATGGTTTCACGCTGATACCGCCTGATCTGGCTCTTTGCGACGACTGCCGACGCGAGCTGGAGGAACAGGGAGATCGCCGCTTTGCCTATCCGTTCATTAATTGCATCCAGTGTGGCCCTCGCTTCACCATCGTTCGCGCCCTGCCATACGATCGCCTGCAGACGACCATGAGTGTGTTCGCGATGTGCCCGAGCTGTCGGAAAGAATACGAAAACCCGGACGATCGACGCTATCACACTCAGCCGGTGTGCTGCCCGGAGTGTGGCCCTCAACTGCGCTGTCTGGCTGCAACACCTCAGGGATGGATTCAGAAAGCACAAGGCAAAGCGGTCATCGCTCACTTCGTCAAAGCTCTGAAAGAGCGAAAGATTGTGCTCATTCAAGGTATCGGCGGGTTCCACCTCGCGTGCGATGCCCGTGATGAAGAACTTGTGCTCCAGCTGCGGCGGCGCAAACAACGCGACGAAAAACCTTTCGCTGTCATGTTCCCCAGTGAACGACATATCCGGGACAACTGCATGGTCACGGAAGCCGAACTGGAGCTTCTGCGCTCGCCTCGTGCACCCATCGTGCTGCTCAGCAAGCGCGCAAGCAGTTCCGTGGCTTCAGCAGCAGCTCCCGAGAATCCCTTCATCGGCAGCATGCTCCCCTATTCACCGCTTCATCTGCTGGTACTCCGAGAGTTCGGTCACCCGCTCATTATGACCAGCGCCAATCTGGCCGATGAACCCATTGCTTATCAACTTGAGGACGCACTGGCAAGACTTCAAGGCGTGGCGGATGTAGCCCTTGTGCACAACCGCGAAATCCATATCTTTGCCGATGATTCGGTGACGCGCGTGATTGGCAGCTCGCCACGCGTCTGGCGGCGGTCGCGCGGCTATGTTCCCCAACCTGTGAAGGTGCCTGAACGCTTCCGTGTGCACACCCTCGCTTTTGGTCCGCAGCTGAAAAACACTTTCTGCCTTGGCCGCGAGAATCTCGCGTTGCTCTCCCAGCACCTGGGAGACATGGA
>CAZJAD010000029.1:10994-21327 GCA_964543855.1 uncultured Alphaproteobacteria bacterium
TATGGCACCGATGGCAGCGTCTGGGGTGGCGAAGTTCTGGTCGGGAATGCCCAGGGCTTCTCGAGAGCCGCGCACTTGCAGGATGTCCCGCTGCTCGGAGGTGAGCAGGCGATTCGGCAACCGTGGCGCATGGCTCTGGCATGGCTCAATGAAGTCTTTGGAGAAGACCTGTTCAATTTGCCACTCGGTTTGGTTCAAACGCTGCGCGCAAAGGTCGGCGAAAATGCCGTGAGAGCGCTCCTGAATCCCGGACTTATTGCCAAAACTTTTCCCTCCACATCCAGTCTTGGACGATTGTTCGACGCAGTCGCCGCACTTCTATTCTTCGGTGTGCGGTCTCAATACGAGGGACAGGCCGCCATGCAGCTTGAATGGCGAATGTCCACCTCACCGGAACGGCCTTATCCTTTCGACATTCGCCAATCAAGTGGCCAATTGATTCTCTCACCTGAACCCATGTTCCATGCGTTGGTGCATGATCTCACGGCGGGAGTCGGTTCGGAAGTTCTTTCGCGACGATTCCATGAGGGAGTCGTGGAAGGATTTGTGCGCCTGTGTGAAAGGGTCACTGCGTCTTCCGGTCTCTCCACCATAGCGCTTAGCGGAGGATGCTTTCAAAATGCGTTTCTGGAATCGATCCTGAGGGAGAGATTGTCTGCACGAGGATATCGCGTCTTAACGCATCATCTCGTGCCCGGGAACGATGGCGGTGTGGCTCTCGGTCAAGCCGTCGTAGCCAATGCCCAAGGAGGCTGAACCATGTGCCTTGCCGTACCCATGAGACTTCTCGAACTTCACGGCCAGAGCGGCATCCTGGAAATTGGCGGCGTGCGCAAAGAAGTCGTGCTCACGCTGACGCCCGAAGCGAAGGTCGGGGATTGGCTGGTCGTGCATGCCGGCTATGCACTTGAGATTCTCGATGAACAGGAAGCCGAGAACACCTTTGCACTCTTGCGAAGCCTTGGTGAGTCAGAAAAATGAATCCCTTTTTTCAGCTTCGCGACGCGGATATCGTCCGGCGCATTGTCACCGAAATCGAGCAACTGGATGTGGACAACCCTTTGCGCTTCATGGAGGTTTGCGGTGGTCATACAGCGATCATCTATCGGTTTGGCTTGACCGATTTGTTGCCGCCGATGTTGGAGTTGGTGTCTGGCCCGGGCTGTCCAGTCTGCGTGACCGCCAATGAGTTCATAGACCGCGCTGTTGCTCTGTCTGAATTGCCTGATGTAACGGTGGCCACATTTGGTGATCTGGTTCGCGTGTCCGGTTCGACACGCTCTCTTGCCGAAACTCGCGCGCATGGAAGTGATGTGCGTATCTTCTACTCATCAGCCGATGCCCTCACATGGGCGCGTGAACATGAAGAAAGAACCGTTGTGTTTCTCGGGATCGGGTTTGAAACAACAGCCTGCACCCTGGCCGCCACGATGGCCGAGTGCGTTCGTAATGGAATCGGGAACTTCCGTTTCCTGTCTGCTCTTAAAACAATGCCCGCAGCACTCAATGCCCTCCTCGCTGCTCCCGACACACGCATTGACGGACTTATTCTGCCCGGCCATGTAACCACTGTTACAGGTCCAACCGTCTTTCGTTTTATTCCCCGCGAGTTCGGCATTCCCTGCGTCGTGTCCGGTTTCGAGCCTGTTGATCTTCTGGAATCCGTGCTGATGCTCTGCCGTCAAGTCAAAGCCCATCGTGCAGATGTTGAAAATCAGTACCGGCGCGTGGTACGCGATAGCGGTAATCCGAAAGCGCAGGCGCTGATAGATGAAATGTTCGAACCATGCGATATGACATGGCGAGGATTCGGCATCATCCCCGGCAGCGGCCTCAAGCTCCGCTCGCAGTTCTCTCAGTGGGATGCGGAGAACATTACCGTTCAGGTAGAACCAACCCGCGAGCATCAAGGTTGCCGCTGTGGAGATGTGCTGCGCGGCAGGATTCGTCCGATGGACTGCACTCTTTTTGACACGGAATGCACACCGGAAACGCCCCGCGGCGCGTGTATGGTCTCTTCGGAAGGCGCTTGCGCGGCGTTATACCATTTTGCACCGGTCAGTCATGAAGGATAGAATCATCACGCTGGATCACGGCGCTGGTGGAACCTCCATGCGCCGCCTTATCACCGAGCTCTTTGTGAGCCGTTTCAACAATCCGGCTCTGTCGGAACTCGCTGATGCGGCTCTTCTCGAGGTCAACGGCAGCCGACTGGCCTTCAGCACCGATTCGCATGTTGTCAAGCCGGTCGAATTTCCGGGAGGCGACATCGGTAAGCTCTCGGTGTGCGGCACGGTAAATGATCTCGCCGTGATGGGCGCCCGGCCGCTTTGTCTTTCGATAGGGTTCATTCTTGAGGAGGGATTGCGTTTCGATCTCCTCGAACGCGTCGTAGCGTCTGCCGCTGAGGCAGCACAAGCCGCCGGCGTCGAAATCGTAACGGGAGACACGAAAGTCGTCGCGAAAGGTGAATGTGACGGCATCTTTGTCAATACGGCGGGAATCGGTCTGCGACCCTTGGGCCATGGACTTTCTGGCGAGCCCATAGTACCGGGAGATGTGATTCTCGTCTCAGGAACACTCGGCGACCACGGCATCGCGGTGCTGAGCGCGCGAGAAGGCCTGACCTTTCAGACGAACATCGAAAGTGATTGCGCGCCACTCAATGACCTGCTGGAGACCGTGTTGAGCAAATCCGCCGGTGTGAAATGGATGCGAGACCCCACTCGCAGTGGTGTGGCGGCCGTACTCACCGAGCTGGTCGAGCAAAAACCCTTTGGCATCATCATCTGTGAAACCGCCATCCCGGTACGAGAAGATGTCCACGCCGTGTGCGAACTCCTGGGCTTTGACCCACTCTATCTCGCCAACGAAGGGAAGGTACTCATGGTAGTTGAAGCGAACGATTCACATCATGTTCTCGAGACGCTTCGCAAGCATCCCTTAGGGCAAAACGCAGCCATCATCGGCACCATCACCGCCGAGAGTCCCGGTCATGTGCGGATAGAAACGACGGTGGGAAGCCTGCGCCGCCTTCAGCGACCAAGCGGCGAACTTCTGCCGCGCATCTGTTAGGGAAAAGCATCATGCACGAGCTGTACATAGCGGACTCTATTCTGAAATCCGTGAGATCGTCGCTTCCTTGCAATGTCGCACCTGCGCTCGTGACTCAGGTGCTTGTGCAGGTAGGGAAGCTGGATGCCGTCATTCCCGAGACTCTGAAGTTCTCATTTGATGCAATCAAGAAGTCGTCTGCGATGCCGCGCGCTGAGCTTCTAATCACGGAAATTCCAGTACGCTGCCGATGCCGAAATTGCGCTCACGAATTCGGAATAGATCTCCCGGTTTTCATCTGTCCGGCATGCGGTGGCGGCCATGTGGAAGTATTGCGGGGACGGGGCATCACACTCACCAGAATTATGGCCGAAGACCCGGAAGGAGAATCAAATGGAAATACCAGTCATTCGTGATGTTCTCGAGGAATCGAACGCGCGCGCCAGAGAGAACCGCGCCATCTTCGAGCGCCACGGCGTCTTCGTCGTAAATGTGATGAGTTCGCCCGGTTCAGGTAAAACCACCCTGCTCCAAAAAACCATCCCGATTCTCAAAGAACGGGCGATATCATGCGCAGTGATCGAGGGCGATGTCTCGTCCACTCTCGACAGCGAACGGCTCGCACCTTTGGGGATTCCGGTGGTTCAGGCCAACACGGAACCTTTCGGTGGCGATTGCCATGTGGGATCCCACTTCGTGCACGCCGCGCTGAAGTACCTCGATCTCCCCTCCATCGAAATTCTGTTCATCGAAAATATCGGCAACCTCGTTTGCCCGGCCGAGTTCTATCTCGGCGAACATCGCAAAGTCATGATGCTGTCGCTAACCGAAGGCGAAGACAAGCCTCTTAAATACCCCCTTATGTTCCGTGAGTGCCAGGCGTGCCTGCTGAGCAAGATGGATCTCGCGCCCCATCTTGACGCCAATCTCGATCTCCTGAAATCCAACATTCAGAAGGTGAACGGCGCGATCCATGTTCTCCCGATTTCCGCGAAGACCGGCGAAGGATTAATGGCGTGGTTGGATTGGCTGATAGCCGAAATGTCTAATCAGCCCTAAGGGCAAGCCGGTATTCTGCACAGATTCACGGCCACACAGTCACCTGCCATACCGCTCCACCTTCAAGAAGAGGATGAGAATCACAGAGAGCAAATGAAACGGGCGCACAGCATTGTGCGCCCGCAACTTCAACCCACCATGCGAAATCCTGTACTTCCGGAAGCGGCTCGATGCCAGCCGGCAACAGGACCCCTCCTCGAGCAAACACTCTATCCAGTCATCCTTCACCTATTCCAGCGACGGCTTCTCAGGAGTTCCTCCGCTGAGATCAGCAATACTTAATCCGATACTGGGTGCATCGGTGCAAATATCCTCCAACTGGCGCACAATCCTCTTCAGGTCCTCACTATCGCCTGGAGGCCGCATCTCCGCCACCCCAGATCTGACTTCGGGTGATTCCGCCTGCAGGAGCGCGTAGGAATCCTCGACCTCATCCGCCGCCAATTGAATCGGTAGAAGAATATGGTCATAGACTCGCTCTTCCATATCTCTTAACTCAGGCGTGGACAGCAGTTCACTATTGATGATATTGCCTGTCACAAGGACAAAATCCGTCACTTCTCTGGCCGTGAATCCTTCTGCAAAACGCCGTGCAGAGATGATCTCCATGTAATCCCGCAGGAACAGATTACTTCTGCTTCTCACGGTGCCGGCAATCACCATGTAGAAGAGCATGGTATACCATTTCAGTGAATCCAGATTCGCATGTTGATAGCGGGTAAATCGTTTGTGACGTTTCGGTGTTCGTACATAGGTCACCACCTTGTCCACTATTTCTTCGCGGTATTTAACCATGACATGATAGATCATCGTACTGGATCGCTGGGCAATTCGCCGCAGCAGCGCTTCATTTCGAACGCTCCACTCATCACGATAGTGCTTCATCTTTTCGACCAGGAACAGTAATCGTCGCAATATATGATAGCGCGGAATCGGTGCCCAGCCCAATGTTCTGTGTGTGAAAGAGGCATCGACTCTGAGTTTCTTGTCGATATACTTCATCATCCAAAGACGCTCAAACGGTTCCCTCCCTGTTATCCGGCCCATGACTTGACGCGCGGCCACTCCGAAAGTCGCCATCGACTTGGGCATCAAAATCGGTTCGATATCGTGTCCGTAATAATATCTTGTGGCGGTCCTGAACAGATCTCTATGAGATGTTGTGCCACTCGGGCTGGCAATGTAGGTACATAGCCTCGGGAGGCTTTCGTCAAGGTCGATGAGCCGAAGAAACAGCCTGACAAGATCATTGATGTGAATATAAGTGACGGAGGATTCGCCATACCCGCCAAGAATTCGGGCAGTTCGTTTTCTGGACAACCATGTATCAAGAAAGACATACAACGGCGGGTACTCGCACCAATCGCTGTAAACCGCGGCCAGACGGATGACCGTGCATGGAAATTTCTCAGAATATTCCTTCATCATATCTTCCCCGCGCCGCTTGCTCAGCGCATAAGGGAATCTGGCATCGGCAGGGCTCTTCTCATTCAGTACCTTGTCGACAGATGCAAAATCACAGGCCGCGAGCGAACTGGCAAAGAGAAAGCGCTTCACTCCAATCAATTCCGCCAGTTTCAGGATATTGCGAGTGCCGGTCACATTGGTTCGCTCATATTCGGGATTGTCCTTCCCGCTGAAATCATAGTAGCCCGCCAGGTGCAGCACATAATCAGCACCCCCATGGTTCTGAATGTATTGCGCTACATCCTGCAAACCAGCCCAGTTCTCAATATCCAACTGAGTCCACCGGATATTCTCATGTCGTTGAATCCCCACCTCTTCGGGCGAGCGTCGCGCGATACAGAACAAACGGAATCTGCCCGCGACAGACTCGATGAAATTCCGCCCGACAAAACCCGAAGCTCCCGTAACGACAATTCCCGGCAGTTTCTTATCCACTTCCTGCTTCCTCAAGCGCATTGGAACGATCACGACCATCCCCCCGGCCACCCTGAAAACCCTCTGCCTTCGTGTAAGAATTCTCGCCGGACCTGATGTAGAAGAGCAGCGACAAGAAAATAGCCAAGGCCATTATTCCATCTCCGATCCCGGATGCCAGAATAATCCACAGTGAATTCAAAACAGAGTAATAGATGAAGAGATAGACGGTCGCGAGAGTTTTCACGATAATCGAAAAATATATTAGGCATCGAAATTTGTCAACATTCACTGCGGCCATGGCATACCCAATCGCCATCGCGACATGAAAAACACCGCCCTGTGTGGGAAAAAAGCGTTCCAAGCACGGCCCAAAACCAAAGAATCTCATCAGCATCGCTGGACGAGCAATGAGTCCAATACCTACCAAGAAGGAATGGACTGCAATAAGCAATAACACGAAAACCAGCCGTGAACGGGGATGTTTCAAAGTCTCCATGGAGATGATCTTCATTCTGCCATTCTCACAGACCTGGATTTCAAACCGTATGCTTCCGCCTCTTGCTCAATCTGCCACACCCGAGTGGAAGCGCTTTTGACTCCGAGCGCTCCTCGGCCTCCAACACTCGTGTCCGAATCCTCAAGACTATCCGAATCTCTCCTGCTCGCATTCCGGGCACAATCGGTGAAAAGCACGCACGCCCGTTTGCTGATCAAGGTATTGATGGATTGGCATCCAAACGCCATCAGCGCAAATGCGGTTGCAGAAAGAACAGACCGGCAGAAAACCCTCCAAATACCTGATTCGCTTCAGAGTTCGCTTGCTACGGACAATAACGATCCAACCCAGGATGATCACAAAGAAAGTCTCAAGCAGACTCTCGACCCAGTTGATTGGAGTCGCAGTCGTACCTAACAGGTTGTGTGGCAGATCGAGAATCTCGTCCAACCATAACAGCACAGCGACCGTTGCGAAGCCGACAATCTCCCAGAAAATGACCGTGAATCTTGTGGACCGCTTCTCCATGTTCATGTTCCCTCCTGTATGTGCTCTCCTCGCCGCATTAGGCATACAATTCTGTCCACCTTGAAGGAAACAAGTCCGGTTGGACTCTGGCAAGGATATGGCATACAGTAATTTACTACATATTACGAACAAAATCAACAGCAAAAGCAAAAGAAAGTAATTCTTTTCACAAACCAGCGTCGGCCCCTATGGCGCGGTCGAAAAGGGACGGCGCTCACAGAGATGTGATTAGGTCGATATCGCTCGTATGTCAGAATATTGCAGAGAACCTTTTTGTCAAGCATTCTTAGGAGAAGAGTCCCCGGACGCCCCGCGATCATGCTTTGTGCTCGTGTTCGGTTAGGTTGCTCAACAAGCCAATGTCTCCTATTGACATTTGCTGCATGGGAAGGTATATTGAATTCGTTGGCAGAGGTCAGAAATGAGGCGGTCCCTCCACGCGGTCCCTGTTTCTTTGGCCTCTCGCTCAGAGCCGAACACTCATTCAGTTTCTACAGGAGATTCTGATGCAAGAACTCCGAATTGAAGGTGACTCAATGGGTCAAATGGGGATTCCATCATGGGCCTATTGGGGCGCTCAAACTCAGCGCGCCTTGGGTAATTTCGCGGTATCCGGACTCCGCATCCCTCTGCCCATGATCACCGCTCTGGGACTTGTAAAGCGATTCGCTGCAGAGGTAAATCACGAGCTGGGACTTCTTGACACTCAAAGAGCACAGGCGATCATTCAAGCCGCTGAGGAAGTTGTTCAAGGCAAGTGGAATAAGCACTTCCCCGTAGATGTATTCCAGACTGGTTCAGGAACTTCCTCCAATATGAACGCCAACGAGGTCATCGCAAATCGGGCCAATGAGTTGCTGGGTTCTCGTCTGGGAAGCAAAGAGCCGGTTCACCCCAACGACCATGTGAACTTGGGCCAGTCATCGAATGACGTGTTTCCAACGGCGATCCACATTGCCGTTCGGTTGCAATTGGACGCTTTGGTCGGAACACTCAAGAGGTTCCACGAGACGATGCTTCGAAAGAGTGAAGAATTCGCCGAGGTGGTGAAGATAGGACGAACGCACCTTCAGGATGCGGTTCCTATGACTTTGGGGCAAGAGTTTTCAGGATATGCTTCCCAGATGGAGCACTCCATCCGGAGAATCGAGAATACCTTTGACCATTTGGAGGAACTGGCACTCGGAGGCACCGCAATCGGCACCGGCCTCAATTCTCACCCTGAATTTGCAGCTCGCGTCATCGACAAGATTCGACAACGCACAGGGATCACCTTCAAGAAAGCGCCCAATCGGTTCGAGGCTCTGGCAAGTCGAGATGCTCTGGTCCACCTGATGGGCGCTCTGAATGCCATCGCCGTGAGTTTGATGAAGATCGCCAATGACCTGCGACTTCTGTCCAGCGGACCGCACACGGGCTTTGGCGAAATCACGCTGCCCGCTTTGCAGCCTGGAAGCTCCATCATGCCCGGAAAAGTAAATCCGGTAATTCCCGAGATGATGATCCAAGTGGCGGCTCAAGTCATGGGAAATCATCTGGCCGTCACGATAGGAGGCCAGAACGCGCCTCTCGAAGTCAATATGATGATGCCGATGATGACGCATAATGTGCTCTTCTCCGTTGAGATTCTCCAGCGCGGAACCGGGCTTCTCGATGAGAAGTGCGTTTCCGGCATTCAAGCGAATTCTGTTAGGTGCGAAGAATTGGTCGAACGAAGTCTTGCCCTCGTCACCCCACTTGCACTCAAGATAGGTTACGAGCGGGCTGCCGTTGTAGCGGAGAAAGCGTCGCGAGAGAACAAAACGCCGCGTCAGGTGGTTCTCGAGGAGCAAATTCTCACCGAGAAGGAGGCGGACAAAATTCTGAATCCGCGCCACATGATAGGGTGATAGGGTATCAGACTCCATCTCGATGCCATTCCTGCTGGGCAGCTCATAACATGTTTCGAGTACGCACTTAGCCTATTTGACATTAGGGCGAGAGAAAAAGACCATCGGATAAGCTCCGATGGTCTTTCTTGTGCGCCTGTTGAGGCAATTGATGCAGTTAAGGGAGTTGCCTTCTAAAGCCTTCGAATAATTGCGGAGGCATCCTTGCGCTGTCGTGGCCTCTTGTCTGCACCCTTGTAGCGATCCGGTAAATGACTTTCATCATCCGATGGCCAGCCGACGGCAATCATCACCAGCGGCTGACTGTCTGGATCAAGTTCACAGGACTCGCGAATCTTTTCGGAATCAAACCCGGCCATGGGGCGGGCCATGAGACCCTGATGCGTCGCCGCCATCATCAGGTTCATGGCAGACATGCCCAGGTCGAACTGATGGTAGGTACGGCCGTCCGGAAGAATGCAGTCATCGTTGCGGCGCGAATAGCCTACGATGAGTAAGGGCGCTCGCGATGCCCAAACGCGATTGCCCGAAGTCAGGGCATCATGTCCTTTTGCCAAAGCCTCCGGACTCTCAAGGAATAGAAAACGCCACGGTTGGTTATTGTAGCAGGACGGTGTGAGCCGCACGGCTTCAATGAGTTCGGCAATGATGTCTTCTGTCAGCGGTTCTCGAGAAATGGATCGGCCGGCTTTGCGCGCGTGAAGAAGTTCGATAATCGGATTGCCCATCTTGAATAGCACTGTTGAGGAGCTGTCAACTGTTGGCGCCAATCAGGTGCAAACAAGCTCAGGGTGGCAAGCGAGCTCCGAGAGGCAAGCCGGTTTCAAAGCCCGCTGGAGCTCGCTGACCAATCTTTTCGTTTTGTCAGTAGTAGCGGACATATCCAGCCTGCCAACAAACTCCAAATGGGGTCGACCGCGACGATAGTCCGGTTCTCTCGGTGGATGTTTGAGGTAGCGTTCCATCAGCTCAAGCTGTGGCTCAACGAGCAGCGTTGCTGAGTAGTAAATGAAGTCCTTTGAACAATGGATGCATGCTCCGGAGACCTTTCGGTCGTCACAGGCAAGGTCTGAGATTCCCTCGTGTTGAATGTCTGTGATACCGATTTCCTTCAGTCCGGCTGCAAGCCACTCGGATAATCTATTGAAGTAGCGACGATTGTCTGCAATCCCATCTATCGGAAGGACAGCCGAGACGATCACATTGCCCGGATCGATAACAACGGCACATCCGCCACCACGACGCCGGAGAACTCCGACTTTGTCTTGAAGGCAGGCATCAATGTGAAGTTCTCTTTCTGGCTTGCTCCCTCGGCCAAGAACAACGGCCGTCTCGGGAAACGGATAGACGTGCACTCTTGGCCTTCTGTCGCGGCTCGTCGCTTCGATGACAGCATCGTCGTAGTCGTACTCGCCGATATGTA
>CAZJAD010000029.1:21427-23179 GCA_964543855.1 uncultured Alphaproteobacteria bacterium
TCGCGGCTCGTCGCTTCGATGACAGCATCGTCGTAGTCGTACTCGCCGATATGTAATTCTTCGATACTCACGAGCTGCACCGCCTTGATGCCGTTGCGGCATCACGAGACTTACGCCTGTTTCTTTGCTGGATGGATATGAACAGGCATTCCGGCGGCCACCTCGGCCGCCTCGACAATCGCTTCCGAAAGGGTCGGATGAGGATGGATGGTGACGAGCAAATCTTCCAGAGTCGCTCCCATCTCGAGGGCAAGCGTCGCCTCACCGATCAATTCGGAGACATGCGGACCCACCATCCCTGCTCCCAAAACGAGTCCCGAATCCGGATCAGAGAGAATCTTGACCATTCCTTCGGTTCGCCCCAGCGTTCGGGCGCGTCCAAGAGCTCGCAGTGGAAATCGCCCGATATTGACTCGCCGTCCTTGCGCTTCGGCTTCGCGCTCGGTCAGACCTGTCCATGCAAGCTCTGGATCCGTGAAAACAACGGCGGGTATCGCCCGGTTATCGAATTCCGATTTATGCTCGGCGATCACCTCAGCAACGACTTTCGCTTCCCGGCTTGCTTTGTGAGCCAACATGGGGCCCGGGGCCACATCTCCGATAGCATAGACATGAGGTTCAACCGTTCGGCCTTCTGCGCTCACCTCGATTGTGCCTCTCTTATCGGCGACGATCTTGGTGTGTTCAAGACCGATGTTATCCGTATTCGGCTTGCGCCCTATGGCAACCAGAACCTGATTACACTCAACCCGCTTCGTTTCCCCTTTGTGGTCGACCGCAAGAGCGAATCCTTCCGAAGTCTGTTCAATCCCGGTTACCTTCGACTCGACCAAGAGAGCTTCGAATCGAGCTTCGCAGTTCTTCGTCACAACATCGACGAGGTCGAAGTCGGCACCCGTAAGTAAGCGAGGATTGAACTCGACCATCGTTATCTTCGACCCTAATCCGGCGTACACAAGGCCCATCTCCAGCCCAATGTAACCGCCACCAACCACGACAAGCCGCTCGGGAATCTCCGGCAACTTCAGTGCCTCGGCCGATGACCATACCGGCAAGTTGTAGGCTGCGGGGAGCTCATTGATGCGTGAACCGCTGGCGATGATGCAGTCCCGAAACTCGACCGCCGAGACATCCGCTCCCTCGATGGCCAGAGCGCGGTTACTCTCAAAACGAGCGCGACCGTGGATGACTTCCACGCCCCGGCGTTTGAGCAAGGCGTCGATGCCGCCTGTAAGTCCTTGAACGACGGAATCGGTCCAGCTTCGCAAGGTGCTTAGGTCTATCGCCAAATCCTTGAAGGTCAGTCCCATTTTCTTCGCATCGCGGGCGGTCTGTGCCACGTCGACGACATTGATAAGCACTTTCGATGGAATGCATCCTTCAATCAGGCAGACGCCACCAAGCTGTTTGCGTTCTTCAATGAGCGTGACTTCTTTGCCCAAGTCAGCCGCACGAATCGCAGCGACATACCCTCCCGGCCCTCCACCGATAATGGCGAGCTCGGTTGTCTGCCGCAGACTTCCCATGACCATGGTTCTATCTCCGACTATTTATCTGCAAGGCCGATTCACTGTATCAACAGTGCCGTCCTGCTCTATGTTTCAAGCAGAAGCAGGTTCGGATCCGAAAGTTGACGCACCATTTCGGTGACAAAACGAGCCGCGTCGGCACCGTCGGCGATACGATGGTCGAAGGCGAGTGTCAACGGCAGAATCTTTCGGATGACAATTTGACCATCGCGCACGACCGGCT
>CAZJAD010000030.1:0-17595 GCA_964543855.1 uncultured Alphaproteobacteria bacterium
CGAGATTATCGGCGCACACCCGTTTTCAGTGATAACATGACTTATCTGGTGCTAAGCCCGTATTGGCATGTTCCGACGGCCATTGCCGTGCAGGACATATTGCCAAAAATTCAGCAGGAACCGGGCTATCTGGCCAATCAGAACATCCGGGTTTTTCGAGGCTGGGGAGCGGAAACAAGGGAGATCGATCCGAGAACCGTGAACTGGTCGCACGTGACTGCGGCGAATTTCAGCTACAGATTGCGCCAAGAACCCGGACCGATGAATGCACTCGGCCGTGTGAAATTCATGTTCCCCAACAAATTCAATGTCTACCTGCACGATACACCGGCCCAAGAACTGTTTGCGAAGCCCGAACGCACCTTCAGTTCCGGGTGTATACGGATTGAGAAACCGATTGAGCTTGCCGAATATCTCTTGCAGAGTGATGCCAAGTGGACGCGTGAGAAGATTCTCGCTGTGGCGGACAAGCGCATAGAACAGACTGTGCGGTTGCCTGAGCCAATGCCGATACACCTGCTCTATTGGACGGCGTGGGCAGACGAGGACCGGACGGTCCAGTTTCGCGCGGATGTCTACGCAAGAGATGGAAAATTGTATGAAGCCCTGATTGAGAGGCCATCCGGGTCTTAGTTGTTCAGCAGAGTACGGGCCCGTGAATTCCTCTGTGAAACGGGAGAAATGAAGACATGGACGACTTGCATCGGAATGGAAGTTGCATCTTCCACTGGCACCTTCGTGTTCTGACGGTCAGTATTCTCACACTGCACATGTCCATCGCGGGTCTGGCCGCTGGGTTCACTCCCGAAGAAGCCGGTTTCGCGGTAAAGTTCAAAAATGAAATCTCACCCTATCGAGTCATGGGCGTTTTTGTCCTTCCGGAGGAGAAGCTTACGCTGGAAGCCCTAGACAGAAACGAGACGAACCGGTATGTGTTGGAAGCCTCGGTGGGACCGGTCGAACAAATTGCCACCAATAAGTGGCATTGGCAGGTCCCGAAAACGGCGGGACTATATCCTGTCAAGATTATGAACGCGCAATCGACGGACTCCATTACTTTGAATGTTTTTGTGATGATTCCGTACAATCGGTTGACCGGGGAGTATCTCAACGGCTATCGCATCGGCAAGTATCCGACAATTCCGCTGAAGCAGCTGCCGATCTACAAGCCACCAAGCGGGTTCATTGAACTCACCGAAGAGAACGCCGAGACGCTTGTCTCGCCTCATTTCACGCTGAATCAATTCCTGTGCAAGCAGGAGAGCGGTTATCCCAAATACCTGGTGTTGAAAGAACGACTCTTTCTGAAACTGGAACTTGTTCTGGAAAAATTGAATGAAAAGGGTTATCATTGCACGACGCTGACAATCATGAGCGGCTATCGGACTCCGTACTACAATGAGGCTATCGGGAATGTGAAATACAGCCGTCACCTCTGGGGAGGAGCCGCAGATATCTTCATCGATGAGAACCCTAAGGATGACATGATGGATGATCTGAACAAGGATGGCCAATTCAATTATCGCGATGCAGCTATCATCTACGACATCATTGATGGGATGTATGGAGAGCCGTTCTATGAACGGTTCCTCGGTGGTTTAGGACGATACAAAAAAACGAGCTCCCACGGACCGTTTGTGCATGTTGATGTGAGAGGATTTCGTGCCCGATGGGGGTACTGAGTTCATTGATGAGACTCCGATAACGATGTCTGACATTGCTGGCATGATATGAATCCATCGTGCAATTACAAGCTTCAAGACCTGTTCTCAGACAAACACAATCGAAAGAAGGGAGTTGATCCATGGACACTCCGCACGGACTTGAACAGCATGGGCTTGTCAACTTAGGTCAGGTATTCTGGAATCTGAGCACGCCGCACCTTTATGAGGAGGTTGTGCGACGGAGGGAAGGCCAGATCGCGCATCTCGGACCGCTCGTCGTTCGTACCGGTCATTACACCGGGCGGTCTCCCGACGACAAATTCATAGTCAAGGAACCGACGAGTGAGAAGGATATCTGGTGGGGACCGGTGAATCGCCCGTTGGACCCACAGCACTTTGACATGCTGTTCAATCAACTTCGGAGTTTCCTCCAAGGGCGCGATTTGTATGTGCAGGACTGCTATGCCGGTGCGGATCCGAAGTGGCGGCTACCGATCCGCGTCATCACCCAGTACGCCTGGCACAATATGTTTGCCCGCAACATGTTCATCCGCATTTTGGATCCGGAGGAATTGGCGGCCCATAAGCCCGAATTTACCATCATTGATGCGCCGATGTTCCATGCAATGCCGGAGATTGTCGGCACGCGCTCGGAAACCTTCATTGTTGTGCATTTGGCACGCCGCTTGATCCTGATTGGCGGGACCAGCTACGCCGGTGAGATTAAGAAGTCGGTATTCACCATTCTGAATTGGATGCTTCCGAAACAGAAGATCCTCCCGATGCACTGCTCGGCCAATGTCGGCGCAAAAGGCGATACGGCGATCTTCTTTGGACTGTCCGGCACAGGAAAAACGACGCTGTCGGCGGATCCGGAGCGGCTCCTGATCGGCGACGACGAACACGGCTGGGGGGAAGATGGCGTGTTTAACTTCGAAGGCGGGTGTTATGCCAAAGTCATTCGGTTGGATCCTGAAGCCGAACCGGAGATATACGCGTGCACCCGGAGGTTCGGCACGATCCTGGAAAATGTCGCACTTGACTACAATACCCGGCGGGTTGATCTCAACGACGACAGCCTGACGGAAAACACTCGCGCCGCCTACCCGATCACCCATATCGAGGACGCGATCCGGGACGGGCGCGGCGGCCATCCGCAGAACATCATCATGCTCACCGCGGATGCTTTTGGAGTGCTGCCACCGGTCGCCAAACTCACGCCGCAACAGGCGATGTATCATTTCATATCAGGCTACACGGCCAAGATGGCGGGAACGGAAAAGGGACTTGGCAAGGAACCCAAAGCTGTGTTCTCCGCCTGCTTTGGAGCTCCGTTCATGCCTCTGTCCCCGACGGCTTACGCCGCACTGTTGGGTGACAAGATTCGCAAGCACAAAGTCCGGTGCTGGCTCATTAGTACGGGTTGGACCGGCGGACCGTATGGCGTTGGGAAGCGCATATCGATCGCGCACACGCGTGCGATTGTCAAAGCAGCTCTATCCGGAGACCTGGATGAAGTTCCTACCGCGAAGGATGCGGTTTTTGGGTTTGAAGCGCCCAAGTACTGTCCGGGCGTACCTGATACTGTCCTCCATCCGGCGGATACTTGGTCTGACAAGAAAGCCTATAACCGGCAAGCGCGCAAACTTGCGGACGATTTCCGGCACAACTTTGAGAATTACGCTGCCAGTGCGCCGGAGGGCGTGGCGGATGCTGGGCCGGTGTCGGGATAGCTTGGCGACGTAACCCGGGAGGCGTTTCGTGGTTTTGAAGCAAGTCATCAAGTATTTTACAGGGCTTCTCGGCGTGGTGCTGTTTGTGTACGTGCTGGTCTTCTTTGCCGCCGAGGCTACTGCAGTAAGGAGGTGGCAACGATCCGGCACGACCAGTAGCGCAGCTCAGATGATCGACGACAGTTCGCTTGTGTTCTTGCGTGTTGATTCGGTTGATTTCGTCTCGCCGCCGTTACCAATCTTGGGAGATACGATCACGAGCATCGACGATTCGGCCGCGACAATGGGACGGTGGAGAGACTATTTTGATTCACCGGAGCCTCCGTGGAAAGTTGTTCCCATCGAATTTGTCCACAACGCCCGAACTCTTCGAACCGAGATTCGAACGCGCGTTCCGGCCTATGGAGAATTTCTGCTTGTCACCACGATTCAAGTCCTGCGATTCTTGATCTCCTTTCTGTTTGTTGTCGTGGGTTTGTGGGCGTTTTTCAAGCGTCCGGATTCGCCGGGTGTGCGGGCTCTCGCCCTGTTTTCATTTGCAATGGGCTCTTTCATGATTACATCCGTTCGGATTCTCCCCGCGCAATTTGTCGCCTTTCGGGTCCCGTTCGGAGACATCGCTGTCGGCATTTATGATACTTTTTCGACTTTCTTCAGTGCCTTCTGGCTGAATCTCGCGTTTCTCTTTCCTCAACCGAATCGGTTCATACGCAAACATCCGGCCTGGGCGTATTTGATCTGCTATTTGCCCATAACGCTTGTTGTCCTCATTCTCGTCATTCCACAATTGGCACAGGTACGGGCCACTATTGGCTCATGGTTCTTGCTTGTCATGGCCTTGCCGGTGTTTGCAGGCTTCGCACTTCTGACGGCACGCTATGTGCGCGCGAAAGACCGGTTGGAGAAGCGACAGACGCGGCTGGTGCTCAGCGGATCCGGCGTGGGTCTCTTTTTACTCTTCCTTCTCGTTTTGTTGGCGGTGGTTTTCCAGGGGTGGTTTATTGAGAACCCGCAGAGAGCTTTGGTGACGATCAATGTGGCGTTCTTAGGGCTGCTGCTGTCGCCGGTCTCGTTTGCTTATGCTTTTGGCCGCTATCGGCTTCTCGATGTGGAAGCCAGGCTGCGTCGCGGTACGCGATATGTGATTGCAGTTGGCTTTCTTGTGGCGCTCATCGGGGGGGCCGGGTTCATGCTCAGTGTTTTCCTGGGACGCCAACTTGGCGAGACGGGCAGCAATATGGCTGTGTTCATTGCTGTACTGGCAGCGTTTGGAGTTTTTCCTTTGGCGCGCAAGGCTCAGGGTCTTCTCGAAGAGAAAGTCTACCCCGAGCGACAGCGTCTGCGGCAAATGATTCTTGACTTCCTACAGGAGTCGACGGCTTTGCCTGACAAACAGTCCTACTGGATGCAGCTCGAAGAGCGACTGCGGAGCGGGCTGATGGTGGATGGTGTTTATCCGGCCATGTGCAGTCTGGAGGGCGACTGCCTCTTGCTGCGCGACAGCGAACCAATCCCGATCCGCTGCCGCAGTGATTTTGTACAGAGACTGGAGCGCGAGCGGCGACCGATGATGGTGGACGAGGCCCTTTGCTGTGGCGCGGTCAACTTCACAGATGATGAGACTGAATGGCTCAAATCGAACCAAGTTGCCGTCGTCCTGCCGCTCATTACCCGCGGGCATCTCATTGGTCTGGTTGGCTTGGGTATGAAAACCGAGCGGGAGGACTATGTCGCAGAAGAGCTCCGAATTCTCGACTCCCTTGCCTCGCAAGTTGCTGTCGCCAGCGAAAACATGCGACTGCTCGAAGAAAATGTGGAAAAGCACCGCCTCGAGGAACAATTGCAGATGGCGCGGCGCATCCAGAATGGTTTCCTACCGCAGGAGCTGCCGCCAACGCCCGGTTTGGAGATCGCCGCCCGCAGTCGCTTCTGTCTGGAAGTTGCCGGGGATTACTACGATGTCATTCCACTCGAAGACGGAGAGACCGTGCTGGCGGTGGCGGATGTGTCCGGCAAGGGAGCAGGAGCCGCGATGCTCATGGCCAATCTGCAGGCCTCTCTGCGCACCGCTGTGGGAGTCGGAACTCAGCTCGCGGGCATCGTCGGCCGTATCAACGACCTGATTTGTCGTAACACTCCGGTGGAGGAGTATATTACATTCTTTGTCGGGGTCTACAATCCAGAGAGTCGCGAATTCACCTATGTGAACGCCGGTCACAATCCACCCCTTCTGCTTCGTGAGAGCGGACAGGTCGAACTTCTTGGCAAAGGCGGACTGATCTTAGGGACAATGCCCCGGTTCCAATATGATCAGGAGACGATCAGATTAGCGCCCGGAGAGCTCCTGCTGATGTACACGGATGGAGTCAGTGAAGCGATGAATTCCATGGAGGAAGAGTTTGGCGAGGAGTGCATGAAGAAGCTCCTCTGGGAGCACCGCGCGCTTGGGCCAAAAGAGCTACTTGCGCGTCTGGAGACCGAGGTTGTGGCCTTTGCAGGCTCCGAGCAGTTCGAGGATGATTTCACCCTCGTCTTGGTCCGCGTGGAGGATCAGTAGGATGTTTCGTTTGCGCATGTCCAATGTCTGAAATGGGTGAGGTTATGATGGGAAAGCTTATTAAAGGATTTATCATCCTTCTGGGGGTTGTGATTCTTGTGATAGCCGTGGTGTTCTTCGTATGGGATACGAGTAAAGTCATCACCTGGAGCCGATCTGGTTTTGTGCTTTGCAGCGTTCGCCAGTCTCCTGAAGGCCGAATCGCCTTTTTTGGCGTGGATCCCGAGGATTTTGTAGGGCCTCAGATTCCTTCAAGAGGAGACACTCTGTTTACCCTTCAGGACAGCGTTGCCTCGCTCCAACGCTGGATCGATGTGCTGGAATCGCCTCACATCGCCGGGCGGGAAGTGGCGATTACATATCTTCATGAGGGCGACACGCTCTCCACCATGATGAGAACTCGGCCGGTGCAGAAAGCCCATTTTCTTGGCGTTACTGTCCTTCAGGGTCTCAAGCTGCTGATTTCACTTTCCTTTCTTCTGGTCGGGTTCTGGGCGTTTTTCAAACGGGCGGATTCGGCGGGAGTGCGCATCCTGATCCTCTATTGTCTCTCCATGGTCGCTCCCGCGATTCTCTCGTATATGCCGATGTTTCCGGTGATGGCGTCGTTTCAAATTCCTTTTGTGGATGGGATCCGGACATTTCTAATCAGCCTGTGGTTCTTCTTCAGTTCCTTCTGGCTGCTACTGAACATGGTCTTCCCCCGGCCGGTTCGGCTGATGCGCTCCCGGCCCTGGCTGGCATATGCCTTGTGTTTTGGACCTCAGCTGATTGTCATTGCGATCGCTGTCGTGGCGTTCAATTTCGCCTGGTTGAGATTCGTTGCGTATGGGATCATTGTCGTGCAGATTGTCACGGGGTTGGCCATTCTCAGGCACAATCACATCACGGCGAGGAACACCTTGGAGAGGCGTCAGACGAAACTGGTTTTCTGGGGGTCGGGCGCCAGTCTTGTGATCATAATGCTCTACGTCTTGGACTGGTTGCAGATTGTACCAGTGACCATAAATCTACAGCTCTTGCCGAGATTGCTGATTTACAACGCTGTTTTCTTTTTGGTACTGGCTTCCCCGATTTCATTTGCCTACGCCTTCAGGCGCTACCGCTTGATGGATGTGGAGATTCACCTGCGGCGCGGCACACGATACCTGTTGGTCACCCTCTTTCTACTGGCAACATTCTTTGCCGTATTGTATGGTGTCAGCCAGCTCTTGCTAAACACACTACACATGGAGAGCCGGACCCCCACCGTGGCGGTCGCGCTGCTTCTGGCACTGGTATTCATTCCCATCCATCGCAGGGCACAGTCGGTGATAGAACACCGCTTCTATCCTGAACGCACGCGACTCCGCAAGATGCTCGAGGAATTCCTGGCTACGACTTCTTCGATGCCTGACCGCGCCACACTGTGGGCTCGCCTCGAGGAGAACCTGAAGCAAGGACTTGGCATCGCTTCGGTGATCCCTGTGCTATCGGAAGATGACCATCACGTTTTTCAACTACCAGACGGGGAAGCGGCGCCACTGGATCCAGAGGGCTCACTGGTCCATGAGCTGGAGGCGGTGTCACGGCCCGTGGTGGTGGATGAACTCACTGCCTCCGGCCGCGTGAAGCTGTCGGACAAAGAGGAGCAATGGCTGCGAGCCAGCCGGGTGGCGTTGTTGCTGCCGATGATCGTTCAGTCCCGTCTCATCGGACTGCTGGCAATCACCTTTGAGGAAGAACACGAGGACATGGCGGCGGAAGACATTGCCGTCCTTTCCTCTGTTGTTTCGCAGGTGGCTTTGCAGAGCGAGAACCTGCGTCTCTTGGAGGACAACCTGGATAAGCGGCGTCTTCAGGAACAACTTGAGATGGCGCGCCGTGTGCAAAAAGGATTCCTACCCGCTCGATTGCCGGCTACCCCCGGTCTCGAAGTGGCAGCGCGCAACCGGTTCTGCCTCGAGGTCGCCGGAGATTACTACGATGTGATCCCGCTCGAAAATGGAGAGACGGTGTTGGCGGTGGCCGATGTTTCGGGGAAGGGAGCAGGTGCAGCACTGCTCATGGCCAATCTGCAGGCGTGCGTGCGAACCGCCGTGGGCATGGGAACACGGCTGGCTGACATCGTATCCCGGATTAATGACCTTATCTGCAGCAACACACCAATCGAGGAGTATATCACTTTCTTTGTCGGCGTGCATAATCCTGAGAGTCATGAATTCACCTATGTCAACGCGGGTCATAACCCACCGGTTCTGGTGCGGCGGAGTGGAGCGGTCGAGTCTCTTGACAAAGGCGGCCTGATACTGGGAATGCTGCCACGCCTCGACTACGATCAGGAAACAGTCACGCTGGCACCAGGAGAGCTCTTGCTTATGTACACCGATGGGGTCAGTGAAGCGATGAATTCCTTGGATGAAGAGTTCGGCGCAGAACGCGTGAAGAGACTTCTCCTTGAACATCGGGCGTTACCGGCCCGGGACTTGGTTGCGCGATTGGAGGCGGAAGTCGTGGCATTCGCCGGGTCAGATTTGCTCGAGGACGACTTCACACTTCTCGCCGCTCGGATAGAAAAGAAATAGAGCCTCCAGCCCAATCAAAGAACGTAATATGAATGCAGTAATAGCAAACTCTGAGCGTTCTCGTCACTCACTTTTTTTGAGTAATAATGCAGTTCTTCTCTATCTTGGCCTCTTCAAATTTTTGCTGCACCTCCTGACGAGCGGCGGATATGGTTATTTCCGGGATGAATTCTACTATATTGCTTGCAGTGAACATCTGGCATTCGGTTATGTTGATCAACCTCCGGTTTCCATCGCACTTCTTTGGTTGAATCGATTTTTTTAGGAGACTCGCTTTTTGCGCTCCGTTTCCTACCCGCATTGTCCGGAGGTGTTGTTGTTGTCCTGACCGGACTCATGACCCGCGAGCTGGGAGGCAACCGATTCGCGCAAGTACTCGCCGCGATTGCTGTTATGATAGCTCCAGTCAACCTCTTTGTGCACCACTTCTTCTCGATGAACTGTTTCGATAATCTCTTCTGGGCGCTTGCCGTGTATATCATCATTCGGGTTTTGAAAGAAGAAAGTCTGAAACTCTGGCTGATACTCGGCATGGTTTTGGGTTTGGGATTGATGAATAAGATAAGTGTTCTCTGGCTTGGAGCGGGTCTTTTCGCGGGACTGCTTTTAACATCGAACCGCAAAACATTCTTTACAATCGGGCCGTGGTTTGCAGCCGTCCTGACCGGTCTTCTCTTCGTGCCTCATATCCTCTGGCAGATAAGCAATCACTGGCCGACCATTGAATTCATGCATAATGTTTCCCAGTGGAAAATGCTTCAAGATTCACCAATTGATTTTCTCTTTGGGCAAATTCTGCTCATGAATCCTATGACTTTTCCCATCTGGATGTTGGGACTTCTTTTTCTCTTGTTTGCGAAGAAAATGAAGCCGTTCCGCGTTCTGGGAATTATCTACCTGACGGTGTTTTTGATTCTCGTTTTCAATCGAACGAGCCGGGCAAGTTATTTGGCAGCGGCTTATCCGATGTTGTTTGCCGCCGGTGCGCTGATCATCGCGGATTTTTTCAAAAGACAGAATATGGCGTGGCTCAAATCCGTTTCGATGTCGCTGCTTGTTATAGGAGGTATTGCGTTGGCTCCCTTTGGCCTTCCCGTGCTGCGTGTCGAAACTTATATCGCTTATGCAAAGAAGATCGGCATAGCGCCTCCTTCTGAAGAGAAAAAAGAGATGGGTAAACTCCCTCAACATTATGCGGACATGTTCGGCTGGGAAAACATGGTTGCCACTGTCGCTGATGTTTATCACAGTCTGCCGCTGGAAGAAAAATTAGAATGTGTCATCATGTGTGACAACTATGGAGAAGCCGGAGCTGTTGACTTTTTTGGGAGTAAATACGATCTGCCAAAAGCCATCAGCAGCCATAACAATTATTGGATCTGGGGCCCGGGCGAGAAAGGCGGCGACATTATGATTATCGTTGGCATGCCAAGGGAAAATTTGGAAAATATGTTCGAGAGTGTCGAACAAGCCGCCACCATCGAATCTGAGTACGCGATGCCGTACGAAACCGATTTACCGGTATACTTGTGCAGGAATATCAAAGTACCGCTCCAAAAAATGTGGCCGCAGGCCAAACACTACGAATGAAAGAATCAGACGCAAGAAGAGATTACAAGCGCAAGCAAAGCTGCCGCATCATCACCGCCTACGAAGCCGCGTATCCTGATCCTCTCGTTATGAAAGCAGGTGATGAACTGACCACCGGCGAGAAAACAGGTCCGTGGAAAGGTTGGGTGTGGTGCACCAATGAACATGGACAAAGCAGGTGGATTCCGGAGAATTATGTTGCAAAAAAGGGCGGGGAATGCACAATGCGCTGCGATTTCGGATGAAGGCACGGCTTGCCGTGCCTTCACTGTCTCATCTCGCATGCAAAAGTCGATTTTTTTGCGGCATGCCTGTTGACACTGAACGGTTTTGCCCGTATCTTTAAAGAGGAGGCGTGGAGCGGAAGAATGCTTCCCTCCAACTCAATGAGCTTGCAGCAATTACAGGATATGCATACAGTTTGAACGGAGGCGTTCCCATGTTCGGAAGACTAATGACCCGGCTGGCCACGATCGCGCTTGTCCTGGCGTGTTTGGTGTTCATACTTGCCACAATGCGTCCTCCGTTTTTCTTCCCCGACATGCCGGGAGTGGTACAGGCGGGCGGTGAAGCCAAGTGGGCTCCGGTGAAGAAGCCCAACGACTGGTTCATGCTCCAGCGGATATGGCCACAGAACAGCTTGAATCGCCCAGCTGTCGAGCAGGCGCGCGCTCAGGCTCTCCGGCTTCGTCGGGCGAGCCATCGACTGGACGACGCATGGACCTTCGCCGGACCGTCCAATGTCGGCGGGCGTATCACGGCGCTGGCGGTCCATCCCTCAGCACCGGATGTCGTCTATGCCGGTGCGGCCATTGGAGGTGTTTTCAAGTCCACGGACGGAGGCCTCAATTACACTGCGGTGTTTACCGAGGACTACGCGCTCTCGACCGGCGCACTCGCGATCGATCCGACAAACCCTGCGCGCATCTGGCTCGGCACGGGTGAGGCCAACGCATCGGGGGACAGTTACGGTGGTCGTGGAGTGTATCTCAGCGAGGATCACGGTGTGACTTGGCAGCACAAAGGACTCGAGGCGGTCGTGCACATTGGCAAAATGGCCGTGGATCCATCGAACCCGGACCGAGTCTATGTTGCCGCAACGGGTGAGCTTTTTGGGACGAATCCGGAGCGTGGACTCTACCGCACGACGGATTCCGGCGCTACCTGGGAGTGCGTGCTCTTCTTGACGGATTCGACAGCGTGTATCGATGTCGCGCTGGATCCACAGCATCCAGATACCGTGTACGCTGTGATGTGGGAGCGCATCCGTCGTCCTTACCAGAGGCAGGTCGCGGGAGAGACCAGCGGGATATGGCGCAGCTATGACGGCGGGGATACTTGGATCGAGTTGGCGGGCGGGTTGCCGCAGGGGTCCAATGTGGGGCGCGGTGGCATCACCGTATCGGCAGCGGACCCGAATCGTCTCTATGCCATCTACGCTGACCATCCCGGTTACCTGCTTGGGATATACCGGAGTTCCGATGGTGGGGATAGCTGGCAGGAAGTGACTTACATCAGCGGCTCGCTTTACAGCTCTTTTGGCTGGTATTTCGGTCAGATTCACGCAGATCCCGTTGATCCTGATGTCGTGTATGTTCAGGGAGTCTCCATGTTCCGAAGCAGCAATGCTGGACAATCCTGGTCTCAGGTTTTCAGCAACGCTCATGTGGACCATCACGCTCTGTGGATCGATCCCGCAAACCCGGCGCATTTGATTACGGGCCATGACGGCGGAGTAAATGTGTCTTACAACACCGGCTCGAGCTCCACGCAGTTCGTTGACTTACCGGTCACTCAGTTCTACGCAATCACGGCTGACCCGTCGCTGCCCTACCGGCTTTACGGCGGCACGCAGGATAACAGTACGCCGCGCACGATGGGCGGTGGCACGGACGATTGGGATGTGATTTTCTACGGCGATGGTTTCTACTGTCTCGTAGATCCCCGCAACAGCAATGTGATCTACGCTGAAGCGCAGTACGGCTATCTCGGGAAATCGATGAACGGCGGGTACAATTGGAATATGATTGACGATTTCAGCTCGGACCGCACAAACTGGATGACACCCTATGTTATGGATATGCAAGACCCGGATGTGCTGTATGCGGGGACGTATCGTGTCTGGCGCACTACGAACGGCGGTGGGGATTGGACGGCGATTTCGCCTGATGTGACCGACGGCCCTGGGTCGGGGAACTTGATCTACGGCACCATCACGACGCTTGCGCTGAGCCCAGCGAATCCGCTGGTGCTCTATGTTGGAACTGACGACGCCCATGTTTGGGTGACGACGAGTGGGGGCCTGGGATGGACGGAGATTTCGGCAGGTCTACCGCAGCGATGGGTCACGCGTGTCGCTACACATCCGGATTCGGCATCCGTCGTTTATGTCTCGTTTTCCGGTTACAAGGAGATTGACTACCTGCCGCATCTGTTCCGCAGCACGGATTTTGGCGCGACATGGGCCGATATCGGCTCTGGTCTTCCTGAGGCGCCAGTTAATGATGTGATTGTTGATCCCGACGATCCTGCTTATCTCTATGTCGGGACAGATTTTGGCGTTTTCTACACTTGGAACTACGGGCAGGATTGGCAGGCAATTAGTGATAATTTACCGACGAGTTCTGTTTTTGACCTGCATCTTGCAGTTTCGACACGAACGCTCATCGCCGGGACGCACGGCCGTTCCATGTGGACCTACGCGCTGGGCGGCGGGTCGGCACAATCACCGGAACAACTTGCCATTTCGATTGTTGATGGGGATGCCGTGTTGCGCTGGGTGCCCGGCGGCGATGAAACGACCTTTACCATCTACGGGTCGATGGATTTGTCCATGCCGGGTGATTCCCTGGCGACGGTGGAGGGGACCGAGTGGACAGATACGGCGCTTGCGAGTCGACCTGACCGCTACTTCTACTTTGTTCGTGCTTTCGCTGTCGGTAGTCCATGATGGATTCCGGGAGTCTCAGAGCCGATGAGTTGACGGTCGTGCGGAAGTAAACTGGGTTTTCGGACTCTCCGCGAGGAGAGTTCATCATAGTGCGGGGCGGTTCCGTTTTCAGCAGCGGAACCGCCCCGTTTCGTTTTTCGACAGAGAATTGGCTCAGAATCGGAGTAGTCCGTCGCGGCCTAAGCACCGACCTTGGTCTGTCTTTCCAGTGCTTTCCGGATGGCGAAGCTCAAGTCGCGGGCCACCAAAGGTTTCATGATGATTTCGCGGATGCCGACTCTCTCACAGCCCTCGGCTGTGGTTGTTTCACTGAAACCGCTGATAAGAACTACCGGGATGTCAGGCCTGATCGTCGTGAGTTCCTTAGCTAATCGGGTGCCGGTCATTTGGGGCATCGTTTGATCGGTGATGACGATGTCAAACCGCTCCGGGTCAGCGCGGAATGCTTCGAGCGCTTCGACACTGCTGGTTCTTATCGTAACTCGATAACCGAGGCGTTCCAGCATTTGCTTGCCCATGACGGCAATCTCGTCTTCGTCGTCAACGAACAGGATATGTTCGTTGCCCCTCGGAATCGGCTGTCGAGCCGATGCCTCTTTCTCGACAGCACTCTCCGCACGGGGCAAATAGACATGAAAGTTGGTTCCCTTGCCCGGTTCACTATATACGGTGATGTCGCCACCATGATTCATCACGATTCCGTGGACCACGGAGAGTCCGAGACCGGTCCCGTCCCCAATCTCCTTGGTTGTGAAAAAGGGCTCAAAAATCCGTTCGAGGGTCGCGCGATCCATCCCTTTGCCGGTATCGCTGACTGCCAGTCTCGCATAGGGTCCCTCGCGCAGGTTGGGATGAACGCGGACAAAGTCCGCGTCAGCTTCGACGGGATTTAGGCCAACTTCAAGCACTCCACCGGTTTCGCGCATCGCATGGTACGCATTTGTGCAGAGATTCATCAGCACCTGGTGCATCTGGGATGGGTCGGCGAGCACAGCGCCGCACTTGGGGTCGATTTTCTCACGGATCTCGATCGTGGCTGGCAGAGAGGCCCGCACCAGTTTGAGAGCCTCCTTGATAACGAGGTGGATCATGACTGGTCTGCGTTCCTGCTCAGCCTGACGGCTGAAAATAAGAATCTGCTGCACCAGGTCTTTGGCGCGATAGGCCGCCTTGATCACATGCTCCAGGTTCTCTCGCACCTCGCTGTCTGAATCGACATCACTGGACGCCATGTCTGCAAAGCCGAGGATTGGCGTCAGAATGTTGTTGAAGTCGTGTGCGATTCCGCCTGCCAGAGTGCCGATCGTCTCCAGTTTCTGTGTGCGGCGAAGCTGAGCTTCCAGTTTGTGCTTCTCTTCTTCAGCCCGCATGCGGTCGGTGAGATCTTGGAAGGAAGCCATCAAGCAGATCGGGCTGCCACTTTCATTTCGGACAACGCTCGTCGAAAGCATGACCGGGAAATCTGAGCCGTCTTTCTTCTTCGCGACCAGTTCGCCCGTCCAGCTATCGTTCTCTTTGAGCCACCGCAAGACCTCCGCGGCCTTCTCCTCCTCCTGCCAGAAGGTTACAGCCGGTTTCCCGAGAATTTCCTGCGGCTGCTCATAGCCCCAAAGTGTGACGAAGGACTTGTTGACGAAGTTCAGATTCCCTTCAAGGTCAGCCAGGACAATGGCATCAATGGATGATTCAATAGCCCAGTTCCTGATTCGCAACGCTTCCTCGGCCCGTTTGCGCTCGGTGATGTTTTCAATTGTTCCTTCGTAGTAGAGTACGGCCCCGTCCGCTCCCCGGACTGCTCTGGCGTTTTCCCAAACAAGAATGGTCGACTTGTCACGCCTTGTCCATTTGGATTCCATGCCTTTGATTTCGCCGTCGCGCTCAACGAGTTCTCTGAAATGACTTCGGGGATAATCAGGCAAGAATCCTTCCTCTTCAATGTTGTGTGAGACCAATTCCTCGAATGAGGAGTATCCCAGCATATCGATCAATGCGGGATTGGCATTGAGGATTCTGCCGTCCGGGGTCGTGCGATAAATACCTATCGGGAGTTCCCTGAAGAGGTCTGTGAAGCGCCGTTCGCTCTCGTGCAGCGCCTCCTCGGCTCGTTTACGCTGAGTGATATCTCTGCCAACGCCGACAATGGCGACGACTTCATCGTTCTCATTCAGTACCGATTTGTCGGCCCATGCCAGCCACCGCCATCCGTCCTTCGTCAGAGCTCTCTGTTCGATGTAGCACCTGTATGGGGGCTCATAAAGATCCTGCATGGCCTTGGTCGTCATCTCTCGGTCATCATCATGCACTGTGGGCATGAAATTCGTGCCCAACAACTGTTTCTCCGTTTTTCCGAACATTTCGCAGTACGAGGGACTTACGAAAAGGAGTCTGCCATCGGCATCCATCTTGACGACCAGATCGGTCTGGTTCTCAACAAGCAGCCGGTATTGTTCCTTGGTCGCCCTCAGTGCCTCCTCCGCTCGTTTACGCTCGGTAATGTCGCGCCCGATCCCGAGGACAATGCTTTCGTCACCGATCTGGACGAGGTAGGCTCGGATTTCCATGGTCACCAGCGTACCGTCCTTGCGGTTGAGGACATATTCCTCCGGTGCCGTGGCCTCGTCGGCAGCATTCCTGGCGAAGCTCTCCGCGAGTCGTTCTACATCTGCTTGCAGAAGGATTTCTGTCTCTCGCAAGTGCTTTCCGACTAATTCACCCCGAGAATACCCGGTCAACTCCTCGGCGGCCCGGTTCATATCGGTGACCAAACCGTTGAGGTCAAACATATAGATGGCATCCGGCGCGTACTCGAAGAGGATCTTCAGTCGGTTCTCGCTTTCGCGGAGGGTTTTCTGAGACTTCAAGAGCTCGTCGCGTGACCTCTGGATAGAGCGGAACAATTGCCCGATCCAAGCCAGTCCGATTCCCATCAGGAACGAGACCTCGAGAGCCACGAGCTCCGCTTCGAGGTTCGGCGGACTGGCAATCTCGCCGGTGACCATCCGCACGAAGGTTATCGAGCGTGGGATTGCTGTGAGGAGCAGCGCTCCGGCAATGGCGAACCAAGCACGCCGAACGCCGGTGGTTCGCGCCAGCGAGACTGCAACAACGACGGCGATAAGCTGCAGGACTATCGAGACACCGAGAATGACGGTAATGTTCATAAGCCCAGTCTCCTAATTTTCTGGAGAACCCCCCGCGGGGCATTCAGCGTCTTTACATCCTTAAGGAGCGGTTGAATCTCCCCGAATGGCTGGAGTAAGGTGTGTCGCGGATTCGCAGCCATCCGGCTGCGAAATATCTTCGCCTTCCTGCGAAAAGCACGCAGAAAGTATGCCTGATCGGTGATGACTGGGGGCTGCGTCGGTTCCGAAGAATGCCTGATGACAAGGAGCGGAGCCACTGGCTGTGGGGGCCCGATTCGAGCCTGTCTTGCGGGTGGGGAGAGGAGCAGGGTGCGCCAGACACACCCTGCGAAGTCCAGAGCAGCACCGGCGGCGGGCGATGCCTCTCTCCGATCCGGCTTGTTTTGTAATGTGTTGTTTATCAAGATGATAACAATAGAAATTCATCCGAGATTCTCTTGACATTGGGAACTTTTGAGTGTATATTAGGGTTTGCTTGTTAGCACTTTCCTGAATAGAGTGCTAACACTCGCGCAAAGACAAGTTTAGCGCAAGAGATATAACAACTTGATAACCATCACTGGAGGAAGCCATGAAAATCAAGCCTGTGGACGAGCGCGTGTTGATCAAGGCCGTCGAAGAAGAGGAGCGCAAAGTCGGCGGCATCATTATCCCCGACACTGCGAAGGAAAGGCCCCAGATGGGCCAAGTGGTTGCCCTGGGTGACGATGTGGAACACTCGGACCGCAAGCAGAAGAAGCTGAGCGATATCCTCAAGGTCGGTGACCGTGTCATCTACGCCCGCTATGGTGGTACGGAAGTCAAGATGAACGGCGATGAATACCTCATCGTCTCCCGCAGCGATATCTTGGGGATTGTGCAGAAATAGGATCGCTAAGGCGTGTCGATGCGTTGCAGGAGGCACGTTTTCTCACGAGACAAACAAGAAGGAGATAGACTATGGCAGCCAAACTAATCGCCTTTGATTCTGAGGCGCGTACGGCTCTGAAGAAGGGCGTTGATTTGCTGGCCGATACGGTCAAAGTGACCCTCGGCCCCAAGGGGCGCAATGTCGTGCTCGAGAAGAAATGGGGTGCGCCCACGGTGACGAAAGACGGCGTGACCGTCGCCAAAGAGATTGAACTGGAAGAACCCATGGAGAACATGGGAGCACAGATGGTGCGCGAAGTGGCGTCCAAGACTTCGGATGTCGCCGGAGACGGCACGACGACGGCCACGGTGCTCGCGCAGGCCATCATTCACGAAGGCTTGCGCAATGTGACCGCGGGTGCCAATCCGATGGACCTCAAGCGCGGGATCGACAAAGCGGTGCGTGCCGTGATCGACGAGCTCAAGAAGAATTCGAAATCCGTCAGCGACAAAAAGGAGATTGCGGCCGTCGGTGCCATCAGTGC
>CAZJAD010000030.1:17695-22354 GCA_964543855.1 uncultured Alphaproteobacteria bacterium
CTGCTGCCCATCCTTGAGAAGGTGGCGCAGATGGGTAAGGGGCTTCTGATTATCGCCGAGGATGTCGAAGGTGAAGCTCTGGCGACGCTCGTGGTGAACAAACTGCGCGGCACTTTGAAAGTGGCCGCGGTCAAGGCTCCAGGTTTCGGCGACCGGCGCAAAGCCATGCTCGAAGACATCGCCGTTTTGACCGGAGGCCGGGTGATTTCCGAAGAAGCCGGTTTCAAGCTCGAGAACGCCGTCGTTGCCGACCTTGGCAAGGCCAAGAAGATTATTATTGACAAGGACAACACGACGATTGTCGAGGGAAGCGGCAAATCGGAAGATATCAAAGGGCGGATTTCGCAGATCAAGAAGCAGATCGATGTGACGACTTCTGACTATGACAAAGAGAAATTGCAGGAGCGTCTGGCGAAGCTCGCCGGAGGCGTTGCCGTTTTGAAGATCGGCGCGGCGACCGAGGTCGAAATGAAGGAGAAAAAGGCTCGCGTCGAAGACGCACTGCATGCGACGCGTGCGGCTGTCGAAGAGGGGATGATTCCGGGTGGCGGCGTGGCCTTGCTGCGAGCGCAGACGGTTGTCGATGGTCTGAAGTTAGATGGGGACGAGGCGATTGGCGCCAAAATCATCCGTCGCGCCCTGGAAGAACCACTGCGCCTCATCGCGGAGAACGCCGGTCACGAAGGGTCGGTCGTCGTCAACAAGGTGCGCGAAAACGATGGCTATCCGTTCGGCTTTGACGCCCAGGCCGAAGAGTATGTCGACTTGGTGAAAGCCGGTGTGATTGACCCGACAAAGGTTGTTCGCATCGCACTGGAAAATGCCTCGTCGGTCGGCGGTCTCTTTCTCATGACTGATGCGACGGTCTACGAGAAGAAAGAGAAGGAGAAGATGCCAGCTATGCCTCCGGGTGCGGGCGGCATGGGCGGCATGGACTACTGATCACCCTCGGATACTGAGCGCGGGAACAGCGACCGCGCGGGATTATTTCCCGCGCGGTTTTTTTGTGCCCGCCTGTGCTGGATGCCCCGTGGCGGGGAGTCACCGGAAATGATGCAATTGCTGTAATCTCAATGTACTTGGAAGAGTGCGTTCATTGCTACCGCCACAAGTAGATTCTTGGTTTGGCGGCGCAGGGTCTTATCATATAGAGAATAAAGCGAGGTGTTTGCTGATAGGTTGCATAGTGAATAGGGTGACGAAACGCATAACAGGTGGAGAAAAAAGAGAAGAATTATTGAAAAGGCCTTGACATGGATATTTCACATTGTATATTTGAATATTAGTAAATCGACGAGAATTATGCCATATCCGTAAGAACATTCTGCCATCCGCTGGTTAAGTGGACTTATTGGCGATCAAAAGCGTCAGTCGGGATATAATAAGTAGTGTCGGAGGCTTTTGCCGTGCTGTTGCCTCTGCTACTGACTCTCGTCGCTGTTGATTCCTTCTTCGTTCCGCTTCATTGCCACGGCATCTCGTTAGATGCAGACAGCGCCATCTGGTTGGCCGGCGACAGTGGGGTTTTCCGGATTGTGGACCGTGAGCCCCAGCTCGTCATTGACCAGCCAACCGAAGCTATCGCTGTCTCCAACATCGCCTCCGGCGATGTTTTTGTTATCGTTAACACACACAACGGTCACGCCAGATTCGAACGGTACAGGCATTCTGGCAGCCTTGTGGCGTCGGACTCGATTGAGCTCCATGTGCTCGAGCGTCCGCCGGGGATTCCGGTTTTTTCGGGGCTTTGTCTTCGGGATAATGACCCTTGGCTCTACTTCAACGCGGGGGCCTGGTTCGAGACCGGTTGCTGGCGAATCGCAGATGGTGGGGAGGTCTTGGACCGGTGGAGTCCCGTGGAAATTGCCCCGCTGGCTGTGCAGGGTTTGCTCTGGGACGACAGCCTCTACTGGGTTGGCGAGCGGAACTGGAGCAGCATCTACGCCTATCGCTCCAGCGGTGATTTCTACCGAAGTTGCGTTGACCAAGCCACCTTGGCTGCGCCGCCTCTTGTTGGCATAGCCGGTCAGCCCGATGATCTCTGGGCTGCGTTCCTGCGGTTTGGGGGAACGCGACTCATCCGGTACGGCACGCCGACTGCCGTGGAGCCGCAGATTCGTCCGTCATCGGCGGTGCAAGTCGAAATCTTCCCTACCCTCGTCGAAAGCGGTGGTATCGTTCGATTCACCGCCCCCATTCGTTTTACAATCTATGATATTCTCGGCCGGAAGGTGCTTGGCTCCGAGGAAAACCTTGCGCAATTCTCTCTAAGCGCACCGCCTGGTCCTTACTTTCTTGTACCGGCCTGCCCCGGCACGATGCGGGCTGTCAAGATATTCGTGGTCAGATGAACCATCAAACCTTCAGGAGGAGCCGATTATGAAACGCGTTATTCTTATCTTACTGTTGAGTGTGGCTGTGTGCCACGCGGAAACCTTTGTCGTTGTTTTCTCCGGCGACAGTCGGATGGCGATGCGACCGCCCGACACGCTTCTCTCAGGTGACGGATGGGAAGTGACAGAACTTCTTCCCCCGATCGTCCCTCCAGAGCATCTTGATGAAGGAAATCCCGGCGACTGGATACACAACAGTGCCTGGTGGATCTTGAACAGTATCTCTTATGATTATGCTCAATGCTACCTCGGTTGTGCCTACGCTGATTATGAGCCAACGGATCCCTATTTCCACATTCCGAGCGTCGGAAGAGGGACTCGCGAGAACCTTGAGAAGGCCTTGCGCAGTTGTACCCAATATCACTGGTCGGAGCTTGGCGAAGGGCAGTTTGAAGCGCGCTCAAGTGACGAGCCTCCAAGTTCGATAAGACCCAATGACAGGGACTCGGATCTTGTGCACCGTCGATCGGTGCTGCCAAGGTCGCGTCAACTCCGGGCCGGGGATGTG
The DNA here is from genome assembly GCA_964543855.1 of uncultured Alphaproteobacteria bacterium. Lineage (GTDB taxonomy): Bacteria > Electryoneota > RPQS01 > RPQS01 > DYHQ01 > CAZJAD01. The sequence continues at coordinate 20,597 of CAZJAD010000030.1, forward strand.
CTGCACCTTGTCTTGATGGGAACCGCGGCAAGGGTGCAGGTCAACGGTGGCGGGGAATACCCGGCCTACTGCTGTGCATGGCCTGAGGCTGATCCTCCCGAGGAACAACCCGCTTGTTGGATGCAAGGGGGCCCGCTCCTCTTTCCGGCGTCCACGCTGCCGGGAGAACCCGGACTGCGGGAGTACATCAACCGAATTCGTGGCGACGGTACAATCATTTTGTATCTCCTCTTCGCTGACGCGGCGTGGTGGAACGGTTGGCTCAGCCAGATTCCGAACCTGATTGTCTACAACGGAGCAGGTTACAACCACTCGGCATGGATCGCAGACGACCTCAATGCGCAAGGTCTTCCGTTGCCTGAGAATGTCTTTCAGCTGGAAGGCATGGATGTGGACACCTTCTTGATTTTCGAATCCGCCATTTATGTTGGCGCGATTTACCGTGGATACTTCACGGGCGGCGGGTATGCGTGTCCCATCTATGATTCCAATGGTGACCGCAGGATTCGGTTCTATGAAGCCCTTGAGATGGCCATTAACCTCAACTCTCAGGATGACCCGGATTACTGGGGGCCTCCGGCGCTTAATTTCGTCGTTTGGGAAGACTACGGCGATGAGACACCAGACACGGCCGGCGCTCTGATCGTGGATAATTTTCCAAATCCATTCAATCCGACAACGGTTCTGAATCTTGATCTGCCTGAAGCTGGGAAGGTGAGCGTGAAGATCTATGATGTGTTGGGTCGGGAAGTAGAGATCATTGAAGAGTATCTCCTGGCTGGCGCGCAGCGAGTCCACCTTGACCTCTCGGGCAAGCCGTCGGGACTCTATTTTGCGAGGGTGAATGCCGGTGACCTGACCGCGATCAAGAAGATTGCCCTTGTGAAGTGATTGGACCATCGGGTGTTTTGGGCGCTGGAGAGCGTATTGCCTGCGACAAGGACTACAGGCCAGCCGGAGTTCTGTGATCCGCGCGGGATGCCTGTAATAGGCCATAGCAACAGCCCCCGCGTCCAATCCATATCGACTCTGACCGAAAGCGTCCTGGTTCATTTTTTGCTCGCGGGTCAACTGCGTGTGTTGGGCTCTTCAATGCCCGCTGACGCCGCCCACGGGACAGACAAGGGGTAATCTCTGTGCGAACAGAGATTCTCGGTCGTATCCGGTGCTTCGTGCGGCATATTAAGTCTATCACCGAGGGTTGCGCAAGGTCGGCATGAATTCAGTGCGCAAGAGACCCCCTATGTTGAAGCGGGTCGGTTGATTTGCCCACAGAATGGAATGACAGGAAGAAATCATGCGAAAAACTTTGACATTTTTGCTCATTTCGGTGCTTCCGGTTATGACCTTGGCCCAGGCCCCCGACAGCCTGTGGAGCCGCACCTTCGGGGGAAGCAGCGCCGACTATTGCTATTCGGTTCAGCAGACCACTGACGGCGGCTATATCCTCGGGGGGTACACTTGGTCCTGCGGGGCGGGCTCTGCTGATTTCTGCCTGGTGAAGACAGATGCCAGTGGCACAGAAGACTGGAGCCGCACCTTCGGCGGAAGCAGCGGCGACTACTGCTATTCAACCCAGCAGACCGCTGACGGCGGCTATATCCTCGGCGGGTATACCTGGTCCTACGGGGCTGGCGGTTATGATTTCTGCCTGGTGAAGACGGATGCCATGGGCACGGAGGAGTGGAGGCGCACCTTCGGGGGAAGCGCTGATGATAGATGCTGGTCGGTTCGGCAGACGACCGACGGCGGCTACAT
>CAZJAD010000031.1:0-19767 GCA_964543855.1 uncultured Alphaproteobacteria bacterium
TTGCACGCCTTCGCGAATCCCAGATTCTCCGGCAGAGACACCGTGCGGACGATCGCCGGCAATTGCTTCAGATACTCAGCCGTACCATCGCTGGAACCATTGTCAACGACTACAACCTCGAAATCCGTCGTTTCGTTCACAGTGAAAAGAGATGTCACACACTGCTGTGTGTAATCAAGGTTATTGTGGACGGGGATAATCACCGTTGCCGTCGGTGCCTTGCTGTCCATTTGCCTGCGAATCTCCGCGGTATCGGCGACCTTGAGTTTTCCTGTGAAAATGAATTGCTGGGCGGTTAGCTCGTTCAGATCCGACGGACTGACGCCTCGCAAGACGAGGCCGCCAAGGTCAAGATCTGTGTTTCCGGGCGTCGGTTTGCTCATGAGCGTCTCAAAAAGCGGATCGCGTATGACCTCCGCCACCCGAACTTCGATTCCCGCCTGATCAAAGAGCGCTATCATATCTTTCAAAGCGAAGAAGCGCAGGTGTGTGCTGTCCAAAATCCCCCATTCTTCGTAGGCCCAGGAGCCTTCCAGGATCTTTCGAATGACGCCAAGGTTTCGCACATTCGGAAGACTGGCCACAATCGTCCCGTCTTTGCACAGGCAGCGAGCGAGTCTCTTCAAAGCTGTCCACGGGTCGACCAGATGTTCGAGAATATCGGCCAAAATCATGCAATCGAAATAGCCTTCAAGAGAAGCAAGTTCCAGTGTCTCCAGATCCCCTACAATCACCCGATCCAGGTGTTTCCGAGCGGTATCCGCCACCTCAGGGTTGATTTCAATACCGACAACTTCGGCGCTGCGTTGCGTGCGTAGAAGACCTCCCGTCAGGCCTTGGCCACATCCGACATCCAGAATCCTCCGGGCTTCACGCGGAACGAGGTCCACGAGCTCCTGCCGAGCGTTGGCGTAGTAGTACTCCGGCTTTGTCTCTTGCTTCGCGCTCTGAGCCGCTGTCGGACGAGCTGGCGACTCGCCCATCGCTGATTTGTCTGTGGATTCCGCCGGAAATGGGCGTTCATGCCACTCGGCGATGACCATTCCGGGTTGATCAAGCAGATGTTCATAGTATCCCTGAGCCGCATGTTCCGGGTCATTGGCTTTGTACCAATTGTACTTCTTCGTCCGATCCTCGCGGTACATATAGCCCGAATGCTTGACCTTCACATCAATCTTCATCGACCGCCCTTTGATATTGGGAGGGACGCTTTCACAGTGGAAGTTGCCTCCGTGCAAGGTTGGATTGAACGACAGAGATTCGATATCCTGGCCTTCCAGTTTGAAGAGCCTGTGGTGATACAACTCGTTGTAAATCCCGTCAGCCCGGTAATGGCTTAGGTCGTCCCACATGTAAAGAAACTCGAAGTCCAGAATCGACACATCGCTCGGGCACGCGCGAATGGCCTCGATAATGCGTTCCGTTGCTGAATCTTCCAGGATTTCGTCACCATCCATGCAGAGGATCCAATCGGGTTGCTGTCTCAGAGCCATCTTGAGCAACGCGTTCTTGTCCCTGACCTCATCAAGTACCGGTTTATCCTGCCACACATAGTCCACGACCGCCGAGTGACCCCTGCAGATTTCGGGAGTGCGATCTGTGGAACCATCATCGAGCACGACAATGCCGTCCGCCACTCGAGCGATACTGTCCAGCACTTCCCGAATCCACCGCTCTTCATTCTTGATACGCATCTGGCAGATGACCTTGGGGTGATCAGAAAGCCGCTTCTTGCCGCAGAGTGCTTTGAGTTGCTGTACCTCGCGCAGTTCGGTCACGGCGACCTGTTCAAAAAATGGAGATAGTGCCTTCTTTAGGGTTGGGACCTCATAAGTGTTCACGTGCGTGGGGTCAGGATACGCATCTCCCAGTGGCACGAGGACCAACAGATTTCCATCCGGTTTCAATACGCGCGCCACCTCCTTGAGCACCGGTGTCGGATGCGAGATGTGCTCCAAAACCTGACAGACAAAGACCGAATCAAAGCAGTTGTCAGGGAAGGGCAAGTACTGAGCGACCCCTTTCACTAAGGCAACTCTCCCCTGAACATCCTCCGGTTCTTGGGATAGGTGTTGCTGCGCCACCCCAAGCGCAAGCGGAGAAAGATCAAACCCGATAACTTCCCGCCCGCGGCGTGCCAGGAATACATCGATCTCGCCCGTGCCGCTTCCTAGGTCAAGAACTCGACCGTAGAGCTGACTTGAGTCCAGAGCTTCCTGCGTGCAGAAGTGACCTTCCCAGAAATCCAGAGTAAGTGCTTCGGGATTCTCTCTCATGCGGGTGCGAAACATTTCGTCATTGAGCCGCTGCTCTTCAATGACAGACCGTTTCCGATGTGGAGCCGGAGTGTCCCCGCCTTCTTTCCCGGCGTCTCGTGTTTGACTGTTTCCCTTTACATGCGCGCGAGTTGACTTGCTTCTGAGTAGCATCTTCCTTTCCCAATAGTGGGTGATGGACCCTCATCGACAGCATCCCGTGCTTCACGGGAAATCTAACGATTCTGAAACCTCTGCTACAACCGACTATGTCGTTTTGCAAGAACTCTACCAGGAACCGAAGAGGACGTTATTGGCTGTTTCTTGTGAAGATGGAGGCGAGAAGTGGGGCGGGGGATAGGCAGTTATTGCCCGGACCTGCACGCGGCCCAATCGGGCGGCAAGCGCGCGGATCGAGCTCCTTGAAGGGTGGCCCCATCCCGGCGTGCCTGACTTATGCACATAACAAAAGGGCTCGACCAATGTGGTCGAGCCCTTTTGTTACAGGAATTGGCTGACCCGAGAAGGGTCAGCAGTGAATCACTTTACTTTGTCGTCCATCCAGAGACTGAGCTCCGCTTGAAGCCCTGTCGAGCGAGCCGCGCGTACTCTGCCTTGTTGATCATCTTCGGCGGCACGCCTGACCTGAACTGCTGCTCAAGCGTGTACTCGTCGCCGACCTTCAGCGTCTGCTGCAGGCCGCTCGGGACGCGGCGGACAGGTCCAACGGCAGTCATCTGGCTCACATCAGCCATCGGCGGCACTTCGGGCATCGCCATTGACTCATAGCACGAGCCCTTGACATGGAAGAACGCCTTGGTCGCTGTCGCGTCAACATAGAAGGTGTCTGAGGTCGTCGCGACCTGGGTGAAGCCCGTGTAGGGACCGGTCGTCGAGCGATAGACATAGTAGTACGGCAGGCCCATGTCGGTCCAGCGCACGATCTTGTTCGTGCTGCTCGGATCCTTGTAAACGCTCACTTCGGTCGGTGCCATCAGGTCACACGGACACTCGATCGCCCGCACCATCAGGTTCGTCGACGCATGCCCGTTCGGGTCGCCAAGGGAATCCGGACGCCACTGGCCAATATCGCCGTAGAAGATCCAGGTGCGATAGGGTACAGACTGAGGACCGTCATCATACCCGAAGGCATCCTTGTCAGTCCCGACGCTTCCGTCACGGTTGCGAATGGCGATGTAGAAGTCACCGCTCGTAATCTCAACGCACGGATTGAACTTGATGTAAACCCACTTGGCGAACGTCGTGTCGTCACAGGCATCCTGACCCTCGTTCCAGCTCGTGCCATTCTTCGTGCTGATGCTCGGAGGATTCAGGGACATCAGCGTGCCTGGCGAGCCGGGAGGGCTCCCGTTGTCGTCATACACTTCGGCGACGATGTCTTCATGGTCATCATCCGGGAACGACTGGACCGGTGCGCCGACCATGACCATCGCACCGCCAAGGTAGTACGGATAGGATGGCGGCGTGAAGCGGACTGCAAACCGCTGCTCCCAGTAATCCGGGTCATAGCGGACATAGTAGACATTGCCGTTGTCATAGGCAACCTGTGGCCGCGAATTGTCCAGAATGTCCATACGGTAATAGTCCGCTGGCGCAGTTGCAGGCAGGTAGGTGATCGGTGTCTGCGGGTCGCCGTCATCTGCCGAGAAGTAGTAGCCATAAGTGTGGCAGGTGTCGAGGTCGCAAACCGTGCCTTCCCACAGGTACATGGCCTCACATCCCGGAACCTCTGACATCGGAGTCGTGTTCCAGACCATCGTGTTGAGGTCCGCGTAATGGACCGTCACGGTCATCGGATCGGCGTTGGGATCCAATACCTGGGCTGTGACATGCGTACAGCCGGGCGACACGAAGGAAGCCGGACCATCGTCACTGTGATGCTCGTGAGCAATCTCCGGTGGGAGATGAGGCAACTCTGACATCATAACATCGTCGATGAACCAGCGATCCGACCAATCGTCGTTACCCATATAGAGGAAGCCGACCATGAAAGTGTCGGCAGGGGTGTTGATGTAGTGAGGCCCCTCCTCCACCCAGTCTCCTTCCGGGAAGGTCGGTGGAATTTCGTCAACAAAGTACCAGTAAGTACAGTCCATGCGAGTCCAGTAGAACGCGTGGTAACCATAAGTGCTGTTCTCGCTGTTGCGATTCATCCACGAGGCCTTGACACCGCCACCGGGATTCGGGATCTGGTATTCCCTGAGAGTGTCGCACAGGGCCCAGTCAATCGCCAGAGAATCTGGGTTACCAAACTCCGTATACGGGTGTCCCATCATGAAATCCTGATCGGAATAGCCGCCGTAGTAGCCGCCCCAGGGGAAGCCCAGAGAGGAGTCTGAGGCGATATACCATGTCCCTGTGACCGGATCAGGATCCTGGTAGAAGTTCTCGAGCCAGAGACCGTCAAATCCGATACCCGACAGTTCGAGCGTATCATCGTCGACCTCGGTCACCGTGGCAATGATATTGCCATAGGACCAGCCAGCCGCCGCCGGCTGGAAGCTCACCGTAACGCTCTTCTGCTGACCGGACGCGAGATTCCACGGGAGGGGATCACCCGTCCAGAAGAAATCCGGGTTGGAACACGTCAGTGCCGTAACGGTGATTGCATCACCACCGGAATTCCTGTAGACGACCGTATGGTCAATCTGCTCCGGCGAGCGAAGGTAGCCACCCGTCGCGGCATGACCGTAGAACACGCGGTCAGGGATGGTCTGGAGGTCACCCGGATTGGGTATACCATGGTTGTACCCGATGGCACGAATCCCATGGTAGCCAAAGGCGAGAGGGCTCACCCAAACATCGTAGTGCTCCATCCACATCCAGTCCCCTCCCCAGGTACGCCACCAATAGTCGACACAACAGTCTATGGGCGACTGACCGTCAGACAACAGACCGCAGTTCGTGTTGGCGGCCGTGTATTCGATTCCAACGCAGAATGGACCATCCAGATACTGTGGCAGCGTAACGTTCCGGATGACCTCGTTGATGCCAGCACCTACAGAATAGGTGTAGACCGGCGACACCCAGACGCTGTCACCCCTCTGCTGAGGCCCGCTGCAATCCACTTCTCCGGCATAGCAATCCGTGGAATGCACCGTATTGCCATCCTCATAGACATGGATCTTGTACGAGAACGTGCCGCTCCCATAAAGGAAGAACTTCACCTGCGTGACCTCGAACTGTGTGTAGCTGGGGAAGAACGTTGCCGTGCCTATCCAGTTCAGGTCCATCTGGGGGTGATAGGTGGTCCAACCTCCATTGTCGTTGTACAGCTCCACCTGTGCGTTAGCCCAGTTCGGAAGAGCGAACGCCATCACAACGATCACCAGAGCTGCTAAAATAGTGCGTTTTGTAGACATAAATTACCTCCTAAAGAAGATCAACAACCTCTCTCTTTCCCTTATCTGACTCTTATCGCTTTCTCAGACAGTTCTCCGGGCTAAAGCGTCGATGCAAGTCTCGTTAACAGAGTATATTTCGCCGGTGACGAGTAGATAAACTCCACCCGCGATGACCTTTACATAGGCCAATGCCGCCCTGAACCTTGGAAATGCCATAAAATCATAAGCTTACACAGCCCCGTCGCAGGGTCCGAAGGCGGCTCTACAAACCGACTTAATATAATAGTTATTTCTCGAAAAGTCAACCAGAAATACTGGGCCACTTAGATTCGACTCTCCAATCATGTGCAATCCTCGTGCCCCTCTAACATTTTGATAATATTGCGCAGCCGTCAATCCACTGCCCTGCACTCTGTCGCTGGCGCGACCCGCGCCACCGCGACGCCTCCTCACCTCGCCGCGTGCCGTTTCCCGAAGGATGTCGTCTGTCGCCCCGGCTATGGGTTAGTCAGGCTTGGTCAGACTGTGCAAAAATCGTGAAAGACCTGAGAAACCTCGCGATTTCTAAGGCGTTCAAATAATGCGTGAGTTGACTAAGGATTGGTAGAGCACATGGTTTCGCGTCATTCAGCCGCTTTCACCGTGGGAGCGCTCCTCGCTCTGACAGCCATTGCGTTCGGGGCACGAGATTTCGGTGCCGGGATTCTCCTCGGCCAGCCGTCGGGTCTGAAGGCAAGCATCTCGATTCGAGAGCCACTCTTCCTGGACTGTGGAGCAGCCTGGTCGTGGGATGAGTGGCTGCTCATCTTCGTGGATTGCCGTTTCGAGGAGTACATCAGTCCGCGGTCACTCGATTGGCGATGGTACTACGGCTTGGGCGGCTATGTGGGCATTCCTGAAAGTGAGGACGGTGTCCTGGGAGCCAGAATACCAATAGGGGCCAGTTATCACTTCCCATACTCGTCCTTCGAGGTTTTCGGAGAGCTCGTTCCGGCTCTGGAGCTCGTGCCCAAGACACGCGCGCGCCTTCAGGGTGGAGTAGGTTTGCTCGTGTGGTTCTGAAGCGAGCTCACTCGTGGGAGGAATGACGGATATGGAGGCCCGAGTCGTGTCCGGTAGATCCATACAGCATGCGGAACGACTGCAAGGCTTGACATTGGAGCGAAAACGATTATATTTTTACAGATAGATTTTTCGCAGCATTTTATCACTTTTCATAAACAGGTTTGAGACATGACTCCCTTGGAGAAGCTGCTCGCCAGTCGGCGCGCTTGGCAGAAGGCCTACGGTGGAAACGGAGGCGTTCCCACGGCGAAGAAGTTTCGCACGACTTCATCCGTGGAAGTCCCTCCACTCTCCTGGCCCGAGGATCCGGCATCGGCTGCTGACTACAACGAGAAACTCGGTTTCCCGGGCCAGTTTCCTTACACGCGCGGGATTCATGCGAGCATGTACCGGGGCCGACTCTGGACGATGCGACAGTTTTCCGGATTCGCCACGCCTGAAGAGACGAACGAGCGCTACAAGTATCTTCTGGCCAGCGGAGGAACAGGCCTGTCCGTGGCCTTCGACCTGCCGACACTGATGGGCCGGGATTCGGACGATCCGTGGTCGCTGGGCGAGGTGGGCAAGTGTGGAGTCGCTGTGGCATCTCTGGAAGACATGGAGACCCTCTTCCGTGACATTCCGCTTGGCAAAATCACCGTTTCCATGACGATCAATGCCCCGGCAGCGATTATCTGGGCTATGTTCATCGCAGCCGCCGAGAATCAGGGCTGGAAGCGCGCCGAGCTCGGTGGAACGACTCAGAACGACATCCTGAAGGAATATATTGCCCAGAAGGAGTGGATTTTTCCACCCGAACCGTCGGTGAAACTGGTCGTGGACACGATCGAATTCGCCATGCGGGAGATGCCGAAGTGGAATCCGGTTTCCATCAGCGGCTATCACATCCGCGAAGCTGGCAGTACGGCGGTGCAGGAGCTGGCATTCACCCTGGCCGACGGTATGGCCTATGTGGATGCAACGCTTGAGCGTGGGCTTGATATTGATGAATTTGCCCCCCGCCTCAGCCTCTTCTTCAACTCGCACCTCGATTTCTTCGAGGAGATTGGCAAGTTTCGCGCAGCCCGGCGAATCTGGGCCAAGAAGATGCGTGACAAATACAATGCGAAGAAAGATCGCTCCCTCCTGTGCCGTTTTCATACCCAGACTGCCGGATGCAGCCTCACGGCTCAGCAGCCCGAGAACAACCTGATGCGCGTCGCCTTCCAGGCCTTGGCGGGAGTTCTGGGAGGAACGCAATCACTCCACACGAATTCGATGGATGAGACCCTTGCCCTGCCCAGTGAGAGAGCCGTGAAGTTTGCCCTGCGCACACAACAGATCATTGCCCATGAAATCGTCGGCGGTTTGCCCATCGATCCCCTCGGCGGCAGTTATTATGTCGAAGCCGTCACAGACGCGATGGAGGAAGGAGCGGAGAAGTACTTTCAGCAGATTGACGCACTCGGCGGCGTGGTCCCGGCCATCGAAGTCGGCTTCTTCCAGAAAGAGATCGCCAATGCCGCCTTTGTCTATCAGCAGGAAATCGAGCGCAAGGAGCGGATTATCGTCGGTGTCAATGACTATGTCGAAGAAGGCGAGGAGATCGAAATCCCGATCCTCAGGATTGAAGAAGACCAGGTCGGCAAGGTGCAAAGCCGCAAGCTCGCCGCGCTAAGACAGCGCCGGGATGCCAAACGCGCTCAGGAGAGCCTCGATAACATCAAGGACGCCACCGAAAAGGGCGAGAACATCATGCCCCATCTCATTGAGGGAGCCCACGCCTATTGCACTCTCGGAGAAATGGTGGATGTAATGCGTGAAGTCTATTCCGAGTACGAAGAACCCGCCTTCTTCTGATGCGACACTGCTTGACTTTCGATGAAGATAATTCTATATTTTACTCCGAGAAGTATCTCCGGTTCGCGCCCGTAGCTCAACAGGATAGAGCAACAGCCTTCTAAGCTGTAGGTTGAAGGTTCGAGCCCTTTCGGGCGCGCGGCCCGAAGGGTGACACTGTCTGCGCCGGTTGAAAGACGAGGGGCGACCGCTCTTCATGGTGGCTGTAGCTCAGTTGGTTAGAGCGTCTGACTGTGGCTCAGAAGGTCGGGGGTTCAAGTCCCCTCAGCCACCCAGGGTTCGTTTCCGAGCGAACGGCACACACGAACCAGCGCAGTTCTACTACCCGCGACCTCCGGTCGCGTACGAACACTGGCCCCATCGTCAACGGTCGTTCTTCCCGCCGAGCCGGGTTCCTAACCCGGCCGGAAATTGCAGGACTACTACCCGCGACCTCCGGTCGCGGACAAACACTGGCCCCATCGTCTAACGGTTAGGACATAAGATTTTCGATCTTATAATGGGGGTTCGATTCCCCCTGGGGTCACAAGGCTATAAGACTCACGAGACCAACTTTTTCTAAGAAGGGGTCATGCTATGCCTGATCGTACTGTTGAATTGTTGGGCGCAGAAGCCAAGGATCTGCTCGAGTACAAGTGTAAGGGCATTTCCAAGAAGGAACTGCACCTGCCCGGTCCCGATTTTCTGGATCGTATTCATGTTCAGTCCGACCGACCCGCCAATGTCCTGAATAACCTGCACCGGATTTTCAACACCGGGCGCATGGCGGGCTCGGGCTATGTTTCATTCCTGCCGATTGACCAGGGGATTGAGCACTCGGCGGCGGCTTCGTTCGCGCCGAATCCCATCTATTTCGACCCGGAGAACATCGTCAAGCTCGCCATTGAAGGGAGCTGCAACGGCGTGGCTTCCACTCTGGGCGTCCTGGGTATGATGTCTCGCAAGTACGCCCACAAGATTCCGTTCATCGTCAAACTGAATCACAACGAACTGCTGACTTATCCAAACACCTACGACCAGATTGAATTCGGCAGCGTGGACCAGGCGTTCGACCTCGGTGCAGCCGCCGTGGGCGCTACGATCTACTACGGGTCGGACGAAAGTGCGCGCCAGATTCAGGAAGTGCGCGAGATGTTCGAGTACGCTCACGAGCTGGGGATGGTCACCGTCCTTTGGGCGTATCTGCGGAATCCGGCTTTCAAGACGGCGGAGAAGGACTACCATGTGTCGGCTGATTTGACCGGTCAGGCGAATCATCTGGCCGCAACGATTGAGGCGGACATTGTCAAGCAGAAGCAGCCCGAGAACAACGGCGGTTTCGTCGCGTTGAACTTCGGCAAGACTAACAAGAAAGTCTACGGCGAACTCGTGCCGGATCATCCGATTGAGTGGACGCGCTGGCAGGTCGTGAACTGTTACATGGGACGCGTTGGGCTCATCAACTCGGGTGGCGCCTCCGGCAAGAATGACCTCGCTCAGGCCGTTCGGACCGCGGTGATTAACAAGCGCGCCGGAGGCATGGGACTCATCTCCGGACGCAAGGCGTTCCAGAAACCGATGAAGGACGGCATCGAGCTCTTGAACGCGATTCAGGATGTCTACTTGTCGAAAAAAGTCACCGTGGCGTGAGCAATACCATGCCAATTGATCCCAAGCTTCTGGCAATTCTCGTTTGCCCACTCTCGCACGCGCCGCTGATTCAAGACGGAGATTCCCTCGTGTCCACGGACATCGAGACTCGCCGTCGCTATCGTATCATCGACGGCATCCCGAATCTCTTGATAAACGACTCGGAAGCATTGGACGAGGCAACTTGGCGGCACATCATGGAGCAACATGGCATAGCGTCGAAGCGATAGCAGACGCAACATCCAACTTATGCACAGTATAGAGAGAGCCGCGCGAGACTCGCAGGTGAGTGTCACGCGGCTTCCTTTGTTCAGTTCTTGTGTTTCTTCGGGTGCTACCGTTCTTTGACCTCGGAAGCGCCGCCGTTATCCAATCCGGACCGAGTCCCTTCCTCGGGGCTGTCGACGAAGTCTGGCAGAAACTCGCGCACTACGGCAAGCATCGCTTCATCGGATGGCGCGTCCGTTTCCATCGCTTCCTCAAAGGCGGCGCACGATTTGATCTGCCGGTCATGAGTGAATTCGAATTCAAGGCGACCGAGAGTTCGTCCTTGCCTCTGTGCACGCACGATAAACGCGTTGCCGACCTTCCAGGGTTTGGCCGCGTTGGAGCGGTAGGTGCGACCGCCGACAATGGCATCGACCATTGTGAAAGTCTCGGCCAGAGCACTGTCGATGGCATCGCCGCATGTGGACAGAACGACGAGCAAGTCGGCTTTCTTGGCGAGCTTCGGAATGACTCGGCGTGCGGCCACCATGGGATTTTCGACGCGAACTCCGGGCGGAAGCTTCGTGCTGTCGCGCCGCATGACATTCGTCGGAGCGCACAGACCCACCAAAGCAATGTCCAGACCCTTTACGCGCTTCATGACATAGCGCGGCGCCAGTACTTTGCCGTTGGCCGTGATGTTGGCGGAGACGAAATCAAACCTCGCTTCCTGATGCCTCTGTTCAAATGTCTCCAATCCGCGCTCTAAATCCTCTTCCGATATGTTGACCACCGATGTGCCGAGTTCGTTGTGAACAGCTATCGAAATTCTTCCTTCGGTCGTGTCAGCCTCGCGGCTTCCGAGAAGGAAGTTGCCGGCGTCGCAGTAGAGCACCGACCCGTCGGCCTCGCGCAGACTCTTGATTCGATGCGCGCGTTTCAGAATCCCGCCACCATTCCGTTTGCAGCCACAACCCTCCAGCTTCCCATGAGAATCGTTTGAGTACACGAGGGTGATTCGCGTCCCTTCGCTGATCTCCGGCTTGCCACAACCCCAGAAAACGACCGCCAAAAAAGCGGCAGCGATTGTGATCAAGCCTCCCCGCATGTAAGTGCGAACCATATCTGCCTCCGTGTGCGGAATGTGAAAACTTTCCCGCGAGCCATCACCAGGAATCGTCGCAGCCTCTCGCTTCATTGCTATTTTACGAAATCCGCGCTATATTTCAAAATCTGATTTGACGCGTCGGAGAACCGACTCGGGTGAGCATGAAACAGACTGATGTCATCATCGTTGGCGCGGGGCCTGCGGGCAGTTGGCTCGGGCTTCGGCTCGCGGAAGCGGGGATTGATTCCGTTCTCTTCGACCGCGAGAAGTTCCCGCGTGACAAGGCCTGCGGCGGCGGGCTCTCACAGAAGGTCATCGAATTCTTGCCCTTTTCCATGGGCGAGGTCGTTGAAAGACAGATGACCGGTGCCTGGATCGGATACCGGAACAAATATGTCCTCGTCTCCGATTTCGGTCCGGCAGGGGGGATGGTCATGCGCGACACCTTCGATGACTTTCTCGCGCGAAAGTATCTCGAAGCGGGAGGACGGTTCTTTGATGGGGCCTCAGTCGATACCATCGACGAGACAAAGGACGGTTGCCAAATCGAAGCCGCCGGTGAAACTTGGTCCGGAAACATTCTTGTCGGTGCGGACGGAGCGTCGAGTCATGTTCGGCGCGCGTGCGGTTTCGGTGTGCATCGCAAGCTGCTGGCAGCATTGGCAGCCGAAGTTAAACCCTCGGAAAAAGTGATGCAAGCGTTGAACAATCGGGCGTGCTTTGACCTGAGTGCCGTATCCGGTGGGTACGGCTGGATCTTCCCGAAACGAGACCATCTGTCCATCGGCGTTTTTACGCATCATCGTGGGTTGGACCTGCGCTCACACCTGCAAGCGTTCTGCAACACGCATCCGCTTCTTCGCAAGGCGGAAGTCTTTCGCTCGCGTGGCGGCGTACTGCCGGTGGGCGGCGATCCGAGACCTGTGCAGAAAGGCCGCGTGCTGCTCGTCGGAGACGCCGCGGCCACCGTGGAGCCTTTCCTCGGGGAAGGAGTCTACCACGCGCTTCTTTCGGCGGATATCGCCGCGGATGTCATCATTAAACACTTGAAGCACGGTAAGTCGCTCGGGACTTACGCCGACAGAATCTCCGACATGATCGACGACAACATCGCTCGCGCAAGCCGGTTCGCCAGCGTGTTCTATGGCAATCTTCCGTGGACTTTCCCGCTCCTTGTGAAGAACAGAATCATCGCCCGCGCCTTCGCTCGCGACATCATCGGCAAATCAGATTTCAAAGGATGTCTTCGCCATTGCCTGATCCGACTTCCTCTCATTCCGTTTGCCTACCGCAGGGAGACATCGAGAGCGGATGAACTTGCGTGATGGGTCCGCGAGAGGTTGATTGGGGAAAAGGTCTGCTTGACTTATTCTAAGAAAATTGGTAGATTTAAAGTTTGGTATATACCGGATTCCGGACTATGTGCATAGGCTTGCGATCGAAAGGAGACACCCATGCGTAAGTCTCGCATCGTGGCACTGCTTGCAGCCGCGTGGGCGATGGTTTATCTATCCCCAACCCTCGCTTCAAATGCTGCTCCCCTTGGCACATCAACCGTCGGCTCCTTGGCGCCTGAGGTCGAGGTCCTGACCTACCGGCTCGACGAAGTGCGCTTGCGAGTTAAGATGAACCCGACCGCGCTTCTTTCACAGATTGACTTGGCTGCTGGAGTGGATGGTCTGTGGGGCTCTTTGGTACCTGAACAAATCGAACTGCCGCGCAAGACTTTCTTCGTTGCGATTGCCCACACGGGCACGCCCGAGCTTGAAGTCGTGTCGTGGGAAACCGTTCGATTGCCGGCGGCGCAGGTTGCCCTGACCAGCGGGATAGGCGTCGGCGAACCGCTGCAACTCGGCGAGCCTGCTGTCCTGCGTGAAGCACGCGTCGTGCCGGTCACAATTTTCCCGGTGCAATACGAAAGCGGCGCAACCGAAGCAGAGGTCCTTCAGTCAGCAGAGATCGTTATCAGGACCGGCGCGGACTTGGGAGTCAATCCTCTTCTGAATGCGCGAGGTCGCGTCTCTCGCTCCTGGATCCCGGTTTATCGAAGCGTTATCGCCAATTGGCAGAGCATCGACGGTCTGGACAGTCCCGAAGATCCGCACATCTTGATCATCGTCCCCGGATTTTTTGAGGATCAGTTGGAGGAGTTCGTTACATGGAAGGAACGATCGGGGTTTGTGGTCACGGTCGTACGGCGCGGCGATATCGGCACCAATCCGAGTGCACAAGACCTGCGCGACTACATCATCGCTCAGTACGACACTCTGACTCCCACACCCGATTATGTGATTTTCGTCGGGAATGGATCTCACCTGGATGCCTATGATCGGTGGACGGATGATCCCTATACGCTTTTCAGCGATTACAGTTACGCGGGATGGTACACCGATGAGAATTACTTCGTCGCCATAGAAGGTGACGACATCTTCCCCGATCTCTTCTTCGGTCGCTGGGTCGCTGGTACGACTGAAGAAGTACTCAAGATTGCTCGGCGCTCTGTCTTCCACGAATCCAATCCCTTTCAAGTGGACTCGCTGCGGTTTTTGAAGGCGTGCATGGGTTCCGACACCTGGCCGGCGACCCAGGCTCAGACCAAACGGCATGTCCGGCAGATGCTCCTGAATCACGGTTTCACCGTCGTGGACACGCTCTTCGGTATTGGCACTCCACAGCTATTCATCAATCGGGTTCAACAGGGACGCAACTTCGTCAATTATCGTGGCCCGGGGTGGAGCTTCGGTTGGTCCGGCCTCAGTTTCTACAATCCCGACATCCCCTTTCTCAACAACTACTGGAAATTGCCGATTGTCACGGGCATCGGTTGCGGCGTGGCGAAATTCGATGATTACCCGGACTGCTTCGGACAGATCTTCATGACCGAAGGCACCTTGAATCAGCCCGAAGGCTGTGTCGGTTTCTTGGGTCCATCCTGGAACACGCACACTCGCTTCAACGATGTCCTCGATTCAACGCTCTACATCGCAATCTTGGACCATGAAGTGCACGAACTGATGCCCGCCTTCGTGGCGGGAAAGCTGATGTTCTGGAGTGTTTTTCAGCCTTACTTCCACCATCCGGGAGTGCAAGAGCTTACCGAAACCGCCATACGCCAGTATCTTTGTCTGTCCGATCCGTCTCTTCGGCTCTACACGAAAACGCCGCAACGCCTCACGGTGATACACCCAGCAGGAATTCCGCTGGGAGAGGTGAATCTGGTTGTCAATGTACCCAATTTGCAACCCTTGGGAATCGACACCGTCAAGGTGTGTGTTTGGGTTGAACCCGGAAATTTCATCTTCGGTTTTGCGACACCACAGCAGGAAACTGTCGTGCTACCGATTACAATTCCAGTCTCCTGCAACGGTGTCTGGTTGACGGTCACCGGTGATAATGTCCTCGCTTACCAGCGGGAAATTCCAGTGGCTGCGACGGGCGAATATATGGTGCACAACCGCGCGTTTCTGGTGGACAGTCTTGTCGGCAACCGCAACGGATTCGTCGAGCCCGGCGAGACAATCGCTTGGGAAGAGGAAGGATTGAATCTGGGAATGCAGGATGCCGAGGATGTCGTGGCGATTCTGGAGAGCGACGATCCTCGGGTGCAAGTCCTGCAGTCCATATCGGAGTTCGGCAATGTCGCGGCGCTGGATTCGGCGGTCGGGACACCGCCATTCGAAATCTCTGTCTCGGATACCTGTCAGACTCAGGCGATACTGGGGCTG
Source organism: uncultured Alphaproteobacteria bacterium (assembly GCA_964543855.1). Lineage (GTDB taxonomy): Bacteria > Electryoneota > RPQS01 > RPQS01 > DYHQ01 > CAZJAD01. The sequence goes on from CAZJAD010000031.1 coordinate 15,194, forward strand.
CAAATCGTCTGGCACAGTTTGAATGCCGGTCCGTGGGTGTCGGATGTCTATGTCACGGTCGCATTGCCTGAAATCGTGCTGGCGGGAATCGAAGTAACAGACCTGAACGGCGATACATGGGATCGAGGAGAAGTTGCGAAGGTGGGCCTGCAGGTCTTGAATACTGGCAATGCACCTCTGGCTCCCACTCAGTATGTCCTGCGCGTTGACGATCCTCTCATTTCCGTGATCGACTCCCTCGTCGATGGCGACGCTGTGCAACCCGGCCAGATTCTTGATTTGGGAGACATGGCGTTTCAGATGCAGGCCAGTCTGCATACACCCGCCGAACACTATGTCTCACTGGCGATCCACATTTTCGCTGATCAGGGAACCTATCAGTACCATGGAGACCTCGTCGCATCGACAACGGTGGGAATGATTACGGAAAGCGATCCTTTCTCCGATGAACAGCGTCTCTATTGGGCCTACGATGTGGCCGACATCGACTACGAGGAATGTCCGGTCTATGATTGGGTCGAGATTGCTCCTCTCGCCGGTGGACCGGGGGATACGATCGGCTTCACGCGCTCCGATGAGACTCTTGCTCGAGTCGTCCCCTTCTCATATTCATTCTACGGGGCTGACTTCGATTCACTCTCGATTTCGACGGATGGCTGGGTGCACCCCGGTTACACGACTCGCACAAACCGCAGGAACTCGACTCTGCCGAATCCTGACGACGATACGGACGGGCTTGTTGCCGTCCTCTGGGATGACCTCTGGCAACCCGGTGAAACGGGGCAGGTGGCCTACTACTACGACGATGTCGGTGACCGATTCATCGTGGAATGGTATCGCATTCATTACTACTCGGGCAGCCGCATGGAGACCTTCCAGCTTCAACTCCTGAATCCCGAGTCTCATCCCACGCCCACCGGAGATGCCGCCTGGCTGCTCCTGTATCAGGATCTAACACAGTGGGGCCCGAGTCAAGCGACCGTGGGAATCGAAAACTGCACTTCCACCGATGGGATCACCTACGAATACAACGGAGTCTACACGCAGGGAGCGATCACGGTTCAGAGTGGCAGTACCATCAAATTCACGACAACCCCTCCGGTGATGGTTGCCGCCGAAACGAAAAGGCCCGTGATCCCCACCGAGTTCTATCTGGCGCAGAATTATCCGAATCCGTTCAATCCCGAGACTACGATCGAATTCGCCCTGCCGCGCATGTCTCATGTCACACTCACAGTCTACAATCTCCTGGGACAGCGTGTCGCGACTCTGATCGATGCCGACTTGTTCGCGGGAGTCCATCGCGTGCGCTGGAACGGCGAGGGGTTTCTCGGCGACAAAGTCGGCAGCGGTGTCTACATCTACTACACCAAGACGGATTTCGGGAGTCTGGCGCGCAAAATGGTCCTGCTCCGCTGACCACCCCGTGAATTCTTGAATGCAGCAATCCAAAACAATAGGAGTGAGTTGAGATGGCGAAAAAGTGGACCCCCACAGAGGAGAAATTCCTCCTCGAGAACTATGGGAAGGTGCCTATGAGTGAGTTGGCCGAACGATTCGGCGTGACGCGGAAATCGATTTCAGCCAAACTCGACAAGTTGCGGGCATCCTATGGTATCAGGCCCGTTGGAGCCCGGGACCGCGGCCCCGAACCCAAGGTGGCTGCCCCTCCCGCCCCGACGATTCCCCGCCAGGCTGCCTCACCCGTACGCCGTCCACGGCCTCCGAGGCCGGTCCAGCCACCACCGCAAGTCGAGCCGATCGACACGGCAGCCTACGGCTCGAAAGTGCCGTCGGGTCTTTTTGTCAAAACGGAAGACGGCTGGAGGCCCATCTTGATAGACAAAGAAAAGGTCTCCCAGTAATACTAGGGAACGGATCACATTCGCGGCGCTGACATTCCTCAACTGAGAGGTGCGTCTGCGCCGCTTTTTGTTTTCGGGAGGTACTCAGCGTGCCCGCTAATCCCATCCGGCGAATCGAAGAGCTTTTGGCGAGGCATCCCGACGACGCCGAGCTGATCCTGTTAGGAGCGATTTCCGTTTGCTGGCTGCGATCCGGCGACCCTCACGCCACCGACCTGCTGCGAGAATGGCAGCGGCGAGCGCTCTCGATGGACGCCCTGCGTGAAGCCGCTCTGCAGATGTTCCTTGTCGCGGGCTTCCAGGTCTCCCTCGAAGCTTTCTTTCAAATCGAGGAGATTTGCCAATCGACTCCTGCAAGCGCCTGCGAGGAAATCGAGACCGAATCCGCCTCGCGCTGGCACGAGCGTGGTCTCGCGCTCCAGAAACGCGTCTACGCACGCAACACAGACAAACTGCGGCGCAATCTGCTGCGTCTTTCGCCCGAGCTGTCCCAATGGACGGTACTGGTGGGCTACGGACTCGTCCTCTCGCGGCCTGGCTTGGAAGCGGGTTTGCGCGAGCTTCTCGAAGCGGCCGTCTTCACCGCGCAGGGATTCCCGCGCCAGCTTCACTCCCACTTCCGAGGCGCCCTGAATCTCGGAGAGACTGCCGAGAGAGTCGACCTCCTGCTCGACGCCATCGAGCCGTTCGTGGCAGAGGATAAGATGCTGTCAGCAAGGCAGTTATGGTGCCAGATTCGGGATAAATCTCTGCCAAATTGACAGCAAATGGCAGGCGGTGGAGGCGTCCTTGAGTCTGTTAAAAATTAATTTACATAGACTTATGACTTAGGCCTGCTTCTTGCCATATCATGGTAAAGAATCCGGCCTCTTTCTTGACAGGCTGGAATGACCAGTTTTCTGAAAACAAAAACAAGCAAAAATAGAGGTTTAAGATGGCTAAAATCATCGGCATTGACCTGGGAACCACGAATTCCTGCGTCGCCGTCATGGAAGGCAGCGAAGCCACCGTGATCGCGAACGCCGAAGGATCGCGCACAACGCCGTCCGTGGTCGCGTTCACCAAGTCCGGCGAGCGCCTCGTCGGCGCTCCGGCCAAGCGTCAGGCGGTCACGAATCCGCAGAAAACCGTCTATTCCATCAAGCGCTTCATGGGCCGTGCAAGATCCGAAGTCGGCCGCGAAATCGAAGAAGTGCCTTACGAGGTCGTAGAGGGAGCAAACGGTCTGGCCAAGGTCAAGATTGACGACAAAGAGTACAGCCCGCCTGAAATCTCTGCCATGATTCTGCAGAAGATGAGACAGGCCGCTGAAGACTATCTGGGCGAGAAGATCACGAAAGCGGTCGTCACCGTGCCCGCGTATTTCAATGACAGCCAGCGGCAGGCGACCAAAGACGCCGGGCAAATCGCCGGTCTCGAAGTCATGCGCATCATCAACGAGCCTACGGCGGCAAGTCTGGCTTATGGCCTCGACAAGAAGAAGGACGAGACCATCGCCGTCTTCGACCTTGGCGGCGGGACTTTCGATATTTCGATCCTGTCACTCGGCGACGGGGTCTTCGAGGTGAAGTCGAGCAACGGCGATACGCACTTGGGCGGAGATGATTGGGATCAGCGCCTGATAGATTATGTCGCCGACCAGTTTAAGAAAGAACAAGGTATCGACCTGCGCAAAGACCCGATGGCGCTCCAGCGCTTGAAGGAAGCCTGCGAGAAAGCGAAGGTCGAGCTCTCGAGTGTTCCTCAGACACAGATAAATCTGCCCTTCATCACGGCAACCGCCGAAGGGCCGAAGCACCTCGACATGAACCTGACCCGCGCGAAGTTTCAGGAGATCACCGAAGATCTCGTTCAGCGCTGCCTCGTACCTTGCCAGAAAGCGCTGGCCGACGCCAAGATGAGCAACGCTAATATCGACGAGATTATCCTCGTCGGCGGTTCGACCCGAATGCCGCGTGTGATCGAGTTCGTGCGCGAGTTCTTCGGAAAGGAACCGAACCGCGGCGTGAATCCCGACGAAGTCGTTGCGGTCGGCGCGGCGATTCAGGGCGGAGTGCTGGCCGGTGATGTGCAGGATGTCGTGCTGCTCGATGTGACGCCGCTCTCTTTGGGAATCGAAACGCTCGGCGGGGTCATGACGCACCTCATCGACGCCAACACGACCATTCCGACCAAGCGCGCCGAAATCTTCTCGACAGCTGCCGATGGTCAGCCGTCGGTCGAGATTCATGTCCTGCAGGGCGAACGACCCATGGCCGTTGACAACAAGACCATCGGTCGCTTCATTCTGGACGGAATTCCACCCGCACCGCGGGGAATCCCGCAAATCGAAGTCGCTTTCGACATCGATGCCAACGGTATCCTCTCCGTTTCGGCCAAAGACAAAGCGACGGGTCGCGAGCAATCTATCAAGATTCAGCACAGCTCGGGCCTGTCGAAGGAAGAAGTCGAACGGATGAGAACGGATGCCAAAGCTCACGCGACCGAAGACCAGCGCCGTCGAGACGATGTCGAGACGCGAAACCGTGCCGACACACAGGTCTTCCAGACCGAACGCCAGATGAAAGACCTCGAAGGCAAGCTCTCCGCCGACGATAAGGCAAAGCTTCAGGCGGCGGTCGACCGCGTCAAGGCGGCTCTCAAAGGCTCCGACATGAACGAAATTCGCTCCAGCGGCGAAGCACTCACGCAGGTTTGGAGCGGCGTTTC
>CAZJAD010000031.1:19867-21825 GCA_964543855.1 uncultured Alphaproteobacteria bacterium
ACTCGCCGAGGTGGAGTCTCCAGACCCACCCGGATTTTTGTGCGGTGTCGGCTGCTTGCAGCCGACCCTTGTTCGCCGCGAATGGGTGCCCTCACCCTTCGCGGCTGAAAAGTAACTCGCAGCGGCGAATCTCCAGATTCGCCCGGAAATGCTGAGGAAGAACAGGAGAATCATCATAGCAGAACAAAGGAGACTCTGAAATGAGCAAAAGCAGAGACCGAACCGTCTTTCGTCGGCCGGACGGTACTTGGGTCAACAAACGCAATGATGCCGACGCGGCTTCGAGTTTACACAAAACGCAACAGGATGCTGTGCATGCCGCGAAGGAGATGCTACAGAATCAAGGAGGCGGTGAACTAATAATCAAGGGTGTCGACGGAAAGATTCGAAGTAAAGACACGATCCCGCCAGGTCATGACCCCTGTCCACCGAAGGACACGGAATACTAGCAAAATCACTCCTACGTGCTTCCTGTTACATTTCATCATAATTGAGGAGAGCTGAATACCATATAGAATCTACGCATGAGGTTCTCATGAGTTCATACATATCGACAAATGCAACAATCTGATCGCAATATGTATTCCGGATTTGGCAGTCACTGACGTATATTCTCACAATTAATCACACACAACGTAGAGGAGAAATAATGTTTGTGAAAGCTATTGAAGAAAACGCGGCGTTTACTATACCAGTAATCACTTCTGTTAGGTTCTACGATAAGTCAATAAAATGCGGACCTGCTTCGTGCATTGCGCTTAATCCTGATGGCTGGATTTTGACTGCAGCGCACATTATGAATCTCGTTAATTATCACGAGAAATCAAGAAAGGAAATGGCTGCATGGGATGCAAGAACAGCGGCTATTAAAAATGATAAGAAATCGAGCAATAAGCAAAAAAAACGAATGATGAGAGCAAATCCACCCAATCCAAAGTGGGTGACGAATTTCTCTTTTATGTGGGGGAAAATGTCGATTCCCATACATGAAATTCACATCGACCATCTTTCTGATCTAGCATTGGTTAGAGTCGATTCACGTTTAACCAAGAATTTGAAGCGATTCCCTGTTTTTGGGGGCTCAATAGTTCCTCTTCCGCAAGGTTTTCCAGTTTGTCGACTCGGGTTTCCTTTTTTAGATTTGAAGGCTGAATTTAATGAAGCAAAGAGTGAATTCAACATAGTGACTCCCAATGTTTTCCCTATGCCAAGATTTCCATTGGATGGTATTGTAACTCGCGGCGTCAATATTAAAAATGTACAAACTGGGCGAACTGTAAGCATGTTTGAGGTGTCTACTCCAGGATTACGTGGGCAAAGTGGCGGACCTGTTTTTGATGTGAATGGCACAGTTGTTGGAATACAATCAGGAACTGTATCTTTCCCCCTTGGCTTTGCCCCAGAGGCTTCAGAAGGCAATCGCAAAGTTGCAGAACATCAGTTTCTAAATATAGGTGTGGCGATTTCGGCCGAAGAAGTGATCAAGTTGGCCAAAAAGTATTCCGTCGCTATTCAGGAAGATTCGATCGGAGCATGGCAAAACGTCAAGAAGGGAATTGATCTCCAACAACAAGAGGCACAAGACGGCCTACAGCCCGGCCCGGAACCTGCACAGGAACCGAAAGCCGAAGAAGGTAAGAAAGGCTCCAACGTCGAAGACGCGGATTACGAAGTTGTTGACGACGACGATGAGAAGTAGAAACTGTCTGACGAATCACCGCGAAAGGTGAGAGCACTCTCTCGTGACGGATATGAGGGCGCGGGGCGTTGCTGTCCCGCGCTTCTTATGCCGCCGCGTACGCTATCGAGCGCGGGGTAGAGTATTTCGCTTGATAAACCGAACGGAATTAACTATATTTCACGCTGAATAGCTTGAGAGAGTTAGTATCGCACAATGAACCTCGACCAGTGGACAATCAAAGCTCAAGAGGCGCTGCAAGCGGCGCAGACTGAAGCGC